>NZ_AP018449.1:1360000-1720000 GCF_003966895.1 Methylomusa anaerophila | reverse complement strand
GTCAGACACAGTCCAGAAAGTCGCCTTCGCCACTGGTGTTCCTCCCAATCTCTACGCATTTCACCGCTACACTGGGAATTCCACTTTCCTCTCCTGCACTCAAGGTCTCCAGTTTCCAACGCCCATACGGGGTTGAGCCCCGCACTTAGACTTTCGACTTAAAGACCCGCCTGCGCGCCCTTTACGCCCAATAATTCCGGACAACGCTTGCCACCTACGTATTACCGCGGCTGCTGGCACGTAGTTAGCCGTGGCTTCCTCCTCAGGTACCGTCATTATTATAGATTCTTTACCTATAATACGTTCGTCCCTCAAGACAGAGTTTTACAGTCCGAAAACCTTCTTCACTCACGCGGCGTTGCTCCGTCAGACTTTCGTCCATTGCGGAAGATTCCCCACTGCTGCCTCCCGTAGGAGTCTGGGCCGTGTCTCAGTCCCAGTGTGGCCGTTCATCCTCTCAGACCGGCTACTGATCGTCGCCTTGGTGAGCCGTTACCTCACCAACTAGCTAATCAGACGCAGGCTCATCTTCTAGCGGTAGCATCTTCAGAGGCCACCTTTCTTATAAGAAATATGCATCTCTTATATCTCATTCGGTATTAGCACCACTTTCGCGGTGTTGTCCCCATCTAGAAGGCAGATTGCCTACGCGTTACTCACCCGTTCGCCACTAGGAGTTATTGCTAACTCCCCGTTCGACTTGCATGTGTTAAGCACGCCGCCAGCGTTCGTCCTGAGCCAGGATCAAACTCTCCAATAAAGTTTTATTATTCGGAGCCGTTTTATTGGCTCAATATCATCAGAAATTTTTGGTGTTGGATGCTTTCCATCCAACTTGTTGTTCGTGCTCGTTGAGCACCGCACATCTGGCGTATTTATCTTACATTGTTCAGTTTTCAAGGAGCACTCTTTCGCTGTCCGTATTCCGTTATCGTAATTGGCGACAGCTATTATATATTAACACATCAGTTATTCTGTGTCAATTATATTTTTTTTGCCATTTTCTATCATTTCTTGCCGCCGTCAATGGCGACTTTTATATAGTATCATGCATTATTTATTATGTCAATAATATTATCAATATTATCTTACAATCACCAGAAAGCACGGGGCATAATCCGCTCCAACTGCCACACCGGATTACCCATGCAGTCGAGCTTGCCAATCTGTTCAGCAATTTCTTTAACTGCCGAGGTTGCAACGACAGGCAGTCCCAAACGCTTAGCAGCTTCTGTAACTCCCCGGGCTCCGCGCTCTACAATGTCAACAGTAGTTTCTTCCGCCATATGCGTATTGTTCAGCATGGCGTCAATACGCCCCAAAGAAGACGCATACTCTAAAATATTGTCCACGCTTGAAGTAAATGGCCGGGACATATTAGTAACCGCAATAATTTTTAGATAAGGGTTCTCAAAAGCTCCTTCCACCAGGTTAAATATTCTGGCGCCATGAACACCATAGCCGATGTCCATAATAATGTTGCCCTTACGCTTTAACACCCATCGCATGGATCCCTTGATAACATTGCCGGCTTCGCCTAAACCTACAGTATCCCGGGTTTCCCAAGCTACTACATCAATTCCCATATTTTCAAGTTCCCTTTTAATAGGACGAATAGTGTAGACCGGCTCAACAGTATCAAGATCCACCAAAGTTACCGGTAAGCCTTGCTTTCTTAAATTAATGGCCCGATTAACCGCATTTTCGCTCTTGCCGCTGGCGTATTCACCAACATAAGCTTCAATAATTGGAATAGTAATTTCTTGATTATTAGTCATATCCAACTGCTTGTCCACTCCTTGTCCAAATTAAAACGGCAGCGATTAATAGACCTACTCTTAACCAATAAATATTTTAAATAAGATAAGCAAAACCACTCCCGGCAACCCCAAAAAGCCGGCAATTAAGGCGGTAACAGGATTAATCCCGATGGTAAAAGCAAAATGACTGCCGATAAAATTGACCACCCATAACATAAGTCCGCCTATCAGGGCATTGTAGATTAATTTGAATACCAATTTAATCGGCATTAAGAAGACCCGTCCGATAAGATAAATTAATATTATCCCAAATATATAAGCAATAATTACATTAAACTCAAATCCGAACATCTGCAGATTAGGCATGGTTTATTCCTCCTTCCCCATCCATTTATGGTACATCGTTAACTACAACTAATATTGTAATCCAGAAATTGCCCGTCAGCAACCCCTTCTTACCATACCGTTCTGAACCGCAAAATGTTGGGCCGGCGAACGGCATACACCTTCATGACGGGCTTTACGCAGAAGATAAATATACTTTTTCTCAGTGGCTTTGATTAAGTATGCTGCATGGTCAATAAGATCCGGGTCCGTTACTATATCATATAATGTTTGGGCATACAGCCATTCTTGCCTGGCTTGTTCCACTACCACAGACAACGAATCCATTATTTTATGCTCTGATCCTTCGGAGCCCCAGGAGAGTATTCTTAAAAAGTTGCTCCACATATCTTTTCCTCCTTGTCAATCTTGTCCTAACACAATATATTCAATCGGGACCCTATTTTATGACTAAGAAAAAAAAAGAGGCATTAGTTGCCTCATGAATGTCAGGGGGTCTACCAAGAGCAGCCTATTAAAAGGGGTGCTGCCTGATCCCTTTTTCTTTTGCCACTTTTAACAGGTAGATATACTTTCTTTCCGCCGCTTTCAGTAGATAGGCCGCATGGTCAATCAAATCCTTATCCAAAACATTATCATAATAGTTCTGGGCGTTAATCCACTCTTGCCGGGCCGAATCCAGTTGTTCCAGAATAGACAATGTTTCTTTTTCAGCTTGTGTATGGTCCTGCACCCGACTGCCTATCGTATTTAACCATATTGATTTCACAGGCATCTCCTCCTGCAATTAGTATTGCCATAAACAGGTACGAAAACCACGAATCGTTGGCAAACAAGAAAGAATTTGAAAAGCGCAAGCTTGCACTGCATTTTTCAAGTGCAAACTTGCGCTTTAATTCTTTTCAGACTATTAAAAAACTTCGCCTGCTCCTCATATTTCCCGCCGGTTCTCAAGCGCCTTGGAAAGGGTCACCTCGTCTGCGTACTCCAGATCCCCGCCCATCGGCAATCCATGGGCGATTCTGGTCACTTTAATGCCCAAGGGTTTTAGAAGTTTGGCAATATACATGGCTGTGGCTTCGCCTTCAACATCCGGATTTGTAGCTACGATAACCTCTTCCACATTTTCTTTTACCCGGGAGATCAGTTCTTTCAGTTTGAGTTCCTCCGGACCAATCCCATCAAGGGGAGACAATACGCCATGAAGAACATGATAAAGTCCGTGATATTCCTTGGTACGCTCCATAGCCACAACATCTTTGGGTTCCTCTACGACACAAATCAGTTTATGGTCACGCCCCTCGGAGCTACAGGTCTGGCAAGGATCACAATCGGTGAGGTTGAAACAAACCGAGCAGTAATGAATTTTTTCTTTCGCTTCCAACACTGCTTGCGCCAGGGCTTGGGCTTGTTCTTTATCCATCTTCAGAATATGATAGGCCATTCTGGCGGCTGATTTAGGGCCTACCCCCGGCAAACGGCGAAATTGTTCCACCAATTTCGCCAATGGTGCTATGTATTGCATATCTTAGAACATACCGGGAGGTAAATTCAGTCCGCCGGTAAGCTTGCCCATTTCCGAAGCCATCATGTCATCCACCTTGGTCATAGCTTCATTGACAGCAGCTGTCACTAAATCTTCCAACATTTCCACGTCTTCGGGATCAACCGCGTTGGGAGCAATTTTGATGGATTGAATACGCTTCTCGCCGTTTACTACCACCTTTACTGCTCCACCACCGGTAGATACTTCAATTGTCCGGCTTTTCAGCTCTTCCTGCAGTTTAGCCATTTCGGCTTGAAGTTTTTGGACTTTTTTCATCATACCGGCCATATTTCCCATATTTCCCAACATATTATCTTCCTCCTTGTTTATGATTCACTTTGATTAGTATCATCTATTTTAATGATTTTGCCACCGAAAAGAATCCGTGCCTGTTGCACGGCCGGATGTTCCTCCCCCGGCTCCGCCGCTTCGACCTCCTGCGGCCGAGCAGAAGACTCTTGGGACGGGAGAGCCGGCCGGGCAGGTTCATCCTGCCCGAGGGTGCACGTCAAACGGACCTGTTGGCCGCTAACTTGTGCCAACACCTTTTCCACAATCAGCCGAAAATCATCCTTTTCCGTACGTTCTTTCGGAAAACCGGCTGTAAAGCGGACAACTGCCTGATTGTCGGTTAGGGAGGCCAGCTGTCCTTGCATAACACAGGCATGCACCGAACGTTTACCTGTGGTTAAAAGCTCCTTAAGTACCGCCGCCCAGATTTCCGTCAAGCTGGCAGGTACTTCCTCTCTAACTTGCGGCTCTTTTGCCGGCTCAGGCCGGGCAGGCGGGGAAACCTTTTTTCCCTTAGGCGGGACAACAGGAATTGCCGGAGTTTCCCTCACTACAGACGGTTGAGGCTTTGCCGCGGCGGCAGCCACAGGCAAGGCTGAGGCATTTGCCAGCTTGGCCTCAAGGGCAGCCACCCGCTCAATAAGTGAAGTCAAATCGCTGCCAGCTGTTCGGCGGCAAATGGAAATAAAAGTCATTTCGATTACGATTCGGGGTTCCTGGGCCCATCGCGCTTCATTCGCGGCGGTATGCAACATTTCCAGGATACGGACAAGTTCTTCATGGCTGAACCAGGCACTCTGATTAGACAATACCCTTTTATCGTCACTGTACATTTCTATATTTTCCAGGTCCGGCGCCGCTTTATAAAGCATAAGGCTGCGAAAATGGAGCGTGAGTTCCACAAGGAGCTGACGAATATCCTTACCCAAATTAATAAGTTCATCCAATTTAACCAGGACAGTCGGGGTATCCCTTTTAGCCAATCCCTCCGTTATCTGCCAAACCCATTCATGCCCAATAAGGCCGAGCAGTCTTCGTACTTGATCCGGAGTAATGACACCATCTTGGGCAGCAGCGCATTGGTCAAGAATGCTAAGCGCATCTCTCATCCCGCCGTCCGCTTGGACTGCAATCAAGCGCAAGGCTTCGGCATCAGCGTTAAGACCGCTGTTGACAGCTACTGTTGTTAACTGCTTTTCTATATCGGCAACGCCAATCCGCCGGAAATCATATCTCTGGCAGCGGGAATGAATGGTTGCCGGAATTTTATGGGGTTCGGTAGTAGCCAAGACGAAAATTACATGGGCCGGAGGCTCTTCCAGTGTTTTCAGGAGGGCATTAAAGGCCTCAGTGGTTAACATATGTACTTCATCTATGATATATACCTTGTACCGTCCGTCCACCGGTGCAAACTTGACAGTCTCCCTAAGATCGCGGATTTCGTCAATGCCGCGGTTGGATGCGGCATCAATTTCGAACACATCCATTGACGTACCGGTAGTAATACGCTGGCAATTGGAACATTGATTGCATGGGTTGGGGGTCGGTCCGTTGAGGCAATTTAAAGATTTGGCAAGAATCTTGGCTGTACTTGTTTTACCGGTGCCTCTGGGACCCGAAAAAAGATAGGCGTGGGCAATTTTGTCGGCGGCAATTGCATTTTTTAAGGTTACGCTTACATGCTCCTGTCCGATGAGGGTATCAAAATCCTGGGGCCGCCATTTGCGATACAATGCCACATAGGCCATTCCGGCACCTCCTCCACCAGAAAGATATATTCCACGCCAGCTAAATTTTTCCCTTTTCCCTGAAAATAATTTATGACCAATGGCGCTGCGCTATGTCGTTATATGGAACCGCATTAAAGAATTATAAAATTATATCCAGGCATTAGAAACGCTTCGCCGCTGTCCTAATACCCGGATATCAATTTCTTTAATGTGACATATATAGCAAAGAAGCAACCCTGTCAGGCTACTTGACAATGTTACTTATTGTTACAAACGGCGTCCTGTTTTCAACGTCGGGCCACAGCAACGCTCAGGCACCCCTGCGGCACATAGAAGTTATCACTTATCGCTGCTTCCTTCCGGACCTAACGAGGTTCATGAGCTCCCATTGCGCAAGACCCAACCGCTGCCGTGGTCCGACCTTAAAAGCAGGAAGCCGCAATCGGCTTATAGAGGCTGGTACAAAACGCGCCTTTAAACATTTTGTACCAGCCTCCATAAAATCAATATATAAATATATCATCTATATCATCTATATCATCAATGGCGGAGAGAGAGGGATTCGAACCCTCGGTACGGTATTAGCGTACACACGATTTCCAATCGTGCTCCTTCAACCAGCTCGGACACCTCTCCACGTCCTACGGCACATACAGGATTATATATTATTTTATTTCAAAATGCAAGTATCTTTATATGGTATTTTTTTGGCAGCCAGCGGCCTCCTCATTTTTGCGGCCAAACCACAACCAGAGAAGGGATGTTACCACTTCCAAATTTCAGTGGGGGTAGCGTCCCCCACCGAAGCCCGGAAGTTTGGCTAAACGAGTTCACGATTACTTGTACTTGCCGCTTTCCGGGATTCTATATATTGAATGCATATCTTTTCCAGTTCAGCTAAGACTTTTTCCCGGGTTGCAGGGGCAATATACTTGTCATATAACTTGTCCGACAGCTCTCTAATTCTTTGACATAATTGTTTTTTATACAACTCAGTTCCCCCTTATTCAATTGAAATCCTTTATATAATACCCTTTAATCATTGGCAATTTGTGTAAAACCGTCGTGTCAAAAAGTAAATCTTTTCGACTTTGCCCGCAGAATATCCCAATGCTTGCTTTACAAATTTTATCATGTTTTATAAAGTTCCTCCATATTTTTAAACTGGTTAAAAAACATCCTATAATATACTCCTTGCTTATCTATTAAAAAATTGTGACTGCCCCTTTCGACAATTTCACCATGATCTATTACCATAATCATATCCGCACCGCGTATGGTATTCAGTCTGTGCGCAATGATAAACGTAGTCCGGTCTTTCATGATATTGAATAATGCATCCTGGATGTAAAGCTCGGTGCGGGTGTCAATACTACTCGTAGCTTCGTCCAGGATGAGTATGGACGGGTTAGCTAAAATTACTCTGGCGATTGCCAAAAGCTGCCGTTGTCCCTGGCTTAAATTCCCGCCATTCTCTGATAGCATTGTATCATACTGTTTAGCGAGACGTTTGATAAAAACATCGGCGTTGGCCATTGCGGCGGCGGCTTCTACTTCCTCATCGGCAGCGTCTGGTTTACCATATTTAATATTATCTTTAACAGTACCGGCAAATAAATAAGTATCCTGCAGGACTATCCCAAAGCATTTTCGCAGGCTATCCCTGGTATATTCTCTTATGTCCCTGCCGTCAATTAAAATTCTGCCGCCGGTTACATCATAAAATCGTGTTAACAAATTCACAATGGTGGTTTTCCCCGCTCCCGTCGGGCCTACGAGGGCGGTACTGCTGCCGCTGCCTGATTCAAAGCTGACATTCTTCAACACTGGTACATCCGGCCGATAACCGAAACTAACATTTTCAAAAACCACATCACCCTTGGGATTTTCCAATACTATCGCAGCCGGTAAATCAGCGGCTTCCTCCTGTTCATCAAGCACTTCAAACACTCTCTCGGCGCCCGCCACCCCGGACTGAAGAATATTAAAAATATTGGCCAGATCGTTAATTGGCCTTACAAATTGCCGGGAATAGCCCAAGAAGCTGGCTATCATACCAACGGTAATGACATTTTTTACCGCGAGGATACCCCCGACAAGAGCAATAGCAGCAAAACCGACATTATTAATTACATTCATAATTGGCATTAAAAAACCCGACCAAATTTGCGCCTTCACTCCCACTTCACACAACTTCATATTTACGGCATCAAAACCGGCAATCACTTTATCTTCGTGATTAAATGCCTTAATTACCTGTATTCCTGAAATGGTTTCCTCAACGTGGGCATTTAGCTTTCCCAGCTGTTCTTGCTGGTCTTTAAACAATACGCTGGTTTTTCGGGAAATTGTTCGCGTAAGTAAAATTACCAGCGGTACGGTGATTAGGCTGGCCAATGTGAGCAAGGGGCTCAACACGAGCATCATGATTAAAGAGCCGGTTATGGCAATAAACCCGGACATCACCTGGGTTACCGACTGAGATATTGAATTGCTTACATTATCAACATCGTTGGCTAATCTGCTCATTAATTCCCCATGGGTATGGGTATCAAAATAAGCCACAGGAAGTTTCTGAAGCTTGCCGAACAATGCCTGCCTAAGATCCTTTACAATCCGTTGTGATACACCTGCCATCAGCCAGCCTTGAAAAAAGGTAACCAAGCCGTCGGCAGCATACGCTATAACAAGTATTATCAGCAGCAATTCCAGCATTCCAAAGGCGGCCGGGCTGCGGGAAGACATAGCATCGATAGAAACCCCAACGATATATGGACTTAAAAGCGTGATGGCCGCATCAAATAAAATAAAAATTAAGATGATGGCCAGAAACTTTCTTTCCTTGCTTAGATAAGACCACAGTCTGCGGATAGTCCCGCTAAAATTTTTCGGCTTAATAACCGGTCCTTCACCGCCACGGGCGCCCCCAAAGCTTCTGCCAGGCCTTGCCGGACCACCCGAAACCCGATTACCGTACTGGCTTTTGTTATCGCCAGGCCGGTTATTTGGCTGAGACATAGGTTTGTGTCTCCTTACCCATCTGGGATTGAAAAATTTCCTGGTAAACAGCGCAGCTTTTCATTAGTTCTTCATGCGTACCTATGCCAATAATTTCCCCATTGTCCAATACAACAATTTTATCCGCGTCCATTACGGATGTAATCCGCTGGGCAATTATAAGGCAAGTAAGATTATCCACATATTTTTTTAAGGATTCCCTTATTTTTGTCTCCGTAACCACATCTACCGCGCTGGTGCAATCATCCATAATAAGAATCGCCGGTTTTCTAACCAAAGCCCTGGCAATGGATATACGTTGTTTTTGCCCGCCGGATAAATTGACCCCGCCTTGCCCCAGCCTTGTTTGATAGCCTTCGGGGAAGGCCATAATAAAATTATGCGCCGCAGCGATTTTGGCCGCTGCTTCGATTTCTTGCTGAGAGGCATCTTCTTTTCCCCATCTGAGGTTATCGCTGATGGTACCGGTAAACAATAGTGTTTTTTGCGGCACAACCGCTATTTTTTCTCTTAGTCGCCGGGGATTTATGTTCTTAACATCTTCGCCGTTCACCTTAACAGAGCCGGCGGTTACATCGTAAAAACGCGGAATCAAGCCTACCAAACTGCTCTTGCCGGCGCCTGTTGAGCCGATAATGCCCACTGTTTCCCCCGGCATGCAGGTTAGGTTAATATTCTTGATCACAGCATCGCTGGCTGCCCCTTCATACGTAAAGAATACATTTTCAAAATCAATTCTGCCTGTTAGGCCGTTATCCGGTTCAACATCCATTTCCCACTTCATACCATTGTCCTGCAAAAACACTTCCCCAATCCGGCCGGCTGAAGCTCTGGCCCGCACAAACATATTGAAAACCAGAAAAATAATCATCAGGGCAAAGAGAATTTGGGTCATATAATTTGTAAAAGCAATTATATGACCTACTTGTATTTGTCCGCTATTCACCCCTAATCCTCCCAGCCAAAGTACCGCAACTATACCGAAGTTCACCGTCAGGGCGACGCTGGGGCTAAATGCGGCCAGCACGCGCATGGCGGTAACCGACCGGGATTGATACTCTTTATTTGTTTTTTCAAATTTTGCCACTTCATAATCAAATCGGTTAAAGGCCCTGACAACTCTAATGCCGGATAAATACTCCCTCATGACACTGTTTACCTGATCAAGGGCGTTCTGAACCTTAATAAAAAGCGGGAAACCAATTTTTATGTTAATTGCGATCAGTACGCCAACAACCGGAACCACCACTGCCAGCACCACTGCCAAGCGGGAATTTAGATGTATGGCCATTATCAGGCCGCCGATGCACAACAGGGGCGCCTTCAAAAAAATCCTCATCAGCCCGTTCACCAGCAGTTGCACTTGCGTAACATCATTTGTCAATCGAGTCACCAAAGATGCTCTGTCCAGCTTATCCATATTGGCAAAGGAAAGGCTTTGAATCTTTCGGTACAAGTCTGCCCTAAGCTCAGTCCCAAAATTTTGTGATACAGTACTGGATATAATATTGCGGCTGGACGCTGCTAAAGCTCCCACCGCCGTAACGAATAACATCAGGCCGCCCATACGCAATATATAGTCCATTTGCCGTCCGGCTACACCCACATCAATAATTTGGGACATGATCGTCGGCTGCAAAAGATCACATAGAGTTTCCAGGGTTACAAAAACAACCGCAATAAAAAATTGTTGCCAGTATTTCTTTATATAACGATATAAAAATTGCATATATACATATACGCTCCACTTAAATTTGCTGGCAATGCCATATATGTTTGCATTAAATTGACACCCGGTATTAGAATAAGCTAGAGAATTTATCCTTTACTATTTTATTATATTCTTATAAATTTATTATGTTTTAATAAACTATACTAAAATGCCCATCCTTTATTACCGGTATGGCCGTTTTATTTTTAGTTTTTTTCTCTAAATTAAGTCTGATATCCTGCTCAATAATATAATTCTATAACAATTCGCCTTGCTGTAGTAGGAACCAATAGGCTAAATGACGATAATGCAACAACAAAAAATTGTAAAATGTATGTCGAAAAATTTAATTTCGTGATATAATTTAATTAAAGAAATAACCGTAATATCAATATCCCGCTGCAAACCACTCTTCTAATTTAAAGGGGGGGTTGAATGTGAGATCGATAACCAGAAATAATATCCTTAGCGAGGAGGCTATTAAGAATTTCTTACTTACGGTTAGTGCCCGTTGTTTTAACTCTTGTACAGGCAAGGACAAGTCCCTGGATAAAGATAGGGCGGCGAAACTAGTTGCAATGCTGCTTCGGATCATAAATCTCTACCTGCAGGAAGAATATATCTTTAATCCCACTTTTGTGGCTTCCAGTTACACTAAAAACCTTACAGCGGAGGAAGAATCAATTCGCAAAGAATTATTAGACATCATCCTTTCACTACACGAAGTTGTGCGTGGGGAAATTGACGGCATGGAGAAAATGAAAGCTGTACTTCTTGTTAACGAACTGGCTGCTGCTTATGCCGCTAGTTTTACTGATTTTACGTATCCGATACAAAAGCCGGCTTCATAAACCATAGGCTGTAAATAGCAGTCTAATAAACGCCTATTTGTGTATTCTAACATATCACAGCGCCCAAAAGTAATTAAGGGTTACAGTCAGTAAACTGTAACCCTTTCATTTACTAGTCAGCCGCTGGCTCAACGGGCAGCCTGATTCTTGATAATATATTCTGATCTGCCAAGGGGCGCACTGGTGTCCATATGGCCGGTAATCGTATCGACTTTTTTACCGTCAACAAGAATTTGCACTCGTTCAATATTAGGGAATTCGGTCAGAGTATCAACTATTGCCGCAACCAGCAACATCTCCTCTGTCGACCCACCAGGATTACTTTTAACTAATGCATTGTTAAAATTGGCATAGGCTATATGATTCTTAACCTTTATACCTAATACTTTGGTACCGGCCGGTACTATTGTGACAAGGTCCGGATTATTGGTACCGGCTGTAAATAATTCAAGTGCAGTTTGCGCCGGATGATCGTTTTTGGGTACCGTATGGGTTTCGGGAATTAAATACATGGCATCTTTCGTCGCCTGATAAGTTGTAATTACCATCGTCGCCTGAGTGTCAGGGACATTTGAAGTTTTGGACGCCGGCGCATCAACCGGCGCAGCGCCGCTGGTCAACGAACTATCCGTATTTTGGGATGCAGGCATGCTGCCGCAGCCTGCGGTGAGTAATACAGTCATCAACCCGGTTATAATCCAGATACTAGTTTGACGAAGCACTGGCACCACCCCCTATTTTAGCCGCTTGTGTGAAAAAGCTATCTAATGCGTCAACGAGTCCTTGCGCTATCTTTTGCTGAAACTCAGGTGAATTGAGCAATTTCTCCTCGTCGGGGTTTGAAATAAAAGCAAGCTCGACGAGAGCAGCCGGCATTCGGGTATACTTAAGCACATAAAAATTTGCCTGGTTAACTCCCCGGTTATTTAGACCGTCAACGTTAACAACACTGTTCTGTAAATTTTGCGCCAACAGTTTGTCATATAGCGACTTTCGGTAGTAATAAGTGGCCGTTCCCCCCACGTTAGGATTTTGAAAAGCATTGGCATGGATATCCAAAAATATATCCGCATTATTTTGATTGCCCACCACGACCCGGGCGTTGAGTTCTTCTGTCGCCCCGTCGTTGGGAGCATACACATCGCGATCATCCATTCGCGTCATGTATACTGTTGCTCCTGCTTTTTCAAGCAATTCCTTGACTTTCAAAGCCACGGCCAGGGTCACTGTCTTTTCCTGACTCCCGCCAGGGCCGATAGCTCCGGGGTCCGTGCCGCCGTGGCCAGGATCTATCGCAATTATCTTGCCGCTTAATCCGGGTGTATAATGAAACGCCGGCAGCGGTGGCGGCTTAATAATATCAACAACAACCCGGAACGGTTTATTGGCTGTTGGATCATTGGGCAAGGTAAATATTTTATAATCGGATTCCTCTATACGTAGCGGCAAATTAATGATCAGCCGGCTGGTTGACGGGTCAACAGATGAAATATTTACATCACCGGCAATATTTCCGTCCAGAGCCAGGGTTCCGGCAATCTTGCCGGCAGATGCTCCCTTAATGTCTACAGTCAGACGGGAGGCCGGCCCTGAGTCTAAAGATGCCGTTGCCTGCACAGGACCGGCAACATCGACCACCAGCCGCAATTTGTTGTCCCCGGTGATGGCGTCGGTATGTACGGCAAAACGAATGCCGGCGAGTTCAACCGGATTGGCTTGGGAAGCAGCCTCAATTGGCGAAGCCCACACAATTTGCAATGTAAATAATATCAGGAACAATAACACAGAAATATATCTGCTGTTTGACAAAATCAGTCCCTCCCGGAAAATCCGTTCGACGAATTCAGAATAAGATTGTTACAACGCGAACACAAATCTTACACGCATTAACCTTCATTAGATTTAATAATTCTTGCTTAATGGCTAAAATCCTACAAAGCATCCTAAGAAATTTCTCCCATTCTACTCGATTTCCGGACTGCCACGGGCGTAATTCCAATAAGCGTCCGGGCGGTAGTTATTAAATTATTAAATTGTTAAATTATTGCCTACGAGTATATTGGAATCCTTCGGCGAGTATAGAAAATAAAAATAAGGCCGTTTGCCGGCCGGCCGGGAGGTGATAAATACCATGATTATCCACCGTGGACATATATGGGCAGCAACTATGGAAGAACTGCTGGAGAAGATAACCATCTATCTGGCGCATGGGGGATATACGGCACTGGCTGAGCCCAGAACCAGACCGGTGCGGGAACAGGCCGTACTTACATGTTATGAATGGAAAGCAACGGCAGTCAGGACGGGCATGGAAATAAATGGGTCCGAGGATAGTTGAATATCCGAAATTGAGAAGAAAGTCACCGGATGCCTATGTTATAATTGCAGCAGCGGAGGTGATTTTTTGTATTTTGAATATGGCAGCAAGGAAATTAAATTCTTAAAAGGCCGCGATGAGTTGCTCGGGGCGGCGATTGATCGGATCGGGCATATCTACCGGGCGGTTGACGGCGATCTTTTCTCCTCTGTGGTCCACCATATCATCGGGCAGCAGATCTCCACCCGCGCCCAAGCGACCATCTGGCAAAGGCTTAGCGGCAGGATTGGGAATATCAATGCCGCTGCGATAGATTCCCTGGAATTAGACGAGCTTCAAAAACTTGGCATGACCTTCAAAAAGGCCGGGTACATCAAAGACTTTGCAGAGAAAGTCGGAAATAAAGAATTTGACATCGCTGCGCTCACCAGCCTGCCAGATGCTGAGGTTATCAAAGAGCTTTCCGCTCTAAAAGGCATCGGCGTGTGGACTGCGGAAATGATCATGACCTTCTGTATGCAGCGTCCCGATATTGTGAGCTTCGGGGACCTTGCCATTCACCGCGGCATGCGGATGCTGTATCATCACAGAAGCATCGACAAAAAAAATTTTGCGCAATACGCCAGGCGATACTCGCCCTATGGAACGGTGGCAAGCCTGTATCTTTGGGCAATTGCCAGTGGTGAGATTCCGGAAATGCGGGACTATGCACCCCAAAAGAGAAAGGAGGCGGCGAAGAAATGATCTTTTTATCGCTTTTTCAAAAACAGCAGGGTTATCTCCTGCCGCCTACAGAAAGGAGCATGGAAAATGAGCAAGTACGCTTTCTATGATTTTGAATTTGGAATTTTGAAGATCGGGTATACCGCTACGGCAATCATTTTTTTGAAACAAGCGGATCAGATTGACGCTGATAACGAGCCTTCCGCGCTTTCCGATTTGGCTTTTGACCAGGTACGCGCCTATCTCAAAGGACAGCGCCGCACCTTTGACTTCCCATACGTGCTCCATGGTACGGAGTTTCAGAAAAAAGTGTGGAACGCGCTTTGTCAGATTCCCTATGGGGAAACCCGTACCTACAAACAGATAGCGGCGGTCCTCGGCAGTCCGAAAGCAAGCCGCGCAGTGGGCCTGGCGAACAGCAAAAACCCGATGATGGTCGTCGTCCCCTGCCACCGGGTAATCGGAACAGACGGCGCTCTCACCGGTTATGCAGGCGGCCTTGACATGAAAAAAGCCCTGCTGGAGCTTGAACAGAACGGGGTACCTTGTTTTCAGTAATGGGTGCGTAACAGCATGCCGGAAATTTAGAGTGTTGCAGCCTCCTCGGAAAACATGGGCAGATAAGAGGGGACATTCTCTTTTTTCATGGCAACGGAAATCTCCCGGTAAATTGGAATCTGGCTGATTTCCCGCACGGCGACGGACGGGGTCTGAATCCCCGCCGCTACAATCGAAGGCAAAAGTGTGACGACGTTTCCACGACTCACATAACTGCGGACGGGATCGTCCTCGGCTCACCCGTCTATTACGCGGACGTGACGCCGGAGATGAAGGCCTTTATCGAGCGGTCGGGCATGGTATCCGCGGCAAACGGCAACATATTCAAACACAAGGCGGCGGCATGCAGGCCTTTGACACGATGAACCACTTCCTGCATTACATGCAGATGTACTTAGTCGGGGGCAGCTACTGGAACATGGTTTACGGCAAGGAACCGGGAGAAGTATTGAACGACAGCGAAGGCATGGAGAATATGCGGGGCGGCGGCGAGAACATGGCTTGGCTTCTGAAAAAGATAAATGCATAAAATAGAAAAGCCGGCAGTGCCAGCCCCCAAAAGATTGCTGCCGGAATCCACAATACGTTTCTGGTCACGGCGGGCATCCTGGCGTGGGCATTGCTGATTGGGCTGATTGGGCTGTGTCCGGATAAATCGCCCGCAGCGGAAAATATGGATAAATCAGAAAAAGCAAAAGGCGTACAATAGCTAAAAAGACGAAAGGCGTGTGAAGAAATTATGAAATTATTTGAACCTTATAATATAAAAAATGTAACGTTGAAAAACAGAATCGTTATGCCACCCATGTGCATGTATCAAGCGGCTGCGGACGGCTTTCCGACTTTGTTTCATATTGCTCACTACGGCGGCAGAGCGGTCGGCGGAGCAGGACTTATTATCGTGGAATCGACGGGTGTAACGCCGGAGGGCAGAATTACAGATCAGGATCTCGGTATTTGGGATGATAACCACATACCGGCCCTGAAGCAGATTGTCGATGTTTGCCACCGGGAAGGGGCTAAAATTGCCGTTCAGATCAATCATGCCGGCAGGAAAAGTACCTCTCTTGCCGGTGGACCATTTGGCCCCAGTGCGATACCGTTCAGCGACAAGGATCGCACGCCCTATGAATTAACCAAAAATCAGATTTCAACGATCGTAACGGCTTTTCAAAAAGCGGCTGAGAGGGCAAATGCTGCCGGCTTCGATGCGCTGGAGGTGCATGCGGCGCATGGGTATTTGCTTCACTCGTTTTTATCTCCGCTTACCAACCGGCGCACGGACGAATACGGCGGGAGCCTTAAAAACCGTGCACAGTTCCTACGGGAAGTGCTGGAAGCAATCCGAAAAGTATGGCCAGCGACAAAGCCGCTCTGGCTGCGTGTGTCGGCGCATGATTATGCCGAAGGCGGTATCGACGGCGGCATGATGGTGCAAATCATAAACGAGATCGCCGCTCTTGCCGACCTTGTTCATGTCAGTACAGGCGGCTTGCTGCCGGCTGGCGTCAGGGATTATCCGGGTTATCAGGTGGGTCTGTCCGAACAGATCCGCAGAGAGTGTAAAAAACCGACCATTGCTGTTGGTCTCATTACAAACACGGAAATGGCCGAGGAAATCTTACAAAACGGACGCGCTGATTTAGTTGCATTTGGCCGGGAATTATTGCGCAATCCGTATTTCGCCGTTCAGGCAGCCGAAAAATATGATGTCCCTGGATACGTTCCAGAACCGTACAAAAGAGCCTATCCGCACAGAAAAGAGTAAAGCACCGGGTTGCAAACTTTTAGGAATAGGCACTCGTGGCCCAGATGGGTAGGCGCGTCGGACTGGTCACAAATTCGAATTCTGTCAGGCGCACGAACATCAAAAATCCGAATCTCTTTCTGATTGAGAAAGGTTCGGATTTTTGATGCTTTAAGTCATAGTTGAAGGGAACCACAATGTCATGCCACCGCTGATTGTAAAAATTGCAAAAGAAACGTATTTCCATTTGACCCCACAGAGCCACCACGATACGGATATTGGTAATGGACCGCTATTCAGAAAAATATTGATCTTCTCCCTGCCTATCATGGCCATGAACATTACTGCAACTGCTATATATGAGAATCTACCTCATCAGCATGCCAGCCAGCATGGTATTCAACTTCGGTGCGGTATTCTGCGCGCTGCAGACGACATCCCATCACCTGGCGTTAGCAGGAGTCGGTCAAGTAATCATCTTTTTCTATGCGCGACGGCAAATACGTAAACAAGTTGCGGCTTTATAGTCAATGAACATGGCTGTCGTGCGGATTCTAGAAAAAGGATGGATTTTGATAACAATTCAGGCGGGGACGATGTTCCACCTTGAAGAAGGGAAAGAAAAAAAACCTAAAATGGGCTTATTTCAAGGCTTTTTGGCGGAGGAGGTGGGATTCGAACCCACGTGCCCTTGCGGACAACCGCATTTCGAGTGCGGCTCGTTACAACCACTTCGATACTCCTCCGTGTATAAATATTCAGTTTTTATGCACCCATTACATGATTTCGAGTCGTTTCCGTTATGACCGCTTCGGCACGCCTCCGAGAACACCTCTCCACATTCATCATTTGCGTCGCTGCCGAAAGAAGTCCTTCATAATCGCGGCGCATTCATCGGCCCGGACCCCGGCGGTAACCTCCAGGCAGTGATTAAGGGCCGGATTCTGCACAATGTTAAAAATCGATTCAACGGCACCGGCTTTATAATCGGAACTGCCATATACCAGTCGGTTGACACGGCTCATAATCAGCGCTCCGGCGCACATGGGACAGGGCTCGATGGTAACATAAAGCGTAGCACCCGTCAGCCGCCAACGCTTGAGCCGCTGACAGGCCTCACGGATCACTAACATTTCCGCGTGGGCGGTGGCATCCTGCCAGGCTTCGCGCATATTATGAGCTCTGGCAACCACTTCATTGTCCAGGACAAGCACCGCACCGATCGGCACCTCGCCAATATCGTAAGCTTGCCTTGCTTCTAAAAGCGCCAACCCCATATAACAGTTGTCATCCACTATCCTGTTCACCACGCTTGACCCTTATGATGCGCACACTTGAATTTTATATTTCCCTGCATCCGGCAATCCGGCAGGGTTGCAACTATTTGTTCTAACCTTGTTGATAAATACAAGACAAGTGTTTGCGTCACTGTGATATTATAGCGTAAAAGAATGCGTCGCGCAAGTCTATTTTGATTAGTAATCTTGCCTGGCAATTACTGACACTGTCTCTCAATCGCATCCAGTTTTGCCGGTTGCAGGGCGCACCAACAAAAAAACCGTAGACCCAGCGTCTACGGTTTTTTATTGTACTACGGTGAGCGGGAGGACTCGATCTTAGTTTGACAAATCCTGATTTATCCTTTCAAATCCCAGGCGTTCAATCATGTTTCCCAACCGTTCATAACTTTTTGCGTGTTCGCTGTAGTAGTTGATAATTTTATCAACCATAGGAATAACGTCTTCTTGCGGAACATTTTCCGCCAATATATCGGCCAACCGCGGTTTGATGCCGGCATTTCCGCCGATCATAACGGTGTACCCTTTGGGGGTACCCATAATTCCTATATCCCTTACCGCTGGTTCACTACAAGAATTTGGGCAGCCGGCAACACTCATTTTAAACTTTGAGGGCAAATCCTTGCCATGATATTTTTCATCCAATGCAAGCCCCAGTGTCACGGCATCCTGCTGGGCCCGTTTGCAAAAATGAGTTGCCGGGCATATTTTAATACTGCGCACACATAAGCCAATAGCATGGCCTTTTTTCATGCCAAGTTCCTTCCATACCTGATCAACCTTATCTTCCTCAATACCAACAATGGCAATCCGCTGCGCGCTTGTCAGCTTTAGCGCCTGCGCCCCGTACTTTTCCGCAGTATCAACAATTTTACGCATGACATTAAAATCCAGAACTATACCGCCGGGTATATGCGGTGCTATGGCGTAGGTTCTTTTATCCCGCTGCAGTACAGCGCCTTTTTCCAGCATATCATGTTTTGTTTCTTGCATTGTTTCCATTGTGCCGCCTCCCCTATGGAATATTTATTGTGTTGTCTACATCCATTTAGCATTTAATGACAACTATAATATGATACAGGGACGGCCCAATTATACTATATTTTTACTTTAAAACCCAGGAGGATTTCAAACCACCGGCACGTTCGAATCAAAAGTTAATTTTTTAAATGCCAACTAAACAAAATAATATTACAAAAATGATTAAGATCAAAAAATTAATATTAGAGAAAGGCCACAGGCAAACATCAAATTTTCCGCAGCTATTAAAACAATCATTAAACCTCATCAAGCTCTCCCTCCTTTAGGTCTTGATTCCAGTGGTCTGTAAACCCTAATTCTATAGTGTTCTTGCGAGAGGTTTTCCGTCCTGCTTTGTTGTCGTCGGCTTACATATTCCCGATATGCGCGCCTCCTCCGCCTCGCAGGACGAAAAACCTCTCGCAATTCATCCTATAGCTTTAGAGTTTACAAACCACTAGCGTATAGTGCAGACTATGACTAATCAGGTATTTTTGCTTCACAGAAAAATTAAAAATACCGTACCCCGAGGGATACGGTCTACAAATCCGCAGACTACGATATCTACGGATTTCTATTTTTCTTATGGTGCACAAATAAGTAGGATATTATCAATTAACTACTCAAGGAAAAACCTCTTGCTCTATGCCACAGAGACCATGCGTTAATCGGACATATAAAAACCGCAGGAAATGTCACATCGAACCAGATTGACTATTGATTTATAAACCTATGGTAGACACTATTATTTTTGAACGCACTGGTGCCCATTCGGATTTATTCAATTAGAGATTGACTCTCTGCCACAAAGTGTAGGGAGTTTTTTTGTTGCTCAGTATTAAGCCCAAATTACGCTTAATTCCTCATCTTTAGAGTAAGTATAAAGTACTAACAATTATTTAAATAATCAAATTTGGCGATCAAATCGAAATATGGGGCGGTAAAATTGATTGACTTTATTGGGTTTACCGGATATCACTTCACAATAATCTGGTTTTATCCCTTACAGTGGGTAGAGAAAACTATCCCCAATTAAGATATGCAATTCCGTAACAGATTAGGGCCACAATAACTGTTTTGAAGACTGCAGATAGTATTGGTAGAAAATTCGTTGTGTTGATAAAAACCTTGACATTACTTGGTTTAGACAATCCTTATTGTTTCTCCGTTAAGAATTTTTTGAGGCACTTTTTTAGATTGTCACCAATGTGTCACTATTATAATTTCTTATCAATTATCAATCCTATCTTTCCTTCGGTTATAAGTTTTCTAACAACATCTTCCTTCACGTCTATTTTCTGATCCAATAAATTAAGAATGTCCCCCCCTCCGAGTCCCAGTTTAGCTGCTTTTCCAATAATTTCTAATCTTTTTTCAACGATTAGTAATTCTCTCATCCGTTCATCTTGGTCATTCCTATAAGATAGGTCCTTAACCCACTCCCGTACTTCTTGAGAAATTTTAGCTAACCCTTCAAAGCCTATATCACCGGGGGACGACATTTTTACCCATTTGAGCAACAATCGGTCTTCTTTTGGAATGAACCAACGGTCAGATACTAAATCGGAAACGAGTCTAAATTTCATCCAGTGTGGCATTTCATTTATTTCATTATAACGAACCTCTAGCTCATCTACAATATAGAATGTCATGTAGATGCTGTTTATTGCTTCTAAAAAATTAGCTAACTCATCAACTTCCCAGTCGCGATCTAGCCAAAACTTAATCAGGTAGTCCTCCTGAAGAAAGACTGTGACATTAGGATAATTTTGCTCAACAAAGCTCTTATTAGTTGTAAAAACACTTTCTGTGGTAGTTCTAGCTTTATAGTGCGTAGCTTCGAGTTCTCGATATGAATAAGATAGTCTTGTTCGCCAGGTAAATTGTCTTAAGTCGACATTTAAATTCGAACCATCCATTTTAAAGAGCCAATCGACATGCATTTTGGGTCTAATTTCCAAATGAGAAAGTCTGTCATCCGCAAAATGGGTAGCTGCTACAAATTCGCCATTTGCATCGTGAACCTCAATATAAACATCCTGAATACCTGTTACAGTTATATTGTCTGTTACATTATGAAAATAGGACGCTAACTTCAAAGTATTCTTCTCAATTCTAGCCGCACTGACAATAAGCTTAACGATTTCATTTTTCATATGATTCCCCCTGCTACTCAAGCTTCTTGAAATCCCAAATAAAATAATTCTCTGGAGTTTTCGATTTTTGCCGTCATTTGCAATGCGTTACCTATTCACCCAAATCAGCCAATCAAATACCGTTCTTTAAATTTATCAACCCAACTTTTTAATTCCAGTTTATTATTATTCTGTTCAATAACTTTCACAAATGCCCTAATTCTATTTTCCGAAAACTACACTTTCCTTTGTTTGTGAGGAAAGTACAAAAGCATCACTTACATCTTTTCTGATATGCCAATAACCAAACGTTTTCCGTAGCATATACATCCCTATCGCCTTTTTGATTCCCACCTTTTTTAGCAGCCTCAGTAAGTATTCGATAGCCTGCACTCTTGTTATTGGCTTGTCTCCCTTTCGACTGGGGAACAGCCTGTCTGCTTAGGGCAGACATTTTTCGTATACAGTCTTTAAGTCTTGATGCAAAACTGTTGTGTCAGTTCGTATATCTAGTACAAAATGCAAATTATGCCTTCCGTGTGGGTAGCTGTCTACTCGGTCGTCCCAAATCACCAAAATGAAGCTATCATCACAAAAGTTCACCTTAAGGATGTCCACGCTGGGTTCGTAGAATAAGACTTACAATCTCGTTTAATTCTTTAACAACCGCATTGCTGAGTTTAAAATTTCGGGTTTACGAACATTAATCTTCTACCAAAAGATCTATCTCAAACTATAAAGGAAGCACCGACACACCTTATTATTCGTGCTTTAAGCAAGAATCATTAATATAGCAAAACGATTGTGGAGGGACAAAATTTGGAAAATAGTCTTGGGGTTCAACTGGATAATCATACACAGTTACATCGCCTATTTCTATTGCTATTCCCTCTGGTCTGTCGCCAAAATATTTAAAAAAACTGTCTTTATTTATCCCAGCCTTGTCACTGAATTTTACCCACAACCGCTCGGGGGCATCTACGGTGATGCTTTTTATCCTAAAGAAACCCACAATTTTTTTTATTGGTGCTGTTGAATACATGTAAACCCGCTCTACATCGGTATTCTTAAACTGAGACTTTCTAAATTCATACTTTTTATTTCCATTTAGAATCTCATCTACATACTGAGGCCTGATTGACAGTAAAACGCTCATCCAATCCTCCTCCCCGTTTGATTAGCTCGTATTTTTCATGACTAATTTCTAAAATTGACTGAGGCGGTCCTGATAAAATTCTATTTCTGACTAGGTAAAGGTAGCTTATAAAGTTTGGCAGATAGAAATGCCATCGAAAAATGATTACTGTAGTTGGCTTCAGGGCAATTCGCTCAATATCTTTAACCTTATAAACACTTCTTTTCCCGACAAGGCGTATGATCTCCTGTATGTCTTGCACCCGATAATACACATTTTCAATAATACCAATTGCTCTTATACCTTTTGCCGTTCTTGATTCATAGAACAGCAAAATATCTCC
Organism: Methylomusa anaerophila; assembly: GCF_003966895.1. Classification (NCBI taxonomy): domain Bacteria; kingdom Bacillati; phylum Bacillota; class Negativicutes; order Selenomonadales; family Sporomusaceae; genus Methylomusa; species Methylomusa anaerophila. The sequence goes on along the minus strand of NZ_AP018449.1, from coordinate 1,697,472 downwards.
TGCTTCCATCTTCTTGCTCTGAGAGTGGCACAAATATGCTTTTTTTATAGTGTTCCCTTCCACGCAAAACTCATCTGCCCCAAAAAGGCTATCCTGTTTAGCTATTTCAACAAATAACTTTTGATGGTATTTGGGAAGAATGGGAACTATGAATTTCTTTACATCCTCACCATCATAGAAGGAAGGATAATACTTTCTGGATATTTCAACCGGGGATAATTCTGTGTAACAGCTAAATTCGGTAACTATAATATTTTTTAAATAGACATCCTCTTCTCCTAACTTTGCAACTCGGTAAAATCCAAAATCTTCAATTAGTCTTACCAATTCGTCATTAGAAACGGTGAAATGGGTAAGGTATACTTCTCCAATTTCGTTTTTCATAGCGTACTCAACAGACATTTTCAAAAATAGTTCACCAATTTTGAAACCCGAATTAGTAACTTTGAAAGTTGATATTTTTAACCTCTTCTTTATTGGTAAAGGCGGTTGAGACGCAATAGCTTCCCGTTCTACTTTCCAAATCAGAATTGCTCCTAATGATCCATCCTCAAGGATATTTACTCTTGCTTTAGTTCCTTCTCTACTCTTTTTCCTCCACCAAAGCTCAAAACCCGGATAATCTTGCTTAAGACTATTAAAAATCTTATCGTTGAGATCAAGATGATAAAGATGTACTACTTTTATAGCTAGAGGTTGGTAAACGTTCTCATTAAGAAAATACTTTTTTAGATATTTTATTGCCTCTTCAATGTCGAAAACTCGATCCTCAAGGCCAATCTTCCGCGCCTTACGATATATACCTTTATCTTCAGTAATTAAAAAATCTACTGCATTCCGGTAAACACTATATAAAATATTATTATCAATAGTATCATGACTGTTCGCTACCCCAACAGTATCAATAAACTCCTGATCATTATCCGCTAATGGCGGATCCGATAGAATGGGGTATGCTGACAGTTTAGATAACATGATCTTCTTTCTTTCTTCATTTTTGTCCCGCCGCAAATCCTCAATAGAAGACGGATGAATAATAGTCTTAATATTTAACTCGGCACATACTCGAAGTAATTCTGTAAGCTTGTTTGATGGAATTGCATTATCTTCACGATATATAAAAATGTTAGTATCCAAAACTATATTCACATCTGCCCTCCCCTTAAGAATAAAATCACGGCTTTTGTCTTTATATGATAATTCTATATATTCGGTATTTGACGAACAATCAAACACTTCCTTCCCGTATTGAAAATATTGGGGAAAATAGTATATCGCCCTAATTTTCTCCATGCATCTATATTTTAGAGTAGACACAGGGGGTAGATGTAGGGACGGTGTACCGTCTTCTTTAATATTTCCTTTATCAAGACAGTACCACCGTCCCTCTGGTCGCCTAAGAGTTAAGGGACAAGTTTTTTTGTCCTCTTAATGAAATACTTATGGGTAATACAATCCGTATAGTCTTTTTTTACATGGCAAACTAGGAAACTGCAATGGTTGGTGTTTCAGTTCATTTGTTTTCGTTGCTCCGGGATTACACTAACATCGCGCCACCTAAATAAAATTAAAAGCTACTTCACCCGAGGCAAAGTAGCTTAAGATTCTATGTAAGGTTTATACCGTTAATTTCACGTATAAAGCGTAATAGTCCATCGCTTTCATCTTTTTCATAAAACCTGAATCCATGCCGCGAGTAAAAATCCATTAACTTTATATGTTCGGCACACTCAACTAGTACTATCCTACCTCCGGTTATGTGTTGAGCTTCAATTATTTTTTCATAGTAAGGTAGAGCAATTCATCCCCACTTATAAGCTTGTCTAATCCATCTCTATAGTTTTTGGATAACTGTCCTATTAAAAAAACAGGTATTTCATTTATACCATTGCTTTTTGTTCCGACTAATTTTTTTCGCAACGAAATAGATACGTTATTTTTGATTCTCAAAACTTTAGGTGCAATTGCGAAGTATCCAACCAATTCTTTCTTATCCTTATACGATGTATATACAAGATATGTCCTAGATATCCCTAATTTATGGAAAAGAATAGCCTTTTCATGTAAAAAATATTCTATGTCAGAATCCATAGGGCAAGAAAAATTGGCGACTAGTACCTTGACCGAGATGAAAATTAGAGTTAATCTATACCCAAAAGAGATGGATGAGGGGTATAGAAATGAACAAAAAATACCATGTAAAGCTCAATGACAGAGAAAAAGAGTATGTGTATCAAGTCATGAATCAAGACAAAACATGCAAGAGCGTAAAAAAACGTTGCACCATCCTGTTACTGGCCGACGAAACTGTGGGCAAACCACCAACCCAAGAAGAAATCGCCCAGCGCTGTGGGGTGTCCGATGTTACAGCCTACCAAACCATCAAGGACTACAGTAACCAAGGAATCGAATATACCTTGCGATCCCAAAAGCCAGCGCAACTCCCACGCAAACCGATTATAACCGGAGAAATTGAGGCGAGGATCATCGCGTTAGCTTGTAGTGAGCCCCCAAAAGGGTTTTCACGATGGACCATCCGACTTCTCGCGAGAAAAGCAGTGGAACTGGAGATCATAGAGGCGGTTGGCCGTGAAGCCATCCGCACTACTTTAAAAAAACACAACTTAAGCCTCACTTGAAAAAGCAATGGTGTATCCCCAAAAAGTACAGTGGAGAATTTGTTGCTCGGATGGAAGATATCCTCGAGGTATATGCGTTGCCGTATGACCAGGCAATGCCGCTGATTTGTATGGACGAACAACCCTGTCAACTACTGGATCACCAGCTAAAGCCAATCCCCATGAAGCCAGGCCAGATTCGAAAGGAAGATCATGAATATGTCCGAAGAGGGACATGCAGCATTTTCCTTTTTACCGAGCCATTGGCTGGATGGCGACATGTTTTTGCTTCTGAACGCCGGACAAAGGTAGATTGGGCATTGCAAATACAACTCATTTTTCGCACCCTAATGTAAGCAATAAATAGTAATATGGTCGAGTAATTCAGAAGAGCTAAGGAATGTGCATCACAGACTTTTTTTTATAACAAGGGCAACTTGAATAAGCCCATGCTTGATGAGCCAATCACGAAATTTTCCTGGCACTATTCAAATTGAATGCCAAGTAGATCCATCCAAATGGGAAACGCTTTCAAATCTTCGTTACTTTGACACTCACACCTGTAATCTGGCCCTTCCCGGATCAGCACATAGGACTTGAATAGTATCAGCAACATCTCGGCTGTTGGCTGGGTCAGCTTGGCCCGATTCATCCCGATTCTCGGAGTCTGCGAATATCCTGCCAGTTGCTGACGAACCCGAAATTGCATCAGTCCTCGAATCAACAGCGCCACGGACAATAACATTAACAAAGCATCGATACGTCCTGGTTTCTTGAGAAATATCTGTGCCGCCAGCGCGGGTTCCTTGAGCGTCCTAAACTGTACCTCAACTCGGTGCTGCTCCTTATATTGGCGCAACACTTCGCGGTCAGACATCGCTTCTTCGGCTACGTTGGTAATCAAGACAAAACTCTCATCTTTATAACGGAGTAGATCGCATTTGTCGGTTTTCTCTCGGAAGATCTTGCCCTGCACACGCCAAGTCGTTTCTGTGATTGGAGGTTTAGGTGTTTTTCCCGGATTGCCACGTGATCTCTTTTCCACCGTGGTAGAGTCCAGGTTCCACTCCCATTCATAACAAGAATTCTTATGTTCCTGGTCGAATAACTGGGCTGCTTTACGGGCATCTGCTTCACAAGCAAACGGTCGATCCGCCAGAAGGGCTAGGGCCTTCTCCAAGGAATTTCGGTCTTTGGCTAGAATCTTGTCTACCCGCTCCCGACCGGCACTGGTTTTGACTACGATTAGACGGTATACCGATCCATCTACCCATTCTCGAAATCCTTGTGTCTGGTACTGGGCGCACTGTTTGCCTTCTCCAATCGCACCTTGAGAAACCCAATTTCCATCAGACTCAAATGCCAGTCGTTTTACCCGAACCGCCAGTTTCCGATAGAAAGCATCTGGACAGCGAGAAATGAACTGGACAGGGGTAGGCCGCTCTGTAAAAATCTTCAGGGTTGGCAAATTAATAAGCTTGGAATCGGCAATGTAGACCATCTTCTCAAGCCGCTCTCCATAGGTTTCCGTTAGAATATTGAGAGCCAAGCGGTTGAATTCTGTATCGGATGTATTGCCATCAAGCGGTAGACTGACCAGCGGAATTCCATGCTCATTGACGACTTTGCCCAAAACGACTTGTTTAAGATCCGGACGATGATCTTTACTATACCCATGGCAGACAGATAAACCTTGATAGTCTTCCTCCTCACATTCTTCGTAAGCACCAGCCAGAGTGATCGACGTAGTATCACAATGAAGTCTGTCTACAGGAACATCATAGGCAGCAAGACCCGCCAGACTAATCCGGCTAAACAAGGTTTCCGTACCGAAGGCACTGATTTTATCGAGAGTTCGAGCAATGGCATCGTCGGAAAAGTCTTCTGCCGCTAGACCTTCGCCAAATAGCATCGCAATATCGGTTCCGTAGAATGTTTTCCAGATGCGATAGAGGGGAGTGCGTGTATCGGCAAATGTTGATAATACTACACTCTTGGCCAAAAGACCGGGAGAAACTTTACATTGTTTCGAATCCCATTCTACGGATCGGTTAATGGTCTCGACGAACCCTAATTGATTCAAGTACTGATTTGCGACAACCGGAGCAAACGGCGTCTGTTGCTGCCGTTGCTCCAGGCTTGATGTTCCTTTCCAGCCCATGGTGTTCCCTCCATTTCCTTGATATGGATAGATTCGCCATCGGCCTTTGAAAACCATTTTCTTTTTGTATTTTCTAGAAAAATTTTTGTATTTTCTCACGAGACTGCGAAATATGGGATACAAGACCTGTTAGAAGTGCATTACCCACATGCCAAGCGGATCCGGCTGGTCATGGACAATTTGAATACGCATACCGTTGCATCGCTTTACGAAGCTTTTGCGCCTTCAAAGGCACTGGAGCTGTCAAAGCGTCTTGAAATCCACTATACACCGAAACACGGCAGTTGGCTGAATATCGCAGAAATTGAGTTGAGCGCACTGACACTGCAATGTCTTGATCGAAGGATTCCTTCGATTGAAATTCTTCAGCAGCAACTATCCGCTTGGGAGGCACAGCGTAACGCTGTAAAAAAAATCAGTGGATTGGCATTTTACTACGGGTCAGGCCCGCGACAAATTGAAATATCTGTATCCTAAAATTTAATTCGGTCAAGGTACTAGTTCCTTGCACTTATCCTCTCCTAGTGCTTCGAGCATGTCGCCAAGATGTGTTACGTAAAATGCCATTTGCGTTATTCATCCACACCAAAAAATTTTTTCAATTGATCCTTTTTTACATTGTCTACGCGTTTCGTCATATTAATAGAGTATGAACGTCTGCGGGGACGTTCCTCGTTTGTCACAACAAAGTTGTCAAATAAGGAACGTCCCCTGTTATCCTCTATATGGAACTTTATAAACAACGGCAAATGATAGTGGTGCACCCGTTTGGAACAATAAAGCGCAGTTTGGAATATACACTGTCTATTCAACGGGGGACGCCGCACACATTTCTTGTTGCGCCGAATATAAAAGGTAAAGGGCGAGGCGGTTATGCACTTTTAGTGTATAACCTAAAATGCGTGCTCAATCTCTTAGGAACGGAAAATTAATTGCGGCAATTCGGAAATTCTCAAAGACTTTTTCGAACTATGCCGCTTTTTTTGTGAATCAGCAAATTAAGTCAATGTTACTATTAATAAAATCTGACCGTTTTCGCACAGCCTGACGTCCTCTATTGTCGCTAATCCTAGTCAAAAGCATCTACGTTTACTGGTTGGTGGAATATACCATATGACTTTTTGAAAAGCTGCATCTCGTCTAAAATTGTTTCAAGCTGCCGAAGAATAGCGGTAGTGTCTTTCCCCTCTTTTGTAAACTGGTCGTATTTCTCTGACACCTCTTGAATTTTTTTACATAACTCGTTTTCCCTTTTCACATATTCTGGCGATCTTTTATTCATCATTATTCACCTTCTGTATTGCTTATATAATAGCTCCCGCTTTAAAGGTACAAACTATGGCAACCTTTAGTTTTTTTTTTATAAAACTAGTAATATAATCATAACGCCTCATTACTAATTTGTCAACACTAGAGCGTTATACGCTACACGTCCGAATCTACTATAATTTTTGTAACAACACGCTTGGGGGGCCACTATGGACGTAGCAAAGCGAATTTTGCAACTTTGTAAAGAACGCGATAATATGTCGATAAACAAATTAGCGGATTTGTCCTATTTAACACAGTCTACCTTACAAAAAATTGTAACGGGTCAAAACGCCGACGTAATGCTGGGAACTATTGAAAAAATATGTATGGGCCTGGGTATCACGTTAGCCGAATTCTTTACCGAAGACGATCAGGGCGACGATCTACCTTTTGAAGCTAAAGTGAAACTACGGGAATATGAAGAGCTTTTACGGTATAGATATGGAAAAACGAAATAATACAAAGGATTTCATTCTGAATTGAACCCCTAAAATGAAAGATGAAAGAAAAAGTCTCCTTGATACGCACCTCTTTAGTAGACAGGAAAGTATGATTAAAATGTACAACTTGTTACTAAGGGGGTTTTTATCTGTCTAGCATGGCACCTTAAGTATTTCGGGTTACCCGTCGTGTCGGTTAGCATCATAAAGTCACTAAAACAAAAAAGACTTCGCTTTACGAAGTCTCAACGAGCTTATTATGTAAATGGTGCGCCCGGGCGGACTCGAACCACCGGCACGCGGTTTAGGAAACCGCTGCTCTATCCACCTGAGCTACGGGCGCACATAATACAGACACCACAAGGCTTCATGTCCTTTTACAGTAATTTCCTGCCAACCGTGTCTGTTCCACTCAAAAAAGTATATCAAATAGCAAATTCCATGTCAATATTGACGTTGCTGGTAATTATAAAGTTGCTGCGGATTCATATCTATTCCTTCATTTTTGGTCAAATTATTGATATAATATAAGGTAAATCCTAGAATTTAGAATTAAGGAGTTGGAACCACGCTTGGAAGGAGACCCTTCACCATCGATAATTTTGGAGATTGCAATAATCTTCGTCCTAATTATTGCCAATGGTATTTTTGCTATGACCGAGATAGCTATTGTTTCATCCCGTAAAGCCCGCTTAGAAAGAAAAGCTGCCGAAGGAGGCGCCGGAGCGAAAGCAGCTTTGGAGTTGGCAAATGATCCTACACAGTTACTGTCTACCGTTCAAGTCGGAATTAGCGTAATTGGTGTTGTGACAGGAGCCTACGGCGGAGCTACAATTGCTCAGGAACTCGCTGTTTACCTCAAACCTCTTCCGTTCATTGGAGCGCACAGTAACGCTGTCAGTATGGTTGGTGTCATTGCCTTAATCACGTATGTTTCCCTTATTATTGGTGAATTAGTACCCAAAAAGATAGCTTTAAATAATCCAGAACCGATTGCGGCAATAGTTGCAATCCCTATGCGGTTTTTCGCAAAAGTCTTCTTGCCGTTAGTCCGATTGCTGAGTGTTTCGACCAATTTTGTCCTAAAAGCACTAAGAGTTAAAGAACCAATGGAGCCGGGAGTTACTGAGGAAGAAATCAAGATTATGATTGCTGAAGGAACAGCTGTTGGAACTTTTGAGGAAACTGAGAAAGACATGGTTGACCGGGTATTTCGCTTAGCTGATATGAGAGTATCCGCTTTGATGACACCAAAAACTCAAATAGATTGGATTGACCTGGAAGATGATGACGAATATAATTGGGGAATAATAACTGAGAGTAACCACTCCCGGCTACCCGTGGCCAGAGAAAGTTTAGATGATATAGTTGGCTTTGTCTATGCAAGAGACGTATTATCGTCACGTGGCAATACTCTTCTTATAGAGGATAACACACAAGAACCTCTGTTTATTCCTCGCAGCCTCCGTGTCTTCAAACTACTGGAGCAGTTCCAACAGACGGGAACACATATCGCCTTTGTGATGGACGAATTTGGCGGTATGATCGGCCTGGTAACCTTGCACGACATACTTGAACAGCTGATTGGTGAACTACCGCAAGAAGTGGAGGATACCCCTGAGATAGTCCAAAGAGACGAAAATTCGTGGTTGCTGGATGGGTTGCTATCTATCGATGAATTTAGGGTACTATTCGATATTGGCGAAATGCCTGGACAAGACAAGGAACATTATCAGACATTAGGCGGTTTCATAACTTCCTGTCTTGGCAGTATGCCTAAAACTGGAGATACTTTTGAATGGGCCGGTCTCAAGTTTGAAATAGTAGACATGGATGGAATGCGGATTGATAAAGCCATAGTCACAAAACTGGAGTAATTGAGGGCGATAGTTATCTATCGCTTTTTTCGGTCTAACAGAAAGTATAAGTACTTTCTAATTTGTTTAAGATGCTCTTGGCATATGGCCGGCAGGAATTTTTATGTGCATAATTTTGTGTAGCCATTGTGATAATAAGAATACAGTTTTATCTCATCTTATGTATACAAAATACATGATAGGGTTAGCAGGAATTCTCCAGATCTTCAGAGAATTAATACTAACAAGTAAGAACTATAATATAAAAAGGGGTTGTTTATAATGGCTGATTTTTTTTACAAATGCTTGGAGTGCGGCTGGATTCTTGAACCTGAGGACGGAAAGAAGCCGGAACGCTGCGAAAAGTGCGGCGGAGAATGCACAATTGTGCCTGTTGCTCAGGAGCCGGGGCAGTTTGGCTGCGTAAGCAAGTAACCTATTAAACCGCTTAACCTGCGAGCTAAAGATGCCTAATCCAGTTCCTTAGATTTAGACCAGCGCCATTCCTTCCTTAGTCCAAACAAATATGGCTGTTGATTTTAAAAAAAAGTGAACCATAGCGGCTGCTATGGTTCGCTTTTTTTACCGTCAGAAAAGGAAAAACTACTTAGTGCAGGGGACATATAACGGGACGTAAATTATAAAGTGCGGATTAATTCCTGAAGTTTTTCTACATGGGATTGTTCTTCCGCTTTCAATTCGGCAAATATCTGTTTAGCATCGGGAAATTTAGCGTTATTCATCATTTCATCGTAAAATAGGATGGAGTCTTTTTCCGCCTGGAGCGCAAGGCATAAAATGGTTTTTGTTGTCAGTTGGCCGGCGTTGCTTTGCCCCGGTATTTGCGTTTGCCAGCCCGTTTCTAAAACTCCATTGGCTATGTCGGGTTCATTTATGAAAGGGTTATTGCGGGGAAAGATATGTGTTTCGACAAGAGTCTGCAGATAACGTGACACATCAGCGTCGAACAGGTATTCCTCGTCACCGGCCTGTTTATTCTGTTTCAATCTTTCGTACATAGATTCGAATTTGGCGGCGTGGTTTAATTCCTCCTGCATTAAAAAGCCGAACAACAATTTGTGCTCCGGATTACTGGTGCGGTCCTGTGCCTGGCGGTAAAACTCCACTCCCTCTTTTTCCATATTCACGGCCATGCGTAATCCTTCTAAGTCACTAAAATAATTCATCCCTAAATCACTTCCTATTTTTTTGTAATTTGGTTTATTCTTTTAGTCTTTATCCTAATATTCTTTATTCTTTTTGGCATGTTAAATATCCTCTTTAATCGGTGGGCGCTAACCTCTGTTTCATGACAAAAATTTGGTACACCTTATCCACCTTATCCACATTCCTTCATCCACAAACTCCAGGAACATGGAACCGCAAATTTAGGGTTATCCCATACTTATGCACAGAACTTATCCACATTTATACCCATTCTGGGGATAAATGTGTGGATAACCCAGTTAAGCCACCGGTCGACTCCAGTCAACCAATACGCCGGTTTTTTCCCATATCCTTGTAAGAACAAGTTGTAAATTATCCACATTATCTGCAGCCTTCACCCGGGTTTCGGAAAAATCCAGCAGGTGCTGGCCGGCAACCCGGAGAACATGCTCTTTCGCCAGATATTCCTCTATTTCGCCGCGCTTTTGATCATTTCCCAGAACTACTCTAATCTTCTTGGTCTCCGGCACATATTCCACGTAGCCGCAGTCGTTATCATAATGAATTGCAACTTTAAATGGTTTTTCCAAAGTCTCCGCCCCTTTTCTTGAATGATACTAGGATACTATTTCCGGGTATAGGATATTTATACTGTTTCCTCATGGCCTTTATCCCCCGGTTCTATTCGGTTTTACGGTATAGCGGCTTTAATCTCTGCTCCAGCGTGACATTTCCCACCTGAGAAAAAACCTGGGCCTGAGCGTAAAACTCCATTTGGCTGTTCACAGCTTTGCCGCGTTTGTCGGTGCGGCGGTAGCTCCCGTCTTTTTTCATAATATAAGCTTTTTGGTTGTCTGCCAGGGTAATATTGAGGATCCCTTTAATCCGCTCCATATGCCCCGGATCTTCAATTGGAAAGAAAAGTTCCACCCGGTCGTTAAGATTTCGCGGCATCCAGTCCGCGCTGGAAAGAAAGATCTTTTCATCGCCGCCATTGGCAAAATAGAATATCCGGTGATGCTCAAGGAAGGTGCCAATGATACTCCGGACGGTAATATTTTCGCTTACTCCCGGTACACCTGAGCACAATACGCAAATCCCGCGAACGATAAGATCGATTTTTACTCCCTTGCAGGAAGCCTCATATAGTTTGAGGACAATATCCTTATCGACAAGGGAGTTCATTTTGGCGATGATATGTCCGCCCTTGCCCTGCCGGGCAAACTGTATTTCCTGATCAATCCGGCTCTTAATCTCTTCTCTGAGACCTAGAGGCGCCACCACTATCTTATTCCATACCGGCGGATCGGAGTATCCCGATAACAGGTTGAAAAATGCGGAAGCATCGGCGCCAAACTGGTCGTTGGCGGTAAACAAGCCCAGATCACTGTAAATTTTGGCTGTGGCATCATTGTAGTTGCCTGTCCCCATATGGACATACCGCTTGATGCCATTGTGTTCCTTACGGACCACCAGCACCATTTTGGCGTGGGTTTTCATGCCGATCAGGCCGTAGATTACGTGACAACCGGCTTCTTCCAGACGCCTGGCCCACAGTATGTTATTTTCCTCGTCAAACCGCGCCTTAAGTTCTACCAGAACTGTGACTTGCTTACCGTTTTCCGCCGCCTGCGCCAAGGCGCGGACGATAGGCGAATTGCCACTGACCCGGTAAAGAGTTTGTTTAATGGCCAACACCTTGGGGTCATTGGCGGCCTGACGCACAAATTCCACTACCGGTTCGAAAGACTCGTAGGGATGATGAACGAGAATGTCCCGTTTGCCAATGGCATCAAAAAGATCATCAACCTCCAGGAGGTCCTTCGGCATCTGCGGAATAAACGGACTGGAACGGAAATGTTCAAATCCCGGCAAATCGGTAAACTTAAAGAAACAGGTAGCGGCGATGGGACCGGGAATATCGTATACTTCTTCTTCAATGAGGTCCAATGTGCGCATCAGATAGTCCCGCAAGCGCCGGTTTGTGGTTTTGCCAATCTCCAAGCGGACAGCCCGGCCCCGGTTCCGCTGACGCAGCGATTTCTCCACCTCGGCTAAAAGGTCTTCCGCATCCTCTTCGTCAATGGCCAAGTCGGCATTGCGGGTTATACGGAAGGGGACAACGTCTTGTATCTTGTAGCCGTAAAACAAATGGGCGCAGTAATGCTTTATGATGTCTTCCAGGAAAATAAACTGCCGTTTATTTTCCTCCTCAGACGGCACTTCGATAATCCGCGGCAGAACGGCGGGAACTTGTATAACTGCCGTCTTTGAGTCCCCTTCTTTCCGGGTCAGCGCAACAGCTAAATTGAGACTGCGATTAGCCAGAAAGGGGAATGGATGTCCGGCATCTACCGCCATCGGCGTTATGACAGGGAAAATAGTGTTGTGGAAAATTTTTTCTATTGACTCCTTTGATTTATCATCAAATTCATTAACTTCTTTTAATGTTATCCCGCATTCTTCCAATTCCCGGAGAATGGCCCTAAGATATCTGTACTGGACTTTGACCTGCTCATGGGTATCTTCCGCTATCCGTTCAAGTTGTTCCCGCAAAGTCAATCCGGCTGCGTCGATTTTACTTACGGCGCTTTCTTCCAGCTGCTTAATGCCGGCAACCCGGATCATGAAAAACTCATCCAGGTTTGAACTGGTTATGGCAATAAACTTCAATCGTTCCAGCAACGGCTGATACCGGGCATCTGCCTCGCCCAAAACGCGCCGGTTGAATTTCAGCCAGCTTAGTTCCCGGTTGATGAAATTCTCCGGCTGATCAATCAAGTTCATGTCACATGTTTCGCTGTTTATTTCTGTCATTTTCGTCACCCTGTCCGTCTGATTAGTGTCGCCCGTATGCCAAACACCGCCTCAAAAAATTCGGCTTTATCAACGAAAGTCCACTCTTCCAGAGAAATGTCATCTTCTGCCGCCACTGTCACGATCATCTCATCGCCCTTTAGGATGAAATCCGCCTCTTTAACTTTTTGTTTGTGACTCCGGTCAATGGCATCAGCCAGGCGAATAATAGCCGAGAGCTTGGACACCATGACTTTCTGCTCATTGCTCAAAACAGCGTAATTCTCATCATTATCGGCAGGCGTGCCTGTGGAATGATAGTAAGCGACGTTGGCAATAACCTGTTTTTCCGTCTCGGAGAAACCAAGTATATCCGAGGAGGCAATAAGGCGGTAGGAATAAAAATAGTGGCGTCTTAAGCTCACGTATTTGCCTATATCGTGCAGTATGGCCGCAACTCTTAACAGCAGGCGCGCCCGTTCTCCCAAACCACTGATGCGGCATAAACAGTCAAACAGCAGCAGCGACCATTTTTCCACCGCCACTGAATGCAGCGTATCAAACTGATATTTGCGTCCTAACGTGTGAGCCAGACTGATGATCTGTTGTTCGATTACCGTCTTTTGCGGGGCGCGAGTTTTTTCCATAATATGAATAGCGGTAACACCGTCAATAAAATGATCGCTGGGAACTATGATTTCCGCCGCGTTGGTCAATGCCAGAATCTGTTTGTACAATACTATGGTGGGAAACACGATCTCTGCTTTTTGCTCCGTCAAGTCGAAGTCATTCATAATTTGCGGCAAGTTGAGGGATTTTACCTGCCGATAGAGTTCAGAAAATTCATCCAGGCTGATATAGACCAGCCGCGCCGGGTCCTTGCCCAGCATTTTGAGGAGAAGGCGCGTCTCAGTTCCCGACAGCACCAGCCGCTTAATGTCATGCCGCCGCATCTCGTGTTCAACCGGCTCAATAACACTGTAAATATATTCGGACAGAGCCTGATGAAAATAGCGGGAATCCCGTTGGGCCTTATCAAAGCTTTCCTTGATCCGCAACGCCCCAATGTGAATATTTTGCTGGTAGTTTAGCACCCCGTCCTTATACAGGGTAATACCCAAGCCGCCGGAGGAAATATCCACAAACAGCAGGCCTTCCGGTCCATTCGTCAAGCCTTGCTGATTAACAATATTAAATATGGAAACATATTTATAAAAGATCTCTTGGGGCATGTCCACGATTTCGACGTTAAACCCGGTTTTGATTTTTATCTGGTCGATGATATAGGCTTGATTTTGGGCTTCACGGATGGCGGTGGTGGCCACTAGGAGATAATCCCGCACCCCATATTCCCTTAATAATCTTCGATAGCCTTTCAATAGTTCGCAGATTTCACTGACGGCACTAAAACTAATCCTGCCGGTTTTAAAAGTTTCCTCACCCAATCCAACCGAGCGCGAACTGTGATCAATGATTTTTATATCATCTAATGATGTATACTCTACGATTTGCAGACTGATCTGCTCCGATCCAACATGAATGGCCGTGAAAGAGTTCGGACTGTTTTTGGCCATAGTTACGTCATGACCTCCAAATATTAATTAAATTTTATCCATATTGTTCGACAAAATTTTGAGTAAATCCTGTTGTATTTTTATGTAGCTATAAGTTTAATGGAAATTTAATGCTTACGATCACGGTTGCGAAGTTTCAATTTTCAGACGAACAGCTTCGACAAGGAATTTAATAATTATAGCGAATATGTAAATGGGTAACGTTATATATAGTATCTCCTAAAAATGAGGGGTTGAGGCAAATTGACTGAACGGCTTGCAATTATTGACCTGGGCTCAAATTCCGCCCGCTTGATTGTTATGCATATTTACCATAATGATGCGTATAATCTTGTTTATCACCAGAAAGAAATCGTACGGCTCAGCGAGGGCGCGGGCGAGTCCCGGGTTTTATCTAAGGAAGCCATGTGGCGCGCCATCAACTCCTTAAAGGTTTTTGCTCATATGTGCGAATTGGTGCAGGCAGACAAAATCCTGGCGGTAGCCACGGCCGCCGTCCGCAATGCCCATAATGGCCAAGAGTTCCTCCAGTTAGTTTACCAGCATACCGGCATCCCTCTTCAGGCAATTAGCGAGGAAACGGAAGCCCTCTTAGGCTATATCGGCGTGATTAACACGATTGATGTAAAAGACGCGTTGCTCTTTGATCTGGGGGGAGGCAGCACTGAGGTTACCCTTATCCGAGATCGCCAGCCGCTGGAAATGCTGAGTATTCCTTACGGTTCTCTCAATCTGACTGAAATGTTCGGAACAAGCGACAAGATTACAGAAGAAAAATTAAATGAAATGCGCAACTTTGTTATGGGATATTTGCACCGGCATACTTGGTTGAAAAATCTGTCGCTGCCTGTTGTTGGCATCGGCGGAACCGCCCGGAACATTGCCAAGATGGATCAAAAACGTAAGAACTATCCTTTTCCCAAAGTGCATAACTACCGGCTTGGTCCTATGGCTTTCGAAGAATTATGGTATGCTCTGATTAAGACTAATTTGACTCAGCGCCGCAAGTTTCCGGGCCTGAGCAATGAACGGGCCGATATTATTATTGCCGGCACTACAATTGCCAAATCATTATTGGATGTCTCCCGCGGTACCAGTCTGGCAATCAGCGGCTGCGGCGTACGGGAGGGCATGTTTCTCAAATATTATTTGGAACGGAAAGGCCAAAAGGAAATCATTCCTGATATCCTGGCCCATTCCACTCACAATATGCTGCTTTTCTATAAAGGAAACGAATCTCACCATTATCATATAGCCGGGTTGGCGGCTTCCATGTTTGACGGCTGGCAGCCTGTTCACAAACTTGGCAGTCGCGAGAAATCCTTGCTTAATGTAGCAGCCTTGCTCCATGACATCGGTATAGCCATAAACTATTACGACCATGCCCGGCATAGCGCTTATCTGGTAGAGAACGCGCGACTATTCGGGTTAACCCACCGGGAACAAATGCTGGCTGCAGTTGTTGCCGGTTGGCATAGCGGCTATTCGGCCAAGTACGTGCGCCATAAATTGTACAGCGAATTTTTGGATCAGGCCGACTGGCAGGTAGCCCGCCGGCTGGCCCTTATTTTAGCTCTCGCCGAAAGTCTGGAAACCACGCAGATGGGACTGGTGCGCAAGGTCGAAGCCACCATTGCCGCTGATCAGGCTCACTTAAAACTGATCACTGATGATCCGGTTGTTATTGAACGTCAAGCTGTGGTTCAGCATAAAAAATGGTTTAAAAAGGAATTGGGCGTGGATCTGGTAGTAGTGTAGCAACCTTAATAGATTCTGATACAGTAAAAAATGAGTCTGTACTACACGAAAGTAGTACGGACTCACATGTTAATAAAATTTATACCGTTAATAGCTGATAGGCATCCTCAACTGACCCAGGGAATCCAGCAAAAATAAAATAGATTGTAACAGTGTTGACGTCCGGTTTAAAATTACCGTAGCCTTAGTGAGACCGCTGACTTGATTATTGGGTGAGGTATCGGTGATTGTAGTATCGGTGATTGCGGTATCGGTGGTTGCGGTATCAGTGGTTGCGGTACTGGTGGTTGAAGAAGTATCGGCGATTGTGGTATTACTTTGCGTATTGGCCGGAGCTTGTCCCGCTGTCTTAAAGGTAATGGTTATACCCTGTCCGGCGGTAGTACCCCCGAGGGTTAAGTTTCCATTTTTCGCCTTTAAGCCGGGTGAAGCTGTTAGATAATAAATGGTGCCGGGTTTTAAAGCCTGGATAGGCCGGATAAAAACTTTCTGTCTTTGGTTAAAATCCCTGGTTATATTTATTGATACATTTTCATTATTTTCAGACTGAAGGCTGAAACAGTTTTTATTAATGTTCCAGATTGTGTCGTCGACTATATCTTTATCAAATTCCATTATAAATTGAGAGTTAAGGAGAACATCGGTTGCACCTTGTAAATTGATCCTGTTATTAAATGTGGCGGCAAAAAAATTAAGCGACCTTTGGTCCGTAACGTCTCCCGACTGTGCGAAAGCTGCCGGGATAGATAGAATTGTCAAAGCATAAACCAACAGCATTAGGAAAATGTGCTTTTTATTTATTTTCATGATATATCCCCCCTTCTCCCTTCTGTACATTATTATATTTTAATAGTTAAACGGTAAAGGCGAGAACAAGACTTCCCGCGCAATCCTTTCACCTCTCTTTGATAAATTAACGAACAGGTATCGCTTCTTATGTTATCATACTTCTTTATTTTATGTAAACTTGAACTTTTTGTAATTTTCCCTGGAATTGTATTAACAAAAAGTCAATCCGGATAAACTATGTTTGGATAGGGGGGATATATATCACAAAATCACACGTAAACCTGATTATTGCCATCATCGCCGCCATTATTATCGCCTTCGCTCTATTTCAGTATATAATTCCTGCTCTCTCTCCGAAACCGCAGTCCAAACCCGAGAGGATAGAAACAACTCCGAAATACGACTATTACATGGTTATCGATCAGGATTCCGGCGAAATCCTGACCTACGTTTCCTCGGTAAAAGTAACTGTTGGGGACGAATATATTTCTGATGACTTTAAGCGCTATGTTGTTACCAAAATCGAAGAAAATCGCGCCTATGCCCAAAGCTTTGGCCCGGTAGATGAAAAACGCACTGTACCGGAGGATTCAAACAAAAATAAGCTGCTTAAAGGTGAATGATTGTAGTGAACTCGTCGGGCTAAAGCCGGACAAAAAAACCACTCCGTCACATATAAAGTGAATTCCGGAGTGGTTTTTACTGCTATTTTACCAAGTGGCAAGCTACGAACCGCTCGGGGCCGACCTCCCGGAATGCAGGTTCTTCTTTGCTGCAGATATCCATGCATTCCGGACAGCGGGTGTGAAACCGGCAGCCGGCCGGCGGATTGGCCGGACTTGGCACGTCGCCCTGCAGAATGATCCGCTTCCTTTTGGCCCCCGGGTCGGGAACAGGTATTGCCGACAGCAGGGTTCTGGTATAAGGGTGAAGCGGGTTTTGGATAAGTTCATTCCCGTCCGCCAGCTCAACTATCTTGCCCAGGTACATAACCCCGATGCGGTCGGAAATGTGCTTAATTACGTTCAAGCCGTGGGCAATGAACAGATAGGTAAGTCCCATTTCCTGCTGCAGTTCCACCAGCAGGTTAAGTATTTGCGACTGGATAGACACATCCAGGGCCGAAACCGGTTCGTCACATACCACCAGCTTAGGCTGAACGGCTAAAGCCCTGGCAATGCCGATCCGTTGCCGCTGGCCGCCGGAAAACTCATGGGGGTAGCGCCCGGCGTGCTGCGGCCCCAAGCCTACCAGCCGCAACAGCTTTTCCACCCGCCTGGTGCGTTCGGGACCGGCGGCGATGCCATGCAACGTCATAGGCTCGGCAATGATATCGCCTACCGGCATACGGGGATTTAAAGATGCGTAAGGGTCCTGAAACACGATCTGGGCCTGACGCCGAAAAGTTTTAAGCTGAGACCGGTTGAGTCCGGCTACATCCTGTCCGGCGAACAGTACTTCTCCCCCAGTCATTTCCAGCAGGCGAAGAACCAGCAGGCCGGTAGTTGATTTGCCACAGCCGGACTCCCCCACAAGCCCCAGTGTCTCACCTTTTTTTACGGTAAATGATACATCGTCTACCGCCCGGACATGGCCAACCGTCCGGCCTAATAATCCACCGTGAATGGGAAAATATTTCTTTAAATTATTAACAACCAGCAAATCTTGCGCCGCACTCATTGGTCAGCACCTCCCAGGGGGAAATGACAGGCGACCATGCGCCCGTCGGCTTGACAGACAAGGGCTGGCGGCCAAAAGGAGCACTTATCCTGAGCATACTCGCACCGGTCGGCAAAACTGCAGCCGGCAGGAAGAGCGGCTAAATCCGGCACAACTCCTTCAATGGTATGCAGGATTTGTTTCTTTTTGCCGTCCAGCCGGGGAATGGAGTCCATCAAACCGGCGGTGTAAGGATGGCGCGGCCCGGTAAATATGTCGGCCACAGTTCCCTGTTCCACAATCCGGCCGGCGTACATAACCGCCATGGTCCGGGCCATTTCCGCGACAACTCCCAGATCGTGGGTTATAAGGATAAGAGCGGTATTAAATTCTTGGGACAGGTTGCGTATGAGGTCGAGAATTTGCGCCTGAATGGTCACATCCAAGGCGGTAGTGGGTTCATCCGCTAGCAGCAGCTTGGGGTTGCAGGCCAGCGCCATGGCAATCATGACCCGCTGCCGCATACCGCCGCTTAACTGATGGGGATATTCCCCCGCCCGCTGGGCAGCCGCCGGTATACCCACCAGTTCCAGCATGCGCACGGCTTGTTTCCAAGCTGTTTTCTTGTCGCTGCTGCCGTGGACCCGTACCGCTTCCGCAATCTGATCGCCTACCGTATAGGCAGGATTAAGGGACGTCATCGGCTCCTGAAATATCATGGATATGTCCTTGCCGCGAATGTCCCGCACTTCCGGCATGGACATCCTGAGTATATCCCGGCCCAGAAACCGGATTTCACCGCTCAATTGGGCCAGAGGCTCCGGTACTAAACGCATTATGGACATGGCGGTTACGCTTTTACCGCAGCCGGATTCTCCTACCAGCGCCAGCATTTCTCCCGGCTGTACCGTTATATTAACTCCGTCAACGGCTTTTACCACCCGTTTCCCTACATGAAAATGAGTCTTCAGATCCTTGATCGCAAGTAATGGCTGATTTATCAAGATTTCCGTCACAAACACCCCTCCTACTTAAGCCGCGGGTCGAGCACATCGCGCAGCCCGTCGCCCAAAAGATTGAAGGCCATAACGGTCAGGGTAATGGCTACACCGGGGAATGTTACAATATGCGGCGCGTTGAATATGGTCTGGCGTCCTGAACCCAGCATGGTCCCCCATTCGGCAGTCGGCGGCTGCACTCCCAGCCCGAGAAAGCCCAATGCCGCCGCTTCCAGGATGGCCACCGAAACGCCGATGGTGGCCCGCACAATGAGGGGCGCCAGCACATTGGGCAGAATATGGCGGAAGATCAGGCCATTGTCGCTGTTGCCGATGGCCCGGGCAGCCATGACGTATACATTCTCTTTTACCGATAGCACACTGCCCCGTACAATCCGCGCGTATTGGGGAATGGAGACAATGCCGATGGCGATGACCGCCTTTTCCACTCCCCGTCCCAGGACGGTCATAAACGCCAAGGCCAGGAGAATACTGGGAAAGGCCAGCATAATATCCATAATCCCCATGATGACGGTATCGGTTTTTCCGCCGTAGAACCCGGCCACAGCGCCGAAAATAACGCCGCATAACAAGGCCAGGGTAACGGCTTCGACGCCAACCAGCAGCGAGATCCTCGCTCCGTACAGTATGCGGGAAAAAATATCCCGTCCCAGTTCATCCGTACCCATAATATGCGCTGCGTTGGGCGCTTGCAAGGCGCTGGGCAGATCGCTTTCGTAAGGATCGTAGGGCGCCAGCACCGGTGCGAAAATTGCGCCGCATACCAATACGGCCAGCATGATCAGGCCGATCATAGCTGATCCGGATGCCCGAAAGCGGGTAATGAATTCCATATATCTTTGTTTGCGAGCCGACATGGATTGTCCTGATGCATCCGAAATGTCTGCCTTGGGCGAGGTTTCCGGCTTTAATTCCATGAATTTGTTCACCACCTGTAATTATGTATCCTCTATATTAAGAATGCTGAATCCTTGGATCCAGGTAACAGTACAGTACATCAACGATTAAGTTGACAACGACAAATATGGCGCCAATTAACAGTACTACGCCCTGTACCCGTGGATAATCGGAAACCAGTATGCCTTCCACTACGTAGGAGCCGATTCCCGGCCAGGAAAATACCGTCTCGGTGAGAACGGCGCCGCCCAGTAGCGAGCCCAGTTGCAGGCCGATGACGGTAACAATTGGAATAAGGGCATTTCTCAATGCATGTTTGACAATGACCACCCGTTCGCGAAGCCCTTTGGCCCGCGCCGTCCGTATATAATCCTGGCGGATGGTCTCCAGCATGGCCGCCCGGGTCATTCTGGCGATAATGGCGGTAGAGTAGGAACCAAGGGCCACTGCCGGCATTACCATGTGCTGCAGGGCATCCTTCAGCGATTCCATGTTCCCGGTAATTATAGAATCCAGGATATAAAATCCGGTTATATCCTCAGGCTGCAGGCCGATGCTGATCCTGCCCGAGGCCGGCAGCCAGCCAAGGGTTACGGAAAAAAGGATGATCATCATCAGCCCCAGCCAGAAGATCGGCATGCTGACTCCCAACAGAGCCGCCACCATGGTGCCGTAGTCTAAGATTGAGTTCTGCTTGACGGCTGAGATGACTCCCAATACAATGCCCAGTACAGACGCGATGACAATAGCGGCAAAAGCCAGTTCTACCGTAGCGGGAAACCGCTTTAACAGTTCCTCGGTTATGGACGTCTTGGTAATAACCGACTCGCCAAGGTCGCCCCCGGCTGTTTTCGAAATATAGTCCCAGAACTGAACGTACATTGGCTTGTTAAGTCCCAGTTCCTCGCGCAGTGCTGCAATTTTATCGGTGGTCGCATGCTGTCCCAGTATAATTTCCGCCGGGTCAGCGGTAAAGCTGTGCATGACCACAAAAGTGGCCAGCGACACGCCGAACAGCACCGGAAACAATAAGAGCAGTCTGCGGAATATGTATTTTGCCACCTGACGCTTCCTCCATTCTATAACTATTTACTTTAAGGTGGGAACTGCTTATAAACCGCCATCTGCTTCGTTGTTCCTGCGGTCCTCACTCCAACGTACTTCCCCAGTACGCCTCCGTTCCGGTCCTCGTCACGCCTCGACGGTCTGACTATGATAATCGAAACCATAATCAGCAAATTTTGTTACAATAAGTTTTAGATATGCAACGGTATCTGACGATTTCTAAGCAGTTCGTGGCATTTGATTGCTGAGAGGAGATACACCTTGTTTTCAATTGTCATCATTTTCCAGAAAGGTGTACTCAGTGAAAAGAAGGTGATTTCAGCTGAAATCACCTTCTTTGGTATTGGTTTAATTCAGACTTACATAATATAACAAAATTGATTATTCTTTGCTGACCCCGCCCAGCCAGATATTATTGGTCGGGTGCAGCGCATCGCCCTTGATGTTCGGACGTTCGGCTCTCATGTCAACACTGTGGCTGATGAGCACCCAGGGAGCGTCTTCCACCGCGATTTTCTGGACCTCGGCATAGATGGCCGCCCGCGTGGCCGGATCTATGGTGGTGCGGCCCTGCATAATAAGTTCGTCCAGCTTGGGATTGGAGTACTTGGCAGTATTCAGGCTACCTTTGATCTGGGCAGTCTCAAGCAACATAAGGAAGTTGTCCGCATCGCCGTTGTCACCGATCCAGCCGTAGAACATGGCGTCACCTTCGCTATTGATATAAGCTGGCTTGTATTCTTTCCACGGATAAGACTTGATGTTCATTTTTACACCGATTTTGGCCAGGTCAGCCTGGACAGCTGCAGCCAGTTTTTCACCGTTAACCGGGTTGTAGGGACGAGGATTGGAATAAGTAATGGCGGTAAATTCGAAACCGTCGGGGTAACCAGCTTTGGCGAGAAGCTTTTTAGCTTCTTCCGGATTGTAGTCATAAGGCTTAACATCTTTGGAATAACCGGGAATAAAGTCAGGCAGAATGGAGTTGGGGAGTTGGGCATTGCCTTGGTAGAGGTAATCAACCAGGTTCTGCCGGTTGATAGCCATACTGATAGCTTTTCTCAGGTCCGGATTATCAAAAGGCTTCTTATTAGTATAAAAAGCCATGTAGTTTATATTCATGCCCGGAGCCTTGAGAACCTTCATCCCTTTACTTTCCAGGGTCTTAACATCGTTGGTATCCACTCCGTCCATGATGTCGACAGCGCCGGTCATAAGTTCAGATGCCCGAACAGAATTTTCTTTAATGAATTTGAAGACTATTTTCTGCATCTTAGGCTTGTCGCCCCAGTATCCGTCAAAGGCTGCCAGTTCGATTTGCTGGCCCTTATCCCATTTGACAAACTTGTACGGACCGGTACCCACCGGGTTTTCCATCAGCTTGTCGCCATACTTCTTAACGGCTGCCGGGCTGACGATGGGAGCAGATATCATCATCGCCATGTTGGCCAGGAATGGGGCGGAAGGCGCTTTCAAAGTAATTTTAACAGTATGTTCATCAACTGCCTCAACCTTGGTTACCCCGTCAAAGGTGAAGTCGGCGTACGGCATGTCATCCTTGCGCTGGGGCGGCAACTGGCGCTCAAAGCTGACTTTAACCGCCTCGGCGTTAAACGGTGTGCCGTCATGGAATTTTACTCCCTCGCGGAGTTTGAAGGTAATCTCTTTGCCATCCGGGCTAACCGACCATTCAGTTGCCAGTGACGGCATGATTTCTGTACTGCCTGGTTTGTAACGGACCAAACCTTCGTAAATCTGATCCATCACATGCATCGATTCACCGTCATCGACAAATGCCGGATCAAGACCCCGTGGGTCGGAGCCTGCTCCAAATACAAGCACATTGCCTGCACCGCCTGCCGTTTTTTTGTCGCCGCTGCCACAACCGGCAAGCACGATACCGGCAACAAACACGAATGTAAGTAATAGTGCCAAACCTTTCTTGCTCAAATCAATCCCCCCTGAATAATAATAAGGTCTTTTTTACAAACTGGGTATATCTATTATGCAAAAGTTTGAAAATTCCTGCTGTATTTTTGCTGGTGAACAATTTTTTTATTTTGTATCCGCAGCAGATACATCCGTACGCTTATTTGCACTATTCAGTGTAATATTACACA
Source organism: Methylomusa anaerophila (assembly GCF_003966895.1). Taxonomy (NCBI): domain Bacteria; kingdom Bacillati; phylum Bacillota; class Negativicutes; order Selenomonadales; family Sporomusaceae; genus Methylomusa; species Methylomusa anaerophila. The sequence continues at coordinate 1,674,242 of NZ_AP018449.1, read as the reverse complement.
ATATTAATCTGAGTATCTATCCGTATTCCATGATTTGCTATAATATAGGGATTAGGGGTAAAATTATAAGAAGGTACACGGCTTTCCGTTTAATATGTATTAAGGAGGACTAAGCGGTGCTAACATCCATTGCCAATACCGCTGCCGGTCTAAGCGTCTTAAGAAAATTTGTCTTTGACGTTTTCCCGCTTGTGGACCGGGAACTGGAATGCTGGCGGCAAGCGGCAGGCGGCGGCAGGCGGGAACTTACCGAGCAGGCTTTAGACAGCATTCACCTGAAAAAATTTCACTGCCAGGGCGGCAGTGTTTACAGCTTATATAGAGGAGTGCCAACGGCAAAATTCGTGCGGCTGGTAGTTGCCCTGCAAACTATCAGCGACTACCTGGACAACTTGTGCGACCGGGCCGGCATAACGGATGAACCGGCTTTTCGCCAGTTGCATTTGGCTATGACGGATGCCCTTGACCCCGAAGCCCAGATCCATGATTATTATGCCTATTATCCCTACCAGGACGACGGCGGCTACCTCAGACGACTGGTGGAGACTTGCCGGCAGGAAATAACCAATCTTCCTTCTTATCCTGTTGTCAAACCCGAAATTTTACGGCAGGCCGGGTTCTACAGCGAACTGCAGACGTATAAGCATCTTCATCCTGACGTCAGGGAAGAAAAGATGCTGGCTTGGATCAATACTCATTTGCCTTCCTATCCCGGTATTTCTCCCTGGGAATTTGCCGCCGCCACCGGCTCCACCCTTGGCATGTTCATGCTGTGCGCCGCTGCCTGCGATTCTGATTTGACGCAAGAGAAGGCCGGTCAGATTGCTCAAGCCTATTTCCCCTGGATAAACGGGCTACATATCCTTCTGGATTACTTTATTGACAATGCGGAAGACCGTTTAAACGGCGATCTAAACTTTGTTTCTTACTATAAGGACAGTGAAGAAACCAAATCGCGCCTGCGTTTCTTTGGACAACAGGCGTTAACCCAGGCTAAAACCCTGCCCCACCCTGCCTTTGCCGAGACAGTGGTTAGCGGCCTGTTCGCCATGTACTTATCCGATCCGAAAACCGACGCTCCCGCAGAGAAGGCTATTAAGCAGCAGCTCCTTAAATCAGCCGGATTCTATTCAAATTTTATGTATCAACTTTGCCGGTATCTAAGAACCAAGAAAAAACTTTAGTGGACTTTTTTACGATAAGGGGGGAACAGCTTAGAAACCGCCATGCTGCGTCGCCGCACAATCTGCGTTGCTGTTATCTGCGACAAGTTAACTTGCGTTGATAACACTAACGAAATCAGAATCGTGCTTCTGCGATCCTCACTACAGCGTACAACCAGTACGCTTTCGTTCCGGTTCTCGTCGCGCCTAGCATCTGACGATTTCTAAGCTGTTCGTGGCATTTGGGTAGCTTGTTGCTTTTTATCTAAATAGAAAGAGCACAGGGGCAATTAGGCCGGCTCCTCCAAGGTGGGAATATATCATTGCACGGAAAAATTCAGCTTGGTAATACAGAAAAGGACGCGGATTTGCGTCCTTTTTGTATTTGGCTCCGGGGTTGATTTAGTTTTTCTTCATTTGGGCGGCTGTTTTAATAATGGCCACGACATAAGCGGCAGAATTGTACAGGTCCTCTTCTTTTATGTATTCTTCCGTGGTATGGACTTTGCTCATGCCAACGCCGAGGACAGCTGTCGGAACGCCGTAATTGTTAAAGTAGTTAGCATCGCTGCCGCCGCCGGAAGCAGTGACGACCGGGGTCAGTCCAATGCTTGCCGCCGCGTCTTTGGCAAGCGCAACAACGGGGGAAGAATCCTCCAGCACATACGGATCATAGGCTTTATCAACAGTGACTTCAGCCCGGCCGCCATTGGTCCTCGCTACTTCCTCGAAGGTCTTGCGCATATGTTCGGTTTGCGCCTGCAGTTTGTCTAAATTGCGGCTGCGGGCTTCCGCCTGTATTGCCACCGTGTCCGGGACGATGTTCGTGGCGATGCCGCCCTTAATAATACCGAAATTGGCTGTTGTCTCAAAATCAATGCGGCCGTATTTCACGGCAGCCAATGCTTTTCCGGCCAGAACAATGGCGTTTACGCCCTCTTCCGGCGCCACGCCGGCATGGGCTTTCTTGCCGTACACCAGGATTTTGATACTGTTTTGTCCCGGCGCCATGGTAATAATTTCCCCGGGTGAACCGCCGGAATCCAGCGCATAGCCAAAATCAGCCTTAAGCAGGGACGGTTCGAGGTTTTTTGACCCGCTCAAACCACCCTCTTCCGCTACCGTAAACACAATCTGAATATCGCCATGGGGAATATTTTCTTCTTTAATTACCCGGACAGCTTCCATGATAGCAGCGACTCCCGCCTTATCGTCAGCGCCAAGAACAGTGTCGCCGGCACAAGCAATGACACCGTCCTTCAATACCGGCTCAACGCCGGCACAGGGATCAACGCAGTCCATGTGAGCAGATAAAAAAACCGTCGGGGCTGAAGTTGCGTTGCCGCGAAGATAACCGAAAACATTGCCGGCATTGCCGCCGATTTTTTTTCCCGCATCGTCCTCGGAAACCGCAAGACCCAACTCAGCCAAACGCTGTTTTAAAAGATCGGCGATTTCCCTTTCCGCCCCGGAAGAGCACTTGATTTTGACCATCTCGGTAAAGTCATTAAGCATTCGCCGGCGATTGATCATGATTTAGTCCCCCCTTGTTCTCTGTAAAAACATTATCCCCATTTTATACGAATAAAAAGCAATAATAATTAATACAATTATATTTATATTCATAATTTCATTATTAAAAGAAAGGAATTTCACATGCCAAAAGTAGTAGTTCTCACCTCCGAGCTGCCTCGCCTTGCGGCCAAGCTGCGGGAAACGAGCTATATTGTCATCGACAGTCTGGAGGCAATGCGTCCCGGAATATCGGTGGATGCCGTCGTCTGCACCGGTTACCGCCAGGATATTGCCGGGCCGGTTGGCGAGTTCCTCCACGCCGATATTAGTATCGGTACTCACGCAATACATGATTACCACCCGGCCTTTGTTCTAAACGCCACCGGTCAATCCCCCGACGAAATTATCGGTAAACTGCATCAGCTCTTCGCCGGTGGTTCTATGAGGGAACCACCGGTCATCCCTTACTGTTAAGCCCAGATACTTTAACAGACTGTCAGGGGCCACCCCCTTGTATACAATCTGTTTCCTGGTTAATTTACTTTAGGTCTTCTTTGCTGGTGGGAACTTTGATTTCGCCCATGATGATTTTTTCCTTAAGTTCATCCAGTTTGGCCTTGTTTGCAGCGATCAGTTCCTTGTTGTATTGGTTTTCGGCATAACCAACGCCGTTTTCTTGCACGCCAAACTCTTGGTAACCACCTTGGAATTTTTGGGTGACGAGGCTCCGGATCGTTTCATATACAGCTACGTCCACCCGTTTGAGCATACTGGTCAGTACAAACGAACGCTGATCTTCCTTAGCGGGGAGAGATTGGTCGGAGTCAACGCCAATGACAAATTTTTGCTGCGAAGCTGCGGCTTCCAATACACCGATGCCGGAAGCGCCGGAAGCATGATAAATTACATCGGCGCCGTCTTTGATTTGTTTTAATGTCAGTTCCTTACCTTTGACAGGGTCTTTGAAGGCGTCACTGGCAGTGCCGATGTAATCGGACAATATGCCAATATTGGGGTTGATATATTTGGCGCCGGCAATATACCCGGTCTCAAATTTTTCGATTAAAGGACTTTGCATGCCGCCTACAAAACCAATCTTGCCGGTCTTGCTTTGCATGGCGGCGGCGGCGCCGACCAGGAAAGACCCCTCGTGTTCGCGGAACAGCAGGCACGAAATATTATTCTCAGCTTTCAGGCCGGGAACAAAGCCATCAATCAGGCCGAATTTGATCTGAGGAAATTCTTTTGCCACTTTGGCGATGGAGTCGGTAAAAATGAAACCAACACCAAAAATCAGGTCATATTTATCCTGAGCCATAAGCCTTAAAAGCCGCTCCCGGTTTTCCCCGCCGGCAGACGGCTCTAGGTACTTAATTTCTATTTTATCGCCAAATTCCTTTTCGGCTTTTTCCAGACCCTCATACGCAGCATCATTAAAAGACTTATCGCCGCGGCCGCCGACGTCAAATACCAGACCGACTTTAAGTTTTTTTAGTCCTTGTAGTCCTCCTTGTTGCGGAGCTACAGCAAGCTTCTGGCCGCAGCCGCCTAAAAAGACAGTTGTCACTAAAATAAATACCAGGGCCAGCGCTGCCGCCAATCTCATGTTTCGCATAATCTTGTCTCCCCTTACAATACCATTCCGGCCTAATATTTATTCGACTCCCTCCCAGGAAAACCTTCACACCGCCGTTGTATATGAAAAAAACTTATTGTAATAAGAAAAATTTGGCAGTCACTCGCAAAACTTTTTATAGTCCGACGGTTTTCCGGACAAAATAATTGACGGAGGGATGTGTCCATGAATGAAGTTGTTTGCAGTAGCTGTTTCAGTTGTTTACCGGCTGATTTGGGCAATTGCCCCGGTTGCGGTGGAAAAGTAGTTCTGGAAGGGGATAATAAAACGGTCATCGATCGGCTTGAACCCAACTGTTTGATTCACCGTTACGAAGGCTCCGATCTATTAGAACCGGCAGTGCTTATTAAAGAGGCCAAGTCTAATTGCAAGGTAGCTACCCGGCTGAGGGAATTTGCCAAACCCGTGAACGTGCCTAAAGTCAAAGTCTATAAATTTGATCAAAAAATATTGAGTTCGATACAGTCATTACGCAATGAACGCACAGCCACCATCTATCGCTATGATCAACTTATTCAGTCTCATTGGCAAAACCTTAAACCCTATCATCAGTAATATTTTTGACGGTCCCCATTTACCGCGGCTACTGCCGTATCTCATAATATTTTAAGAGTTCACCCACAGTAACAATCTGGTATCCCTGCTCCCGTAAACGATCAATTATTTCCCGCAGCGCCTGGGCGGTGGGTAAAGCAGGCTGCCCGTCATGCATGAGAATAATTGTTCCCGGGGCAATGGCATCCATTACATTTTTCACAACCTGACCGGCAGGCGGCCGGCGCCAGTCACCAGCGTCTACCGACCAGAGGATGGTAGTATAGCCTTTTTCCCTGAGTAAAGCGACGATTTTATCGTTATATGCCCCCTCCGGGGGGCGAAACAGGTTGGGTTTGGGCGCCACTGCCGTGATGATTGCCTCAGTCCGTTCTATTTCTTGCTTAATTTCTTCTGCCGACAAACTGTTTATTCTTTTGTGGCTAAAAGCATGGCTGGCAATTTCGTGACCGGCGGCAGACGCTTGGGCTACAATTTCAGGGTGATTCGCCGCGTTGGATCCCAGCACAAAAAAAGTGGCCTTGATGTTTTTTTCTTGGAGCACTGCTAAGATTTCCGGCGTGGTTTTTAAGTGGGGACCGTCGTCGAAGGAAAGTGCCACTACTTTGTGAGTAGTCGGTACTTTTTTTATCACTGTCGCGTTGTCATCGAGCATTTTTACCACGTCAAGGGCTGTTCCCAACAATAGGCCAGTCACCACCACCGTAATACTAAAAAACCCCCGCCGCCAAATTGCCTTCATATCCATATCAACACCTCCACCTTTAGGCGCCTATTTGATCTTACGCGCCAACAAGAAGGTATATTCCTTTTAAGGGAATGATAGCAAAAACACTGCAATATAATGAAGTAGCGCAAAACAGGGAGGAATTAGCATGAATCCTAATTTATTGCGGAGTCATCCCATAATGCTTATGATTTGTATCGCTGTTTTTTCGATTTGCTTTGGTCCCTGTCCGGCAAGCGCCGCCCCGCTGCAAATTTCAGCCGAAGCTGCGGTTTTGATGGATGCAAAGACCGGCCAAGTACTCTATGAAAAACAAATGAACAAGAAATTGCCGCCTGCCAGTACTACCAAAATTCTTACCGCTCTGATTGCCCTGGAAAGCGGCCGTTTGGACGATATGGTCCGCGTAAGCGCCAAGGCGGCTGCCACTGCCGGTTCCTCACTGCATTTGTTTCCCGGCCAAATGCTGACCCTTAAGGAGTTGGTGTCAGGTTTTTTACTGCGTTCGGGAAATGACGGGGCAGTGGCCATTGCCGAACATCTGGCAGGTTCTGAGGATGCTTTTGTTGCTATGATGAATCAAAAGGCCGCGGCATTAGGTGCAAGCAACAGCCGTTTTGTCAATCCCCACGGGCTTCATAACCCCAATCATCTATCCACCGCTTTCGATCTGGCCTGGATAGCCCGCTATGCTCTCAGCAATCCGTTATTCGCCGAAATTGTCGGCACAAAAGAAACGTCCATTGAATGGCTGGACCGTCGCGGCCGGTCGCAAGAAGGCAATGTACGCAACACCAATAGGCTGCTGTGGATGCTGGAAGAGGCCGACGGCGTAAAAACAGGCACTACCTCCCAGGCCGGACCCTGCCTTGTATCCAGCGCCACCAGGGGTAACCAGAAACTCATTGCCGTGGTGCTTCACGATCACGCCCGCTGGCAGGACTCTATGCACCTCTTAAAATACGGCTTTGATAACTTTGAGCTCTACGAATACGCCGAAACGGGAACAGTGTTTACGGCTTTGCCGGTGGAAAGCGGTATGAACAATATGGTTGACGCCGTTGTCGACGGCGTTGCCGCTCTGGCGGTTGGCGCTGCGGATTATGACCACGTCACCGTGGAATTGGATTTGCCGGAAAAAATAAAAGCCCCTGTCTACCAGGGACAAAAAATTGGCGAAATCATCTTTTACATACAGGACAAAGCCGTCAAAACAGTAGATTTGATTGCAGCCAGCGGGGTGGAAGAACTTACTGTCGATAAAATCCTCTTCCGCAATATGATGCACCTTATGCGCAGATTAGCCGGCTGGGGACTTTTATAATTTATGCACAATTAAGTGGGGAACTGATTATAAACCGCCATCTGCGTCGTTGTTCCTGCGGTCCTCACTTCGACGTACGTCCAGTACGCCTCCGTTCCGGTTCTCGTCACGCCTAGACGGTCTGACTATGACAGTCCGAATAATAATTAGCAAATATGATCACGATAAGCTTTTTTCATATGCAACGGTATCTGACGATTTCTAATCAGTTCGTGGCATTTGATAATCTAAGCATATTTAGCATATATTTTTTTAGTATTATGGTTTGCGATAAAAGAACGGTAGGTAGTGTTGAAAGCCGATTTCACGGAAATTGAGAATTGCCTCCGTGCCGCCGACGAACATCACCCCGCCGGGTTTTAAAGCGGCAAAGAAGCGGCGATAGAGAGCGTCCTTGGCTTCTTCCGTAAAATATATAACCACGTTGCGGCACAAAATGAGATCGAAGCCTGATTCGAATTTGTCAACAAGCAGATTATGCTGCTTAAACTCCACCCGGGAACGAATATCCTCATGAATCACCGTACTGCCGTTAACTTGTTTAAAGTACTTGTTAAGCCGGGCCGCGGGAATATTCTTCAGTTCGTTAATGGTGTAAGATCCCTGTTTGGCCTTAGCCAGCATTTCCTTGTCCAAATCGGTGGCCAAAATCCGGTGGCGGGTGTGAGGCGTCATTTCATTGAGCATAATTGCCAGGGAATATGGTTCCGCACCGGTGGAACAACCGGCACTCCAAATGTTCAATTTGGGGCTTTTCTTTAACAAGTCAGCCAGAACTACTTTTTCCAGTTCATCAAATTTTTCCGGCGTCCGGAAAAATTCGGTGACATTAATTGTCAGGAAATCAATAAAATCTTTATATAATTTGGCATCGCTCTCCAGTTTGGCAAAAAAATCCAAATACCCGGTCACACTGTGCCGACTCATCATATTACCGATGCGCCGCTGCATTTGCGCCGGTTTATAGTCGTTCAGATTAATACCGGATTTCGAATACAATTTTTGCTTGAAAGTCTCCCATTCTTTTTCGTTATGTAGCGACATCGGCTTGTGATTACCCCCTGTTTCATATAGTGCGATTATACATCCGGCTTACCAGTATTTCGTGTTAAATTATATATATTCTTAGTTCTACACGGCCACGCAGTTTCCCTACTTAACTGTTAACTGAAAATCCTTCGCAAGAATGCTAAAACGTCCAACCCGTGTACAGGTTGGACGTTAAAATTCAGCTTACCTTTCTCGTAATCCCTCACTCCTATATTTAATAAAGGGATCCATGAAGTATTCAATAATCCTTTTTTTTCTTGTCTTAATCTCGGCAATTACGGCCATTCCCGGGCTCAAATATACGGTTCTGTCATTTGCCAGAGAAAAGTAATTTAAATTGGTGCGAAACAAGGCCCTGTAGACAAGGCCTTTATCTTTATCATCCACGGCATCAGAACTAATTTCAACCAGAGTAGCGTCTAGCGTCCCGTATTTTTGGAAATTAAATGTCTCAACCTTAATCTCGGCATTTTGCCCGCCATAGACAAACCCTATATCCTTGTTGGCAACCCATGCTTCTATTTCCATTTGCGCGTCTTCGGGAACAACCAGCATTAGCGCCTGCGCCGGAGTCACAACTCCACCGACGGTGTGAACCGCCAACTGTTGTACGGTTCCCGCAATCGGCGAAGTAACTGTGCTCCGACGATCCTTTTCCTCAGCCTTTCTTAACTCCTCTTCAACAGCCTGCAGTTGATGGCGGGATTCCACCAACTTGCTCATAATATCGTTTTCCCGCTCGCTTACGATATTATTCAGAGATTCTATACTCTGCAGCAGTGCATAGTTGGCTTTCGCAATATCACTTGTTTGCGAAACGAGGTCCTGTTGGATATTATTCCGTTTTTCCTTATAGTCCAAGTATTGGAATTGACCAACAGCGCCAACTTCCGTCAATTTCTCCATTTTAGATTCCTTATCGATTGCAATTTCAAGCTGCAAGGTCAGTTTTTGCTTTGCCGCCTGCGCCGTTTCGATAGCTGCCTGGGCCTGATTAACAGCCTGCTGCGCAGTTGCAGCTTTTGCCTGATATTCCGCCATCCGGCTGCGATAATATTGCAATTGAAAAAGCAGATCCTGGGGGTTAAAAGCCGAATCCGGATCCGGTACAAAAGGCTGGCCTGTTTGTTCTGCAATTAATCGCTTTATCTCCAGTTGATAGTAAGCTTGTTCTTTGAGCAGACGGGTAAAATCAGCCGTAGTAAAGGTGGTGTCCATCTCAATAAGTACGTCTCCCGGTTGGACTTTGCTTCCATCCTTGACGTGGATGGCTTTTACAACGCCGGTATCAAACGCCTGAATCGTCTTTGTATAACCGGAAGGTATTACTTTTCCCTGGGCTATGGCAACCTCGTCAACATGACCCACACAAGACCATACTACCGCAATAGAAAATAAAGCAATCAGCAACCAAGCAGTCAAACGACCGACAGGTGAAGGCGGCGTTTGTACAACCTCCAAAGCCGCCGGTAAAAATTCCAATTCATCTTTGCTAAGTTTTTCAGAGGCCGCAACTTTTTCTTGCGTCGATTTAATTGATTTGCGAAGCCGCTTAAACCAATCAAAGGTTATTAGGCGCATGCATTACTTCCCTCCTGTTGCATATAAAGGCTGTAATACGCGCCTTGTTGCTTAATCAGCTGTTCGTGACTACCCTGTTCGATGATACGGCCTTTTTCAACTACAACTATGGTATCCGCCTTTCGCACAGTGGATAAACGGTGAGCAATAATAAATACCGTCCGGCCTTTGCAAATCTGCTCAAGGTTTTCTTGTATTATTCTTTCGGACTGATAATCCAGGGCGCTGGTAGCCTCGTCGAAGATGAGTATCCTCGGATTGATAAGCAAAGTTCTGGCAATGGCAATTCGCTGGCGCTGTCCGCCGGAGAGAGCCGTGCCGCGTTCACCAACACCAGTATCATAACCCTCCGGAAGCTCCAGAATAAACTCATGGGCTCCAGCCAGTTTGGCGGCCTGGATAATCTTTTCCATGGGAGCCCCTGGGTCAACGGCCGCGATGTTCTCGCGCACATTGCCATTGAACAAATAGTTTTCCTGCAGGACCACGCCAATCTGCCGGCGCAGCCAGGCCGGTTCCACTTGGGCCAGATCTATGCCGTCGATTATTACCCGGCCGCGCTCGGGTATATATAACCTTTGAATCAATTTTGTCAAGGTGCTTTTACCTGATCCGGACCGGCCCACTATACCTACCGTAGTTCCCGGCTTAACATCCAAATTAAGTCCTTCCAGGACAAGCGGACCATCATCACGATACCGGAAAGCCAGGTTTTCTAAGACGACATGTCCTTTGACGGGAGGAAGTAAAGTCCGGTTGGGATTGAACGCCGGTTCCCGCGGACAATTTAGTATATCCCCCAACCTCTCAATGGAAAGGCGAATTTGCTGAAAATCCTGCCATGTATTAGCCAACCGCAGCACAGGATCAGTGACCCTGCCGGCGAGCATCTGGAAGGCAATAAGTTGGCCGACTGTGAGTGTTCCATCCATCACCATCCGGGCGCCAAACCATAAAATCGCAAGGCTGGAAATTTTTTGAATATATTGCGCCGTATTACTGGCCATATTCCCTAAAATGGTAGTTTGAAAGGAAGCCTTAACATAATTAGCCAGTATTCCCTCCCATTTATGGTTAAGCTGCGGTTCTATCGCCAGGCTTTTGACTGTATGTATGCCGGTAATAGACTCGACTAAGTAAGATTGCACTTCGGAACCGCAAGCAAATCTATGATTTAAGCGTCTTTTAAATATGGGGGTAACCAGTAACGACAAGCCGACAAACAGCGGTATCGATGCCAGTGTAACCAAGCTTAGCTTGACACTGTAGAAAAACATTACGGCGATAAATACGGTTGCAAAGCATAAGTCGAGCACAACCGTGAGCGTCGATCCGGTTAGAAACTGGCGAATATTTTCCAATTCCCGCACCCGGGCAACGGTATCCCCAACCCGCCTAATCTCAAAATATTTTAGAGGCAACGCGAGTAAATGATTGAAAAGTTTAGCTCCCAATAGAACATCCACCCGATTGGTTGTGTGAGAAAAAAGATAAGACCGTAAAACGCCTAACAGGCTTTCGAACGAATTGACACATAACAGACCGACCGCCAAAATATCCAGTGTCGTTACCCCTTTATGAATTAATACTTTGTCAATAATGACCTGTGAGAATAATGGCGTAATAAGCCCAAAGCTTTGCAAAAAAAATGAAATGATCAGGACCTCGCCAAAAAAGCGTTTAAATCTAATGATTACAGGAATGAACCAGCTAAGATTAAACTCGCTTTCCAGGCTGGCAATGCTAAACCGGCGCGCAAGAAGTATAACCGTTCCGTCCCAAACAGCACCGAAATCTTCATGGCCAAGGGTAAGCGGCCGTTCTTTATATGGGTCATAAATAAGCAGCCGTTTTTCATCGGCTTTGACAATCACTACGAATTGGCCATTTCCCAACAAAGCAATCGACGGCAGCGCCAACTTGGGCAGCTTGGTTATCACTGTGCGGGTTTGCTTCGCCTTAAGCCTCAGTTCTTTCGCGGCCCGCAAAAGCGTAACCGCATCTGCCGGCGCATCGGCCACCAGAAAGGCCCGTTTAAGCTGCTGATAGTCGGCAGGAACCCCAAGAAGTCTGGCAGCGGTTACTAAACACATTAAACCGCTATCAATTTTTGTAGCAGGATTACTATTAGTTGCTTCAGATCTCATCCTTTGAGTCGAATCCATGTTCAACCTCCATCTATGACGTTTCCCATACAGCACCAATATGAATAGCGCTGTTAATCACCACAGTTAATATTGAAAACCCCGCATAACCAACACCGAATTTTGGCCACCAAAGGCAAAGGATTGACTAATTGCGGTGTTTATTTCCCTTTCTTTAACCTCCGTAACAAAATTCAGATCCAAAATGGGTTCTTCCAGGTTGCGGCATATATGAGTCTTGCTGTTTTTAATGCTTAAAATAGAAACAATTGCTTCAATTGCCCCACTGGCGCCAATGGTATGCCCTAATATTGATTTAGTTGAATTAACTAACGGCCGCTTGCCAAAAATATCATTTATTATCTGAGCTTCCGCCTCATCATTTACGACCGTGCCTGTCCCATGGGTATTTATATAGTCGATAGCCTGGGGATGCAAGCCTGATTCATCCAGGGCAGCCATTATCATTCTTTTAATTTGGGCGCCGTTTTTTTCAATTGCCAGGATATTACTGGCGTCACATGTTTCCGCAAACCCTACTATCTCGCCAAGTACTTCGGCGCCCCGGTTCCTGGCGTGATCCAGTTCCTCCAAAATCAAAGTAGCGCTGGCCCCTTCACTAAATAAAAACCCCGCGTGCTGTTTATCAAAGGGCCGGCAAGATTTATCTTTATCCCCGTTATCCGGCGCCAAGGCCCCTATCATATCAAAACCTCTAAAAATTGAACCATAATCATCGTGTAAATATTCAGCCCCGCCAGTTACGGCTACATCAATCATACCGGATTTGATCGCCCTGTACGCATGTCCGATGGCGACAGTTCCCGAGGCGCAGGCGGAACATAATGTATTGGACGGGCCGGTTAGTCCGTATTTTATAGAAATATTCCCTGAACAGGCACTGGGCATGATCATAGATACGATAAAAGGATTGGCTCTATTGGGCAACGGCATTTTATTAGCAATTCCCGCCAAACATTCCGCCAGCAGCCGGTTTTTCTCGGCATCGATACTTTTTATCATGGCGGTTAGCGCCTTTTTATGATTCGAAAGGGCTTGAAAGGCGTGGCCGGCCAGCAATGTATTGACCCCCCCGGCACCTGTGCCATAAATTACCCCGGTTCGGGCCGGATCAATTCCCTTGAGAATATAGGCGGCATGTCTTACATTTCTTATTTCCTTGTCTATGCCGGCATTCTCCAAAGCCATAGAAGCGGAGGCAATCGCCATTTGGGTCGACAAGTCCAACCTGTTTGAGTCAATTAATGAAATGTCGTAGGCACGGAAATCGATGGCAGGCAACGGGCTTAAAATTGTAGATGTGAAAGCGGAATAATTACGCCAATGTCCCGGAATGTTTTCAACCCTTGTAAAGCCGTTAAGGCAGTTCTCCCAGAATTCGCTAATGCTTGTACCTATGGAGCAGATAATGCCCATCCCCGTCACTACGACTCTTCTTTTTGCTTCATTCGTCACGTTAGCATTCCATCCCCGCAATTCGATTAACAGGCTTCTTTTATATACTCTTCAATAATATTTACGGCCGCCTCCACAGTGGTTAGGTCTCTGACTCTGGCGTCGGGGATGGCTATTTTGAACTCCTCTTCCAACGCGATTATTAATGACATAGCGTCAACCGAATCCAAGCCCAGATGATCCCGCAGATGCGCATTTAATTTAATACTGTCAACGTCTACATCGGGTAGCGTAGCCTGGGCGACTTTTTTTACCCTATCAAAAATTTCCTCTCTCAGCATGCAACATTATCCCCCTGTGTCCAATTTACCGTACAGCACCAATATCCCGCAGTTTTTCCATTACCTTGCAATCACTTATTGACTGCGTCAGCACTTCCGGAAGCTTGTCCCATTCAATAGCGACAAGCTTCCGGCCCTTTTGGTCGAAACCTTTCTTCACTATTTTCCCTCCCGTTAGGCGGGCGTAGCCGGCGGCGTTCCGCCTGACGAGGGTTCTTACTTTTGTGCAGCCCAGTTCCAGTCCTTTGCTTATGATCCAAACGGCCCAAAATTCCCAGTCATCTGTTGTGCCCTGATTAATCACAAAGGTGTCCCCTTTCCGCTTCCAGAGCACAAACCCCTTATCCGGGCGAAACTCCAGGCTAAAGCCCGGCGGCGTATTAAACTTTTCGCCGCTCTTTAGCTCGAACCAGTTAACCCATTCCTCGAATGTTCTTTCTCCCATGGTATCCTCCTTAATGGTTATTACCCGGGCTTTTCCGGGGAATAAGGGTTCTGGCCACTTTACAGCCCAGTTCCTTTCCCTTGCGTTTGACGAACTCGGCCCAATATTCATTGTCGGCCGAAGCGATTTGCCCAATTAAAAAGGTCTTGCCGTATTGTTTCCACTGCATAAATCCTTTGTCCGGGTGAAACTCAATATTAAAACCCGGTTTTTCAACAAACTTTTCGCCAGTCTTTTTTTCATACCAATTGATCCAGTCTACAAGCGTTCTTTCTGTCATTATGTATTCCTCCATTTATAAATCTCTCCAAAATCTTTAGTATCGGGCAAATCTGGTGAATGCTATCATGATAATAAAACAAGCCCTATTCTTATTGGGTATGCCTCTATAGGGCATCCTGATACGAACGGATCCCTAAATACATCAGTTGAATATCATGTAAAGCTTTATCCGGAATTACCCGTTCGTAGTCCCGCCACTCTCCGTTGTAACAATGCTTCCACTTTATTTTGACTGGATTTTTCGTAGCCGTCATAGCGTTTACCAGAGAATCCGGCATTTTGAAGACTATTGTAAACGCTACGCTCCTATACCCGTCGGAATTGAAACTTAACGGCAGCGTTAGAACCCACTCTTTGTCATCTACTTGTATGGTTACGGACTGTCTTAGCGAATGGACACCCGGACGTGTATCTTCTAACTTAAACCTAAATGTTGTGGATCTGTAATTGCTGGCATCAATTGATAAGCAATAGTCGGTTCTAAGAGAGTGGGAAATACCGCTAAAAAGGCCAGGTATCTTCGCATCCTGTACAGAAAACAGCTTAGTACCGTCTTTCTGGACCTTATGTTTGATTCTGTCATCCTCTAATGCTTGTTTCAGTTCCTGTCGATTTACTGTTATCGCCGAAGCGGCAGGCGCTTCGCTATTTCCTTCGTCTTCGTGATAATCGGCAAACAGATGTTTTGCCATTATCCCGACGGGAGACTCGGCAGAAAGCGGCATCCAGCCTTTCGAACTGGTGTCTGTTGTAATGATGACCGCACCTGAAATTGAGTACATGATATGTTCTTTTTTCATAAAAGTCATATCGTTTTGTCTGACAAGGTAATGGACATGACTATAGACATCAGGCCGTCTCGTATCAATTATTCTTATCCACATTTCAAGCGATCTTTCCGCATCTTCTCCCCAAAACTTGATTGTTTGTTTATCAACCTGGTATACTACCCCGCCTGTCTCTACCATGGTAAACCAATCGTACGCGGCGACAACTGGGGCATTCGCCCAAAAAAGTACAACCGTAATTAAAAGCAGCCAAGTAACTCTATTTCCCAAAATTCTCCCTCCCTCTCAAAAATTTCTTGTAAGTTAATGTAAAATTAGTAGTTTTTCTCAGATGCTTTCAGGCCGCAGGGCCGGCGTTGCCAGAACAGACATCAAATCCGACCAACAAACTTTTCGCCGGTTTTTTTCATACTAATTGATCCAGTCGACAAGCGTTCTTTCTGCCATTATTGACTTCTCCGTTCGTAAAATATCTCAGCCGCTATTACTTGGCAAATCTTGTAAATCCTATCATTAAAATCATTATAATAAAAAACGCTAACACGGAAACGTAATGCTCTGTTTTATATACGTTACTCTAATCCCACTACAATATTCTCTTTATTCTCTTTCGAGAAGACTTTTACACCCATCCGCAGCCAAAAGGAGGAGCGGAGTCGGAGAAAGCGCTAATAAATGAACTGAATAACCCAGCGTTTGTTAAATGCTACGGCAAGATAGCGGCCGTCCGGGCTGTAGGCGATTCTTTGATGAATCCGCCATAGCCTTCAATGTGCCTGCCGCCACATCCCATAGGCCTATCGTTGTCTCGGTTCATAGCCATTTACCAATTTTTCGCGCATCGTATAATTTGATATATTGCTCACTGGCCACCGCCATGTATTTGCCGTCCGGACTAAACGCCACCCCAACCACCGGGCTGTCGATTACCGGGCCCCGCAAGGTCTCCGCCTGGCTGCCGCTGGCCACATCCCAAATTCTTACGTAATCTTCCCGTTGCAAAAAGGCGGCAATATATTTGCCGTCCGGGCTGTAGGACAGGCCTCCGATCCTGCTGTCGGAATCCCACGCAATGGTTTTGAAGATTTGGCCGGTATTTGTATCCCAGATGTCGATAAACCCTTTTTCCGTACCGGCCTTGGACGCGGACCAGCGTTTGTTAAACGCCACGGCGAGATAGCGGCTGTCCGGGCTGTAGGCGATTTCTTTGATGTATCCGCCATAGCCTTCGCTAAGGGTGCTGACCAGAGTGCCCGTCGCCACATCCCATAGGCCGATCGCCGCCTTTCTCATTTCCGTGGCCAGGTATTTCCCGTCCGGGCTGTAGGCCATAGGATGATAATCCGTATTGACTGCCTTTGTATCCAGGGTGCGCGTCAGGCCCCAGGTGTTGGTATTCCAAAGCTCAATCTGGACATCAAAATTCCCCCTGGCGCAGGCCAGATACGCGCTGTCCGGACTAAACGCCACCGCTAAAACCTTCGGACTGGTATTCAGCAAAAAGCTGAGAGGTTCTTTGCGTTGTAACATCCGCCTGCCTCCGGTGGTCAAATCAACCAGGTCCATATCAACCAAGTCCTTGACCGTATTGAAATCCACAACGCCCATATTGATCCTCTGTCCCATGGCCAGGTACCTGCCGTCGCCGCTGAAAGCCAGCGAGCTAATGGGCTCATTGCGCGCCGCCCGCAACGGCTTGAAAGTCCTGGTCTTCATATCCCAGATATGGATTGTCCAGGATACCCCTTGGTTGATTACGCCAAGCTTCTGGCCATCCGGACTGAACCGTATCCCGTTAACGTTCACTCGATTGTCAAGCACCCTGGGGTTCCAGTGTGGCCCAGGCGGTTTGTTCCGCCAGCGGCAGAAACGGCATGCTGAACGCCAGCAATACGGCAACGGTCTGCTTCCACGAAACTTGTTCCGGCTCCCTAGAGGCCTCTTGTTCTTCTACGGCAAACAGCTTCCGGTTTTTATGGATGAATACGGCGCAGGCAAGAAACGCGCCAGCCAGAAACAGCCAGAGGAGAATGATCCTGTCTTCCCCGGTAAACGGCAACGGCCGTCCCGCCGCAATGAGACCGTAGATTAAAAATGGGACGCCACGGAAACTGTAGTACAAAAACTGCATGAAGAACGCAAGCCGCAGAAACAGCCAGCTTTCCGGCCGCAGTATCCACAGGGCCGGCGTTGCCAGGACCGGCAGCGTTAAATCCGCCCAATAGTGTCTGACCCCTGTGGCCAGCCAGTAGAGCATGAGAGCGCCGTACAACAGAACGCTAATTTTTACAAGCCATAGTCCCAGCCTGTTTCGCTTCATAAAACCATTTACCCCCCATTATGGTCAGCCACGGCTATCTATAGTCGTGCGGACAATAAAACAATCTTTTGAAAATGTGACGGTCGTGGAACCCCCCTGCTCCTGCTGGTCTATGCCAACGGCCCAAGAAGGTTCTACGGCCTGTGCACAAAAAATGCTATGCTGCCTTGGTTTGATCCAATATTCCCGGCTATGCAAAAATATATATATGTTGATAAGCATCACAAAATTTATCAAAAAATGTAATATCATAGGGGCAATTATGGTATTCTGCTGTTCATAAACCAAGCACATGAAAATGGACGCTACGAAATGCCATATCCCGCTGCTACTAATATCATGGAACAAATAGTAAGCCAGCGCTACGAAGATATAAGCTCCCAAGCTGCTGTATTGTCTCAAATAGGTAAACAGCACTTTGCGAAATATTAGTTCCTCACTAATTGGACCTAATATTAATAATAAAATAATCTGAATGATTGGAAACTGAAAATATTCCTGCGGGTATAGATCGTTACCACCCCATTTTCTAATTATTATTAGGGTAATAATAAACAAGACTACCTCAACATATAACCGAATGAATGCTCTATTTCGCATAACACTGAAGGCAAGTGCCACATGACGCCTGAATATTAGCCATCCGTTCGTATGAATGTTTGGCCGCCAGAAATATTTCCAATAAAGTAAAATTGATAGAGTTTTGAATATTAATGCATAATAAAGAACATCCTGAATCGGTGCAGGAGTAACTGGAGAAATTGAAAAGATCAGATATTTGCCTAAGTTATACACAACACTTATCAACATCAATAAACCCAGCCAAAGGCCAAACATAGAGGCTACCCGGGACAAGCTTATCGGTTTGTCCTCCCATTGGTGGTAAGCCAACAAACGGTCTGCTGCCGCGTCAAGTCCAGCCAGCCCGTCATCGGACATAGTTTCCCCCTTGGCGGCTTGTTGCCAGGGACTGATCAACTCAGCAAGATCCGCTCTCCAGGACATACAGTTGGCTGCATACCTGCCCGCATCTTCCCGGCGCCCCAGCCGCACGCTGGTCCGCAACAGCCAGAATTGGACCAGAAAATCACTTTCCTTTATTTTGACAGCCGCGTTCAGTGCGTCTAATGCCTCTGTATAGGCGCCTCTTTGATAGTGCCCGATACCTTTGGCCAGAGAACGGCCAAAAGAAAGCCAGCGAATTATCATAATCCCTCCGTAAAAATACTACGCAGCCTTAGACTGGTTCTGGTCATGGGGTTCATCGCCGACAGTAGCGTAAACAAGAGAACTGCTGATTCACCTTTAGCCTTGAACAAAGCATCAGCCCCCGACTCCGGCTATGGGAAAAAATATATTTTGATAACTGCCATTGTATTTATCAGAACATGCAATACGATCGAAGCAATTATGGTATTGTGCTGCTCGTAGGCTAAGCAGAAAAAAACGGACGCAACCATAATCCATAATCCACTATTAAGACCGTGAGTCAAATAGAAGGCTAATGCAACAAGGATGTAAGCTCCTGTTCTGCTGTACTGTCTCAAATAGGTAAACAGCACTTTGCGAAACATCAGTTCCTCCTGAACCGGCCCTGTTGCTAACACTAAAAAGATGCTAATGATTGGAAACTCAAAAAATGGGCGTGGGGGGGGCTGATCTTCACCAACCCAACTGCCCAGCACTGCCTTACTAATATAGAACAAGATTACAATGATACTTAGCCGTATGAATGTTCCATTTCGCATAAGACTGAGGGTAACTGCCACATAGCGCCTTAATGTCAGCCATCCGTTCGTACGAATATTCGGCCGCCAAGAATATTTGCCGTAAAGTAAAATGGAGAGGGTTTCGAATATTAAACCAATATACAGTAGATGTTGCATTGGCACACGGGTAAATGGACGAATTGAAAAAATCAGATATTCGCCTGCGATATACACCAGACTTATCAATAGCAATAAACCCAGCCAAAGGCCAAACATTGCAGCTACCCGGGACAAGCTTATCGGTTTGTCCTCCCATTGGTGGTAAGCCAATAGTTGGTCTGCCGCCGCGTCAAGTCTTGCCAGCCCGTCATCGGACATAGTTTCCCCGTTGGCGGCTTGTTGCCAGGGACTGATCAGCTCAGCAAGATCCACTCTCCAGGACATACAGTTGGCTGCATACCTGCGCGCATCTTCCCGGCGCCCCAGCCGTACGCTCGTCCGCAACAGCCAGAATTGGACCAGAAAATCACTTTCCTTTATTTTTACCGCCGCGTTCAGTGCGTCTAATGCCTCTGTATAGGCGCCTCTTTGATAGTGCCCAATACCTTTGGCCAGAGAACGGCCAAAAGAAAGCCAGCGAATTATCATAATCCCTCCGTAAATAAATGTTACGCTTCCTCCGATTGATTTAGTTATACCGCTGAGCACTGCGATAGTACGGCTAGCCGAGAATTATCTTTGTTTTTTTGCAACCAGGTTAATAATAAAGATAAATATGAATAATAATCACTAAATTAATTAAAATATGTGATATTATGGCGGCATCGATAGTATTCTGCTGCTCGTAGGCAAAACACAAAATAACAGAAGCAACCATAAGCCACAATCCACTATTAATACCATGAGCCAAATAGAAAGCTAGAGTAACGACAACGTAGGCTCCTGTTCTGCTATACTGTCTCAGATAGGTAAACAGCACTTTACGAAACATTAGTTCCTCACATATTGGAGCTATTATTAATCCTGTAATTATGTTAATTATCGGAAACTGCAAATAGCCCTGTGGGGCCAGACCTTCACCAAACAATTGCATAAGTATCACTGTTATAATACTCCACGCGACCACAATAACACATAGCCGTATGAACGCTCTATTTCGCATAAGACTAAAGCTGATTTCAACATGGCGTCTGAGTGTTAGCCATCCACTCGTACGAATGTTTGGTCGCCAGAAATATTTCCAATAAAGCAAAATAGAAAGAATTTTGAATACTAACTCTATGTAAAGAAGGTGTTGAATCGGCGCACGTGTAAATGGAGGAACGGAAAAAATCAAGTATTTGCCTACGTTATACACAACACTTATTAACATTAATAAACCCAGCCAAAGGCCAAACATTGCAGCTACCCGGGACAAGCTTATCGGTTTGTCCTCCCATTGGTGGTAAGCCAATAGTTGGTCTGCTGCCGTGTCCAGTCTTGCCAGACCGTCATCGGACATAGTTTCCCCGTTGGCGGCTTGTTGCCAGGGACTGACCAACTCAGCAAGATCCACTCTCCAGGACATGCAGTTGGCCGCATACCTGCGCGCATCTTCCCGGCGCCCCAGCCGCACGCTGGTCCGCAACAGCCAGAATTGGACCAGAAAATCACTTTCCTTTATTTTGACAGCCGCGTTCAGTGCGTCTAATGCCTCTGTATAGGCGCCTCTTTGATAGTGCCCGATACCTTTGGCCAGAGAACGGCCAAAAGAAAGCCAGCGAATTATCATAATCCCTCCGTAAATAAATCAACTCTGGTGACCCAAGGGCGAATCGTAGAACTCCTTTGGTCTTACCGGCATTCCTACCGATAGTCGCAAAGGAAGTTCTACGAAACACAGCCAAAGATGCTAGGCCACCTTAGATTGATTTTGGTTAAAAAGTTCAGCGCCGGTAGCAGCAATGATAAGCGGATTGGTAGAGCCATCTCCCTGTATTCCAGAATTATTGGATGTCAGCAATGCTCCCGTATCATTACTCTCCGCCACAAAGCTGGCGATATAACTGGTCAGGGTATCGCTCAACAGCAAATTAGAATCAGGTACAACATCATTGCCGTTTAATTGTATATTATTTTGTTGGACAGGCCAGTTTACCTGCAACTGGAAGGAAACCGGAGGTGGCTGATTATTTTGAATAGACGGGGTTAACGTGCCCTGAAGAAGCAGAGTCCCTTCTGAGGTTTGCGGTAAATCGTCACCGACATATATGTCAATCGTCGGTTTATCCGCTTCCGGGGGCTGGGTGCCGGTATCATCAGGAATAGGCTGACCTAAATCTGTTGCTACGGAAAGATACGAGAAAAATCTTGCCACCGTTTCAGACTTTGTATACAACTTGACTGCAGTTCCCCCAAGATCGAGCGTTTGACTTAAAAGCCAGTTATCACCCGGATGGTATCTCTGCGTTAGACCCAGGTTTATCCCATAAGCCGCCGTTACTCCCACAGCAGCACCAACTCTCTCCGCCCGTTTGGGATTGGCTGGGTCAAATGCCAGCAATGTTGCTGTAGTAAGAAATCCCGCACGGGCGCCACCTAAAACTGACACCATATTCGTCGTTACATCTTTACCGTTTCCGCCAATCCATTGGAACAGATTAACACTATTGTTCTCCGGTGCAGTACCGGTGTTATTATTACTAAGAAACTGCCTAATGGCTTCCGGATCAGTCACCTTCATCTGGAAATTATAAGTCGGGCTACTTTCATCTCCTTCTCCCTGCACCGTTAGCGTCGTATCAGATGCATCCCCGGTATAGTTCGGTGCAGTCGCCAGCAGGTCACCATCCTGCTCAGTCACCACATCGCTGCCACTTCCCCCAGCCAACGCCTGGGCATCGTCTCCCATCGCCAATAATAAGTCGCCTGATGCCGTTGCTACTGCCCGGAAGCCTTCAGCCGTGTTGATCACTTGGGCGTCACCCACCGTCGTCGATACAGGACTGCCGTCTACCGTTGTCAAATTAATTTGATTGCCGTCTGCCGTTGTCACCATCAGGTTACCGTTGTCATCAAATATCACCTGGTTGCCGTCTGCCGTTGTCAATGCTTGGTTGCCATCAGCCGTTGTCAGCAGTTGACAACCGTTCGCCATGGCTATTGTTCGGTCACCGTTTACGGCATACTCCGTTGTACTGCCATCCGCCCCTTGCACCATTTTCGCACCATTTTCTTCAACCACCGTCTCAGTACCGCCCGGCAAAGTACTGATCTGCGTGCCATCGGTCTCAAACACCGTTGTAGTGCCATTGGTGTCATACTTTGTCCGCTTACCGTCGGAGTCAAGCACCGTTACAGCGCCGTCGGCTGTTGTGATTGTGACTCTGCCGTCGGACGTCTTCACTGTTGTCGTTCCGTCGATCTCGTACAACGTTTCGGTGCCGTCTGCCGCAAACATATCGATGCTGCCGTCCGCTGCATAAATCGTGCTGGAACCGTCAGACCCGTACACGATTCGGGATCCATCCGGGGCGATCACGGTTTGGCTGCCGTCGGCCGCCCATATTAATTGCGTTCCGTCCGGCATAATTGTGTGCCGGGAGCCGTCCAGGTAAGTCGTTACAGTGGTGCCGTCCGGGCCGGTCAAAATTTGAATGCCATCCCTCCAAGTGATTACGGAACCGTCCGGCGTATAGACCGTTGTCGGGCCGTTGGGTATATAGACGGTTTTGGTGCCGTCAGTTTCAGTGACCGTTATAACGCCCTCTGCTGAAATCTCTCTTATCGTGTTGTCCGGGGCAACATCCCTAATGCTGCCGTCATAGAAGGTCTGCCGAAGAGTGCCGTCCGGCATAACTTTCGGCGGCGGGGGAAAAACATGACTAAGATAATTCAGAGTCTGTTGCTGGACAAAACCGCTTGCCAGAAATCCTTCCAAGCCGTTCTCGGCCGTGTTATAAACCACTTGGGCTTCCGAAATGAATTTGCGTGTACCCACGTCAATGCCGAGCTGCTTGCCGACCGTGCCGGCCAGGATACTCGCCCAATCGTTGGTCTGACTGGCAGTTACGACAGATTGCGCCTCCGCAATATAATTGATTGTTTCCTGGGGTATGCCGATACTTGCGCCGATATTGGTTATCAGGCCCAGTACATCGCCATGTTCTATGGCTACCGCCGCGCTATAGTATTGGACTATCGGCTGCAAGGGGGGAAATATGATCCCCAGCGCCTGGGCTACCCATCCGCCTCCACCCATTTTTTTTAATCTCCTCTCTAAATAAAGTACTCTTTAAGTGTTTTTTTACTACAATTTACTATAACATTGAAAACCTTGAGACTGGCGATACCGAACTAGCCCTGTCACTGGCTGATTTTTTGGGCGTCATATAATTTGATATATTGCTCACTGGCCACCGCCAGGTATTTGCCGTCCGGACTAAACGCCACCCCAACCACCGGGCTGTCGATTACCGGGCCCCGCAAGGTCTCCGCCTGGCTGCCGCTGGCCACATCCCAAATTCTTACGTAATCTTCCCGTTGCAAAAAGGCGGCAATATATTTGCCGTCCGGGCTGTAGGACAGGCCTCCGATCCTGCTGTCGGAATCCCACGCAATGGTTTTGAAGATTTGGCCGGTATTTGTATCCCAGATGTCGATAAACCCTTTTTCCGTACCGGCCTTGGACGCGGACCAGCGTTTGTTAAACGCCACGGCGAGATAGCGGCCGTCCGGGCTGTAGGCGATTTCTTTGATGTATCCGCCATAGCCTTCGCTAAGGGTACTGACCAGAGTGCCCGTCGCCACATTCCATAGGCCGATCGCCGCCTTTCTCATTTCCGTGGCCAGGTATTTCCCGTCCGGGCTGTAGGCCATAGGATGATAATCCGTATTGACTGCCTTTGTATCCAGGGTGCGCGTCAGGCCCCAGGTGTTGGTATTCCAAAGCTCAATCTGGACATCGTCATTTCCCCTGGCGCAGGCCAGATACGTGTTGTCCGGGCTAAACGCCACCGCTAAAACCTCCGGAGTCGTATTCAGCAAAAAGCTGAGAGGTTCTTTGCGTTGTAACATCCGCCTGCCTCCGGTGGTCAAATCAACCAGATCCATATCAACCAAATTCTTAACCGTATTGGAATTCACACCGCCCATGTTGATCATCTGTCCCATGGCCAGGTACCTGCCGTCGCCGCTGAAAGCCAGCGAGCTAATGGGCTCATTGCGCGCCGCCCGCAACGGCTTGAAAGTCCTGGTCTTCATATCCCAGATATGGATTGTCCAGGATACCCCTTGGTTGATTACGCCAAGCTTCTGGCCATCCGGACTGAACCGTATCCCGTTAACGTTCACTCGATTGTCAAGCACCCTGGGGTCCAGTGTGGCCCAGGCGGTTTGTTCCGCCAGCGGCAGAAACGGCATGCTGAACGCCAGCAATACGGCAACGGTCTGCTTCCACGAAACTTGTTCCGGCTCCCTAGAGGCCTCTTGTTCTTCTACGGCAAACAGCTTCCGGTTTTTATGGATGAATACGGCGCAGGCAAGAAACGCGCCAGCCAGAAACAGCCAGAGGAGAATGATCCTGTCTTCCCCGGTAAACGGCAACGGCCGTCCCGCCGCAATGAGACCGTAGATTAAAAATGGGACGCCACGGAAACTGTAGTACAAAAACTGCATGAAGAACGCAAGCCGCAGAAACAGCCAGCTTTCCGGCCGCAGTATCCACAGGGCCGGCGTTGCCAGGACCGGCAGCGTTAAATCCGCCCAATAGTGTCTGACCCCTGTGGCCAGCCAGTAGAGCATGAGAGCGCCGTACAACAGAACGCTAATTTTTACAAGCCATAGTCCCAGCCTGTTTCGCTTCATAAAACCATTTACCCCCCATTATGGTCAGCCACAGCCATATAGTTTTTCCCTGTAAAATCCCCCCTTGAGACTGGCGGCACCGAACTAGCCTGTCACTGGCTGATTTTTTGGGCGTCATATAATTTGATATATTGCTCACTGGCCACCGCCAGGTATTTGCCGTCCGGACTAAACGCCACCCCAACCACCGGGCTGTCGATTACCGGGCCCCGCAAGGTCTCTGCCTGGCTGCCGCTGGCCACATCCCAAATTCTTACGTAATCTTCCCGTTGCAAAAAGGCGGCAATATATTTGCCGTCCGGGCTGTAGGACAGGCCTCCGATCCTGCTGTCGGAATCCCACGCAATGGTTTTGAAGATTTGGCCGGTATTTGTATCCCAGATGTCGATAAACCCTTTTTCCGTACCGGCCTTGGACGCGGACCAGCGTTTGTTAAACGCCACGGCGAGATAGCGGCCGTCCGGGCTGTAGACGATTTCTTTGATGTATCCGCCATAGCCTTCGCTAAGGGTGCTGACCAGAGTGCCCGTCGCCACATCCCATAGGCCGATCGCCGCCTTTCTCATTTCCGTGGCCAGGTATTTCCCGTCCGGGCTGTAGGCCATAGGATGATAATCCATATTGACTGCCTTTGTATCCAGGGTGCGCGTTAGGCCCCAGGTGTTGGTATTCCAAAGCTCAATCTGGACATCAATATCTCCCCTGGCGCAGGCCAGATACGCGCTGTCCGGACTAAACGCCACCGTTAAAACCTCCGGACCCTTATTCAGCAAAAAGCTGAGAGGTTCTTTGCGTTGTAACATTCGTCTACCCCCGGTGGTCAAATCAACCAGGTCCACATCAACCAAATACTTGACCGTATTGAAATCCACACCGCCCATGCTGATCATCTGTCCCATGGCCAGGTACCTGCCGTCGCCGCTGAAAGCCAGCGAGCTAATGGGCTCATTGCGCGCCGCCCGCAACGGCTTGAAAGTCCTGGTCTTCATATCCCAGATATGGATTGTCCAGGATACCCCTTGGTTGATTACGCCAAGCTTCTGGCCATCCGGACTGAACCGTATCCCGTTAACGTTCACTCGATTGTCAAGCACCCTGGGGTCCAGTGTGGCCCAGGCGGTTTGTTCCGCCAGCGGCAGAAACGGCATGCTGAACGCCAGCAATACGGCAACGGTCTGCTTCCACGAAACTTGTTCCGGCTCCCTAGAGGCCTCTTGTTCTTCTACGGCAAACAGCTTCCGGTTTTTATGGATGAATACGGCGCAGGCAAGAAACGCGCCAGCCAGAAACAGCCAGAGGAGAATGATCCTGTCTTCCCCGGTAAACGGCAACGGCCGTCCCGCCGCAATGAGACCGTAGATTAAAAATGGGACGCCACGGAAACTGTAGTACAAAAACTGCATGAAGAACGCAAGCCGCAGAAACAGCCAGCTTTCCGGCCGCAGTATCCACAGGGCCGGCGTTGCCAGGACCGGCAGCGTTAAATCCGCCCAATAGTGTCTGACCCCTGTGGCCAGCCAGTAGAGCATGAGAGCGCCGTACAACAGAACGCTAATTTTTACAAGCCATAGTCCCAGCCTGTTTCGCTTCATAAAACCATTTACCCCCCATTATGGTCAGCCACAGCTATCTATAGCCGTGCGGACAATAAAACAATCTTTTGAAAATGTGACGGTCGTGGAACGCTCCTGCTCCTGCCGGTCTATGCCAGCGACCCAGGAAGGTTCTACGGCCTGTGCACGAAAATGCTATGCTGCCTTGGTCTGATCCTGATTATAAAGTTCATTGCCGGCAGTAGTGACGAGAAGCGAATTGGCGGAACTATCCCCTGGCAACCCCGAGTTGCCGGCTGTTATCAGTACTCCCGTATCATTACTTTCCGCCACAAAGCCGGCCATGTCATAAGCAAGAGTGTTGTCTAGCAGTGAGGTATCGGCTTGGGCCACTAGTGTTTCCGTATTCGTACTATTAATGTCATTACCTGTCAGAAGAAAGGATGTCGCAGTAAGAACCGATTCAGGACTTACTTGGGCATTTGATTCCATTGGAACGCCAAACAACCTGATTTTGTCGCAATATTCGCTCAACATAATAGGATTATCGTTTAAATATGATTCATAAGTTGCAATATCGTGCTCCTGAAAAGCTCCTCTAAATCCCCAAGGACTCATATCATATTTTCTAACAACTCCAAGATGCCCGCCACATGTGCTCTGTCCGAAAACATCATTTACGTTTACATGGTTTACTACAGCGTATACGTTGGGGTCGGTAACAAATATGCCTTCCCGGGCTAAAGACTCTGCAATCCCCGGCGCACCGAAGGTTTCCGAGACAATTGTAATATCCTTTTGATATCCTAAGGCAGTAAAAAACTGTGCCTCTGCGCCGCCGAGGGAATGGCCGGTTGCCATGATTGGCAAGCCGTGCAGCTCGCTGTTGGGGTCATTTATTATGTCTATTAGTTGGTTGTAAGTCTGCCGCACATCGGCAAACTGCTCAACTTTCCTTCCGGCCGCCAGTTGCAGGTCGCTCGGACCGTCTGTAAGATACTGGTCCGTTCCACGGAACGCTACAATTATTTTTTCCCCATTCGTAAAAGCCTCGGCGTGATAGCCTGATTCCGGATTTGACCACACGCCAATTGATTGGAGTCCCTCCGGAATATCCGTCGCGTCTGCACCCCGATAGACGTAACTACTTAGTGCGGCATTCGTTTGTGTGTTAAGATCTCTTTGGTCAGCGCCGGGACTAACGAAATATGACATGCCACTATACAAGCCGTCCCCGATTTCCGGCACACCATCCGTTTGGACGGTTTTAAAGTGAAACTCATCGAAACTGCCGCTCATTCCATCGAAGAAATCTGTCATACCCGCTGCTTGCAAAGCATCGTAGAAATTTGTTGCAGCCGTTTGCAAAATTTGCGCATTGGTTTGGTTTTGGATTATCGTGTCATTAGAATCCAATTGTAATTGACTTTGCGCCTGATTTAAACTGTCGAAAGCATTTTGTAAAATCGGTTGGGCTTCAGGATGCTGCGCAAGCCAAGTATTAAGGGATTGATTAAATTTGTCCATAAATTGGCCATATTCCTCGCGGGGAATATATAAATTTCCAATTTTTTGACCAGACACCAAAATATATTGTTTACCGTCGTCAAGAGTAACGGGTTCCGGTGTAGTGGTTCCCAAAGCAGCGATCATCGTGTCTACCGCATTGGCTTGTAAACCACCAAGCGTTGTAGTAGCAGTTGCTATAGGATTGGCTATATCCGTTTCCGGATAAGGGCTGTTAGGAGTCACAGTTACATTACCATCCGGCGCAGTCTCGGTTTTATTGCCGTTAGTCGTATATTCCGTTATCTTGCCGTCAGTCGTATACTCCGTTATCTTGCCGTCGGGGGCAAATACTACTTTGGTGCCGTCAACCTTAAACATTGTTCGGGTGTTGTCTGTATCGATCACCACCCGGGTGCCGTTTGTCTTATATATGGTTTGGATGCCGTCAGTATCATACACTGTTCGCGTACCATTGGGGGTATACTCTGTTGTCATGCCGCTGGGTTCAGTTACTTTTACCGTGCCGTTAATTCCGAAGCTGGTTTGGGTACCGCCCGGCTCAGTCACTGTTCGAATACCGTTGGTGTCAATTACCATTTGAGTATTGTCCGGCAAAGTCAATGTCCGAGCGCCGTTGGGCTCAGTCACCGCCATAGTGTTGTCCGGTGCATATTCCTCCATCGTTCCATTGGTTTCAAATACAGTTTTGTTGCCATAGATGTCATACTCCGTCCGTTTACCGTCGGGGTCAATCACCGTTACAGCACCGTCGGCTGTTGTGGTTGTGACTCTGCCGTCGGACATATTCACTATTGTCGTGCCGTCGGTTTGATACACCGTTTCTGTACCGTCATCGGCGTATACCCGTTTAGTGCCGTCAGTCTCATACAACGTTACGCTATGGTCAGCCCCGTACACAATTTGAGACCCGTTCGGTGAAGTCACGGTTTGGCTGCCGTCAGCCGCCCATGTTAAGTAGGTCCCGTTCGGCATAAGCGTTTGCCGGGAACCATCCGGGAATTTTGTCACAATGGTGCCGTCCGGACCGATCATGACTTGGATACCGTCTCTCCAAATGATTACGGAACCGTCCGGCGTATAAACCGTTGTCGGGCCGTTGGGTATATAGACGGTTTTGGTGCCGTTACTTTCAGTGACCGTTATAACGCCGTCTTTCTTCGAGATTTCTTTTACGGTGCCGTCCGGTGCAGTCTCCCTAACGCTGCCGTCATATAAGTTCTGTCTAATGGTGCCGTCCGGCATAACTATCGGCGGCGGGGGAAAAGCCTGCTTAAGAAACGCTAAAGTCTGTTGCTGGATAAACCCGCTTGCTAGAAAGCCTTCCAAGCCGTTTTCAGCCGTATTGTACACTGTTTGCGCCTCAGATATGAATCGCCGGGTACCCGCGTCAATGCCAAGCTGCTTGCCGACCGTGCCGGCCAGGATACTCGCCCAATCGTTGGTCTGACTGGCAGTTACGACAGATTGCGCCTCCGCAATATAATTGATTGTTTCCTGGGGTATGCCGATACTTGCTCCGATACTGGTTATCAGGCCCAGTACATCGCCATGTTCTATGGCTACCGCCGCGCTATAGTATTGGACTATCGGCTGCAAGGGGGGAAATATGATCCCCAGCGCCTGGGCTATCCATCCGCCTCCACCCATTTTTTTCAATCTCCTCTCTAAATAAAGTGCTCTTTAAGTGTTTTCTTACCATAACGTTGAAAACTTTGAAGCAATGAGGTCACGCCGCGACCGGTTAGCTTAGCTTTTCTCTGTAAAATCCCCCCTTGAACTGTGGGCGGCACCGGTTTTCCGGTCCCACCTGTTTTATTTATTGCAGATGGCATTCCTAAGCAGGGTTGGTATTACGGTAATTTTGTTGCCAAAGCCAGTTGAGCCAAAGTTTGAGCATGCCGGAAATGCCTTTCTACCTCTGAATCCTTGGTTTACTCAAATTGAATATCATTGCCTGCTACTGTCCCGTCCGCGAACTGGAATTCTTTTATCTGATAATCCGACCCTAACCGCCAGTCGGTAAAACGAATGGTTTCACCGGTTTGGCTTATAGTGCCTACCAAATCGTTATCGGCGGTTGTTGCCGAAAATGCTAAACTGGCAAAATATAGATCAACAAACAGGACTCTATCAAAGCCGTTATCTGCTCCTTCATAACTGATTATGGTGTCATTGCCGGAGCCTATCCCCCAGGTATAGATATCATCTCCCAGGCCGCCTCGCAGGGTATCATTGCCGGCGCTGCCGGTCAAAATATCGTTGCCGTCGCCGCCCAGCAAGTAATCATCACCGGCGTCACCGTAGAGAGTGTTGTCGCCGCTGTTGCCGTAAATGGTATTGTTCAACCCGTTGCCTACACCATTAATATCAGACCCGCCTAACAGACTCAGATTCTCCACATTCGCACCTAAACCGTAACTTATGCTGGACTGCACAGTGTCAATGCCTTCACCGGCATTTTCCGCAACAATGTCATTGTCATTGTCGACGATATAGGTATCATTCCCTTGTCCGCCGGCCATTACATCGGCGCCCTGGCCGCCGTTGAGAACATTGTCGCCGTTGTTGCCCACCAAAATGTTGTTGAGTTCATTGCCCGTGCCGCTGATGCCGGCAATGCCGGTCAGGGTCAGGTTCTCAGTATTGGCCCCTAAAGTATGACTGATGCTTGCAAGGATGGTATCGCTGCCTTCATTGGCATTTTCGCTAACAGTATCGCTGGCACTGTCTACGATATAAGTATCATTGCCTAAGCCACCGGCCATAGTGTCCGCCCCGAGGTTACCATAAAGGACATTGTCGCCGCTGTTGCCTACCAGAACATTGTTGAGTTCATTGCCTGTGCCGTTGATGTTCGCAGTGCCGGTTAAAACCAGATTTTCAGTGTTGTCGTGCAAGGTGTAGGTAACGCTGGCTTGTACGGTATCGGCCCCTTCGCCGGCATTTTCGACAACTGCGTCGGTGGTGTTGTCCACAATATAGGTATCGTTGCCTGAACCGCCGGCCATAGTATCGGCGCCAAGTCCGCCATCCAGAACGTTATTGCCGCTGTTGCCGATAAGGACGTTATCAAGTCCGTTGCCGGTTCCATTGATACCGGCTGTACCGGTAAGAACCAGGTTCTCCACATTAGCTCCCAAGGTATAACCGATGCCGGACTGCACGGTGTCGCTACCTTCGCCCGCATTTTCCGCAACAACGTCCCCGGCATTGTCGACGATATAGTTATCATCACCCTGCCCGCCGACCATGGTATCTGATCCGAGATAACCATAAAGGACATTGTTGCCGCTGTTGCCTACCAGGACATTGTTGAGTTCATTGCCTGTGCCATTGATGCCGGCAGTACCGGTCAGAGTCAGATTCTCAATATTGGCTCCCAGTGTATAGCTGACGCTGGAATAGGCGCTATCGTTGCCTTCACCGGCATACTCGACGATAGCATCATTGGCGTTATCTACCATGTAGACATCATCGCCCAGTGAACCGGCCATAACATCCGCCCCGAGACCGCCGTCCAGGATGTTGGCTCCGCTGTTGCCGGCCAGGATGTTGTCAAGGGCATTGCCCGTGCCGTTGAGGTTGGCCGCGCCGGTTAGGATCAGGTTTTCCACATTGGCTCCCAATATGTAGCTGATACCGGACTGCACGATGTCGGTGCCTTGGCCGGCAGCTTCGCTGACAACGTCGCCGGCGTTGTCCACTACATAGGTATCGTTGCCGGCGCCACCCAGCATGGTATCCGCGCCAATATCACCGTTTAGCACGTTATTGCCGCCGTTGCCGATAAGGCTGTTATTTTGTGTATTGCCGGCGCCGTTGATGTCGGCCGCGCCGGTAAGGGTCAGGTTTTCCACATTGGCTCCCAATATGTAGCTGATGCCGGACTGCACGATGTCGGTGCCTTGACCGGCAGCTTCGCTGACAACGTCGCCGGTATTGTCCACTACATAGGTATCGTTGCCAAGACCTCCCAGCATAACATCTGCGCCTAGACCACCGTCAAGAATATTGCTGCCGTTGTTTCCCGTCAGAATGTTGTTCAGTTCATTACCTGTGCCGTTGATGTTGGCCATACCGGTTAACGTCAGATTTTCCACATTGGCTCCTAAGGTGTAGCTAATGCTGGACTGCACGGCATCAGTGCCTTCAGCGGCATTTTCAGTAACAACGTCGCCGGTATTGTCCACAACGTAAGTATCGTTGCCGGCGCCGCCGGCCATGGTGTCGGCGCCAAGACCGGCGTTTAAGGTGTTGTTGCCGCTATTGCCGGTAAGGCTGTTATTCAGTGTATTACCGGTGCCATTGATATTGGCTGTACCGGTCAAAATCAGGTTCTCGACATTGGCAGTGAGGGTATAGCTGATGCTGGACTGGACGGTATCGCTGCCCCCGCCGGGAATTTCGGTAACAACATCACCGCTGTTGTCTACCATGTAAATATCGTTGCCGGCGCCACCGGCCATATTATCAGCGCCCAGATCGCCGTCAAGAATGTTGTTGCCGCTGTTGCCAATGATGGTATTATTTAGCTCATTACCAGTGCCGTTGATGTTGGCCGTACCGGTCAGGGTTAGGTTCTCCACATTGGCGGTTAGCGTGTATGTAATTGACGACTGTACGACGTCGGTCCCTTCACCAGCAGCTTCCTTAACAATGTCGCCATTGTTGTCGACGATGTAGATATCATTGCCGGCACCGCCGGCCATGGCATCCGCGCCAAGGCCACCGTTGAGGAGGTTGTTGCCCCTATTGCCAATAAGGATATTATCCAGTTCATTACCGATGCTGTTGATATTGCCCGTACCGGTCAAAATCATGTTTTCAATATTGGCGCCTAATGTATAGCTAACCCGGGACTGTACGGTGTCGATTCCTTCGTCGGCACGTTCGATAATACTGTCACCGGCGTTATCCACAACGTAGATATCGTTACCGGCGTTACCCATCATGTTATCGGCGCCGCGACCGCCATCGAGAATGTTATCGCCGCTGTTGCCGGCAAGGGTATTGTTCAGAGCATTACCAGTGCCATTAATGTTGGCGGTGCCGGTTAGCATTAGATTTTCGACGTTGGCTGCCAAAACGTAACTGATACTGGATTGTACATTATCGGTGCCTTGGCCGGAGTTTTCAATAATAATATCGCCGGCGTTGTCGACAATATAGGTGTCGCTGCCTAAGCCTCCCATCATGGTGTCCGCATCCAGGCCGCCGTCAAGAATATTGTTGCCGCTGTTGCCGGTGATAACGTTATCCAACGCATTGCCGGCGCCGTTGATATTAGTGCTACCGGTCAGAATGAGGTTTTCGGCATTGGCGGTTAGCGTATAAGTAATGGATGATTGCACTTCGTCAATGCCTTGGTCTGCGTTTTCGCTGACAAGATCGCCGTTGTTATCGACAATATAAGTATCGTCGCCTAAGCCGCCGGCCATTGTGTCGGCCCCCAGGCCGCCGTCAATTCCGTTGTCGCCGCTGTTGCCGAGGATTGTATTATCAAGCTCATTGCCCGTGCCGTCGATGTCGGTTGTACCGGTCAAAGTGAGGTTCTCGACATTGGCGGTCAATCCATAGGTTATGGAGGACTGAACGCTGTCAACTCCTTCGCCGGCGTTTTCACTGACTAGGTCGCCGTTGTTGTCGACAATGTAGGTATCGTCGCCCAAGCCGCCGGCCATGCTGTCGGCCCCCAGGCCGCCGTCAATCACGTTATTGCCGCTGTTGCCGAGGATTGTATTATCAAGCTCATTGCCCGCGCCGTCGATGTCGGTTGTACCGGTCAAAGTAAGGTTCTCAACATTGGCGGTCAATCCATAGGTTATGGAGGACTGAACGCTGTCAACTCCTTCGCCGGCGTTTTCACTGACTAGGTCGCCGTTGTTGTCGACAATATAAGTATCGTCGCCTAAGCCGCCGGCCATTGTGTCGGCCCCCAGGCCGCCGTCAATTCCGTTGTCGCCGCTGTTGCCGAGGATTGTATTATCAAGCTCATTGCCCGTGCCGTCGATGTCGGTTGTACCGGTCAAAGTAAGGTTCTCAACATTGGCGGTCAATCCATAGGTTATGGAGGACTGAACGCTGTCAACTCCTCCACTGGCGTTTTCACTGACTAGGTCGCCGCTGTTGTCAACAATGTAGGTATCGCCGCCCAAGCCGCCGGCCATGCTGTCAGCTCCCAGACCGCCGTCAATCACGTTACTGCCGCTGTTGCCGAGGATTGCATTGTCCAGTTCATTGCCGGCGCCGTTGATGTCGGCTATACCTGTCAAGGCGAGGTTTTCAACATTGGCGGTCAACCCATAGGTTATGGAGGACTGAACGCTGTCAATTCCTTCGCCGGCGCTTTCACTGACTAGGTCGCCGTTGTTGTCAACGATGTAGGTATCGCCGTCCAAGCCGCCGGCCATGCTGTCGGCCCCCAGGCCGCCATCAATATAGTCGTTGCCGGCTTTACCATCCAGGACATTGTTGCCGCTGTTGCCGCGAAGCACGTTATCCAGTTCGTTGCCGGCGCCGTCAATATCGGCATTGCCGGTTAGGCTGAGGTTCTCCACATTGGCCGTCAATGCATAGCTAATCGTCGACTGGACCGTGTCGGCGCCTTCATTGGCTTTCTCCACCACAATATCGCCATTGTTGTCAACAATATAGGTATCGTTGCCCAAGCCGCCGGCCATAGTGTCCGCGCCCGCGCCGCCGTCAAGCACATTATCGCCGCTGTTGCCCAACATAACGTTATTCAACCCATTGCCGGCGCCGTCGATGCCGGCTGTGCCTGTCAAAGTAAGATTGTCAACATTGGCGGTTAGCGTATACGTAATGGATGCTTGAACTGTGTCGATGCCTTCATTGGTTTTTTCCACTACCAAATCCACATTGTTGTCAACAATATAAGTGTCGTCGCCGGTACCGCCGTACATGGCATCCGTACCGAAGCCGCCGTCCAGATAGTCGTTGCCGGTTCCCCCATATAAGCTGTCGCTGCCGCCTTCACCGTACAGAGTATCGTCACCGGCTTTGCCATTCAGGACATTGTTGCCATCGTTACCGATAAGGATGTTATTTAAAGCATTTCCTGTGCCGTTAAGATTAGCGTCGCCGGTTAACGTCAGGTTTTCCACATTGTTTACCAAAGTGTAGGTAATGCTTGCCTCAACGGAGTCCATGCCTTCGTTGCAGCTTTCTATCACTTTGTCGCAAGCATTGTCGACAATATAAGTGTCGTTGCCGCTGCCGCCGAGCATGATGTCGGCATCGACGCCGCCGTCAAGAAGATCATTGCCTTTGTCACCATACAAAAGGTCTTCGTCGCTGCCGCCATATAAGGAGTCGTTGCCGGCTTCGCCATCCAGAGCGTTGTTGCCGGCGTTGCCGATAATGATATTGTCCAGTTCATTGCCACCGCCATTTATATTACGGGTTCCGGTCAGGGTCAGATTTTCCACATTCGCTCTTAGGATGTAAGTAGCGCTGGACTGAACTATGTCGATTCCTTCGCCAACCCCTTCAAGAACAACATCGTCGGTATTGTCCACAATGTAGGTATCGTCGCCGCTGCCGCCGGCCATGGTATCGGTGCCTTCACCGCCGTCCAGGTAGTCATTGCCGCTGCCACCGTATAATTGGTCCTTCTTAACGCCGCCATATAAGCTGTCAGCTCCAGCGCCGCCATCCAAACTATTGTATCCACTGTTACCGGTGATCACATTATCCAACTCATTACCAGTACCGCTAATATTGCCGTTGCCTGTCAAGGTCAGGTTTTCCACATTCGCTCCCAGCGTGTAAGTCACGCTGGACTTCACTGTGTCAACACCTTCACCGGCATTCTCGATGACAACATCGCCGCTGTTGCCTATAATGTAGGTATCGTCGCCGGCGCCGCCGGCCAGAATGTTATTGCCGCTGTTACCGCTGATCACATTATTCAGTTCATTACCGGTACCGTTGATATTGCCATTGCCGGTCAAGACCAGGTTTTCCACATTCGCTCCTAGGGTATAATTGATGCTTGCCCGTGCCGTATCAAGGCCTTCACCGGCATTCTCGACAACCACATCACCGCTGTTATCCACAATGTAGGTGTCGTTGCCGCTGCCGCCGTTCATGGTATCAGCCCCAAGACCGCCATTAAGAATGTTATCGCCGCTGTTGCCGATAAGGCTGTTATTTAGGGTATTGCCGGTGCCATTAAGGTTTTCATTCCCGGTCAAGGTCAGATTTTCCACATTGGCACTTAAAGTATAAGTGGCGCTGGCCTGCACCGTGTCAATCCCTTCTCCGGCACCTTCGATAACCACATCACCGCTGTTATCTACGATGTAGGTATCGTCGCCAATACCACCAGCCATGGTGTCGGTGCATTCACCGCCGTCCAGATAGTCATTGCCGCCGCCACCGTATAATTGGTCCTTTTTAATGCCGCCGTATAAACTGTCGTCGCCGGCACCGCCATCCAAGATGTTGTTGCCGCTGGTGCTCAGGCTGATGATTACATTATTCAGTTCATTGCCGGTGCCGCGAATATTGCCCGGACCGGTCAAAATCAGGTTTTCCACATTCGCTCCCAAGGTGTACGTCACACTTGACTTCACGGTGTCGATACCTTCCCCGGCTTTCTCAATAATAACGTTACCGTTATCATCTATGATGTAGGTATCGTCGCCGGTACCGCCGGTCATGGTGTCGGTGCCTTGACTGCCATTACCATAGTCACGACCGCAGCCACCGTACAATTTATCGCTTTTAACGCCGCCGTATAAGATATCGTCGCCGGCGCCGCCGTCAAGCACGTTACTGCCGTTGTTGCCGCTGATCACGTTATTCAGTTCATTACCGGTACCGTTGATATTGCCATTGCCGGTCAAGACCAGGTTTTCCACATTCGCTCCTAGGGTATAATTGATGCTTGCCTGTGCCGTATCAAGGCCTTCACCGGCATTCTCGACAACCACATCACCGCTGTTATCCACAATGTAGGTGTCGTTGCCGCTGCCGCCGTTCATGGTATCAGCCCCAAGACCGCCATTAAGAATGTTATCGCCGCTGTTGCCGATAAGGCTGTTATTTAGGGTATTGCCGGTGCCATTAAGGTTTTCATTCCCGGTCAAGGTCAGATTTTCCACATTGGCACTTAAAGTATAAGTGGCGCTGGCCTGCACCGTGTCAATCCCTTCTCCGGCACCTTCGATAACCACATCACCGCTGTTATCTACGATGTAGGTATCGTCGCCAATACCACCAGCCATGGTGTCGGTGCATTCACCGCCGTCCAGATAGTCATTGCCGCCGCCACCGTATAATTGGTCCTTTTTAATGCCGCCGTATAAACTGTCGTCGCCGGCACCGCCATCCAAGATGTTGTTGCCGCTGGTGCTCAGGCTGATGATTACATTATTCAGTTCATTGCCGGTGCCGCGAATATTGCCCGGACCGGTCAAAATCAGGTTTTCCACATTCGCTCCCAAGGTGTACGTCACACTTGACTTCACGGTGTCGATACCTTCCCCGGCTTTCTCAATAATAACGTTACCGTTATCATCTATGATGTAGGTATCGTCGCCGGTACCGCCGGTCATGGTGTCGGTGCCTTGACTGCCATTACCATAGTCACGACCGCAGCCACCGTACAATTTATCGCTTTTAACGCCGCCGTATAAGATATCGTCGCCGGCGCCGCCGTCAAGCACGTTACTGCCGTTGTTGCCGCTGATCACATTATTCAGTTCATTGCCGGTACCGCGGATATTGCCATTGCCGGTCAAGACCAGGTTTTCCACATTCGCTCCCAGGGTATAGTTGATGCTTGCCTGTGCCGTATCAAGGCCTTCACCGGCATTCTCGACAACCACATCACCGCTGTTATCCACAATGTAGGTGTCGTTGCCGCTGCCGCCGCTCATGGCATCAGCCCCAAGACCGCCGTCAAGAATGTTATCGCCGTTGTTGCCGATAAGGCTGTTATTTAGCATGTTTCCCGTACCGTTGAGATCGGCATCGCCGGTTAAGGTCAGGTTTTCCACATTGTCTGTCAGGGTGTAGGTGATGCTTGCCTGTACGGTGTCGATGCCTTCATTCCGGTTTTCCATCACTCTGTCGCGGAAATTATCAACTATATAAGTGTCGTTGCCGGTACCGCCGAGCATGATGTCGGCATCGGCGCCGCCGTCAAGAAGGTCGTTGCCTTCGCCACCGTACAAAAGGTCTTCATCGCTGCCGCCATATAAAGAGTCGTTGCCTTTTTCGCCAGCCAAAACGTTGTTGCCGTTATTGCCGACGACGATATTGTCCAGTTCATTGCCGCCGCCGTTAATATTGCAGTTCCCGGTTAAGGTCAAATTCTCCACATTTGCACTCAAAGTGTAGGTAACACTTGACTGTATGGTATCAATACCTTCATTGTTGTTTTCCACCACAATATCAAAAACATTGTCCACGACATAGGTATCGGCGCCGCTGCCGCCAGCCATAGTATCGGCACACTGACCGCCGTTCAGATAGTCATTGCCGCTGCCGCCGTATAATGTGTCGCTCTTACAGCCGCCATATAAGGTATCGTTGCCGGCGCCGCCATCCAGGATGTTGCTGCCGCTATTGCCGCTGATCACATTATCCAGTTCATTACCGGTACCGTTGATGTGGCCGCTGCCGGTCAGGATAAGGTCCTCCACATTGTCGGTTAAGGTATAGGTAATTGACGACTGAACGGTGTCCTTGCCTTGGTCGACGTTTTCCAAGACCGTATCACCTGTATTTTCGACGATATAGGTATCATTGCCGCTGCCGCCGGCCATGGTATCAGCGCCCAGGCCGCCGTTTACAAGATTGTCGCCGCTACTACCGAGAATCACATTATCCAGTTCATTGCCGGCGCCATTGATGTTGCCGCTGCCGGTCAGGGTCAGGTTTTCCACATTCGCGGTCAGAGCATAGCTAATCGATGACCGAACGCTATCTATGCCTGCGGCGGCGTTTTCCAATACAATATCACCCATATTGTCTACAATGTAGGTATCATTGCCGGTGCCGCCGACTATAATATCAGCACCCAGGCCGCCATCTAATAAGTCATTTCCACTGCCGCCGAGCAATTTATCATTGCCAACGCCACCGGACAAGGTGTCATCTCCTGCCTGACCGTCCAGAACGTTGTTGCCGCTATTACCGCGAATAACGTTATCCAGTTCATTGCCGGCACCATTGATGTTGCCGCTGCCGGTCAAGGTCAGATTTTCCACGTTGGCAGTTAGGGTATAGGTAATCGATGATTGAACGCTATCTACGCCCTCGCCGTCGTTTTCCGTTACTATATCACCCATGTCGTCAACTAGGTAAGTATCATTGCCGCTGCCGCCGGCCATGGTATCGGCGCCCAGGCCGCCATCAATAACATTGTCGCCACTGTTGCCAAGGATCCCATTATCTAATTCATTGCCGGTGCCATTGATGTTGTTGCTGCCGGTCAAGGTCAGATTCTCCACATTGGCGGTTAGAGCATAACTAATCGACGACTGAACGCTATCTATGCCTGCGGCGGCGTTTTCCAACACCATGTCACCCATATTGTCTATGATATAGATATCATTGCCGCTGCCACCGGCCATAATATCAGCCCCCAGGCCACCATCTAATAAGTCGTTTCCACTGCCGCCGGACAGTGTATCATTGCCAATGCCGCCGGACAGTGTGTCGTCTCCCGCTCCGCCATCCAGAACGTTGCTGCCGCTGTTGCCGAGAATCCCATTATCCAATTCATTGCCGGCGCCATTGATGTTATCACTGCCGGTCAGGGTCAGGTTTTCCACATTCGCGGTTAAGGTATAGGTAATCGACGACTGAACGCTATCTATGCCTGCGGCGGCGTTTTCCAATACCGTGTCACCCGTATTGTCTACGATATAGGTATCATTGCCGCTGCCGCCGGCCATGATATCGGCACCCAGGCCGCCATCAATAACATTGTCGCCACTGTTGCCAAGGATCCCATTATCTAATTCATTGCCGGTGCCATTGATGTTGTCGCTGCCAGTCAAGGTCAGATTCTCCACATTGGCGGTTAGATCATAGCTAATCGACGATTGAACGCTATCTACGCCTGCGGCGGCGTTTTCCGTTACCATATCACCCGTATTTTCAACGATATAGGTATCATTGCCGCTGCCGCCGGCCATGGTATCAGCGCCCAGGCCGCCATCAACAACATTGTCGCCACTGTTGCCAAGGATCCCATTATCTAATTCATTGCCGGTGCCATTGATGTTGTCGCTGCCGGTCAAGGTCAGATTTTCTACGTTAGCGGTTAAGGCATAGGCAATCGACGATTGGACGGTGTCGTTACCCTCGCCGGCGTTTTCCGTTACTATATCACCTATATCGTCAACTATGTAACTATCATTGCCGCTGCCGCCGGCCATGCTGTCAGCGCCCAGGCCGCCAACGAGATAATCATTACCACTGCCGCCATCCAGAATGTTGTTGCCGCTGTTGCCAATGATCACGTTGTCCAGTTCGTTACCGGTGCCATTGATGTTGTCGCTGCCGGTTAAGGTCAAGTTTTCCACATTGGCTCCCAGGGCATAGGTAATCGACGATTGAACGCTATCGTTGCCTGCGGCGGCGTTTTCCGATACCATGTCACCCGTATTTTCAACGATATAGGTATCATTGCCGCTGCCACCGGCCATGGCGTCAGCGCCCAGGCCACCGTCAATAACATTGTCGCCGCTATTGCCCAAGATCACGTTATCCAGTTCATTGCCAGTACTATTAATGTTGTCGCTGCCGGTCAAGGTCAGGTTTTCCACATTGGCTCCCAGCGTAAAGGAAACGCTGGACTGTACGGCATCGACGCCTTCGTTATCATACTCAATGACAACATCGTCGACGTTATTGACTATATAGGTATCGTTTCCTGTACCCCCGAAAAGCTGGTCGTTGCCGCTTGTACCGTTCAAAACATCGTTGCCACCAATGCCGTATCGTATTTTGCCGGTCAAATTGTCGTCACTGACAGTACCCATTAAGGCCGCGGCCATGCCTGCTTTGCTTGTAACTTCTGCGGCAGTCAATTCGCTGTTATCAAAAAATCGCAGACTCTCCACCTGGTATAAACTACCATCAAACCATTTGTTTATGGTCAGCGTTTCACCGCTGTCTTTGATCCGTAGAATTATGTCCTGCCCGCTTTGCAGATAGTCGATAGAATCGCTGGTGATCTCTTGTCCGAATTGGATGGTATCCACGCCATGACCACTGGTCCCTGAATAGTTATCAATAGTGTCGTTACCGGATCCTAAGCCATATATATAGATATCGTCTCCCAGTCCGCCCTTTAAAGTGTCGTTGCCGGCCCCGCCATTTAGAATGTTGTTGCCGCTGTTACCGGTTATTACGTTACCCAGTGCGTTGCCGTTGCCATTGATTGCGCCGGTGCCGGTCAATGCCAGATTTTCTACATTGGCTCCCAAAGTATAAGTGATGGACGACTGCACCATGTCCGTTCCTTCGCCGGTGTTTTCCGCCACGACATCTTCAGCACTGTCCACAATGTAGGTATCATCGCCCAAACCACCGGCCATGATGTCCGCGCCGGCCCCGCCGTCCAGGCTGTTATTGCCGCTGTTACCGGTAATTATGTTATCCAGTTCGTTGCCAGCACCATTGATTGTGCCGGTGCCGGTTAATGTCAGGTTTTCTACATTGGCTCCCAAAGTATAAGTGATGGACGACTGCACCGTATCTGTTCCTTCATTGACATTTTCACTGACAATATCACCTACATTATCTACAGCATAGATATCATCGCCTAAGCCGCCGGCCAGCGTGTCCGCGCCGGCCCCGCCGTCCAGAATGTTGCTGCCGCTGTTGCCGCTAATGATATTGTTCAGTTGATTCCCTGTGCCATTGCTGGCGCCGACACCAGTCAAGGTCAGGTTTTCCAGGTTGGCTCCCAAAGTATAGGTGATGAACGACCGCACCGTGTCCGTTCCTTCATTGACATTTTCGGCGACGATGTCACCTATATTATCTATAACATAGGTGTCGCTGCCCAAGCCGCCGCTCATTATGTCTGCCCCGGCTCCACCATCGAGAATGTTGCTGCCGCTGTTACCGGTTATTATGTTGTCTAAAGCGTTACCAACGCCATTGATCGCTTCTGTGCCGGTCAAGGTCAGGTTTTCTGCATTGGCTCCCAAGGTATAGGTGATGGACGTTTGTACCGTGTCTGTTCCTTCACTGACATTTTCACTGACAATATCACTTACATTATCCACTACATAAGTGTCATTGCCTAAGCCGCCGGCCATGGTGTCCGCGCCGGCCCCGCCGTCCAGAATATTGCTGCCATCGTTACCGGTAATCTTGTTGTCCAATGCGTTGCCAGCACCATTGATCGCCCCTGTGCCTGTCAGGATCAGATTTTCTATGTCAGCGTTTAACGTGTAGGAGACAGACGACAGCACTATGTCGGTTCCTTCACCGGCACTTTCGCAGGTAATGTCACCGGCGTTATCCACTACATAGGTATCATCGCCCAAACCGCCGGTCATAGTATCTGCGCCGATCCCGCCGTCCAGAATATTGCTGCCGCTGTTACCGGTAAGGACATTGTTCAGAGCGTTACCCGTTCCATTAATCGCCTCTATGCCGGTCAGTGCCAGATTTTCTACGTTGGCTCCTAAAGTATAGGTAATGGATGACTGTACCGTATCAATTCCTTCGTAAGCATTCTCGTTGACAATGTCGCCGGTGTTATCCACCACATAAGTGTCATTGCCAAGACCGCCCGCCATAATATCCGTTCCGGCCCCGCCATCCAGGGCGTTGCTGCCGCTGTTGCCAATAAGAACGTTATCCAATGCATTGCCATCGCCATTAATCGTCCCCGTGCCGGTCAATGTCAAGTTCTCTACATTAGCTCCCAGGGTATAGGTGATAGACGACTGCACCATATCGGTTCCTTCGTTGGCATTTTCACTGACGATATCACCTGCGTCATCCACGGTATAGGTATCATCGCCCAAGCCGCCCGTCATGGTGTCCGCGCCGGCCCCGCCATCCAGGACGTTGCTGCCGCTGTTGCCAATAAGAACGTTATCCAGTTCGTTGCCGCCGCCATTAATCGCCTCCGTGCCGGTAAGCGTCAGGTTTTCAATGTTGCCGTTCAGAGTATAGGAGACCGATGACTGCACCGTGTCCGTTCCTTCATTGAAGGTTTCGTTAACAATATCCCCCACATTATCCACTATGTAGGTGTCATCGCCTAAGCCGCCGGTCATGGTGTCCGCGCCGCTCCCGCCGTCCAGAATGTTGCTGCCACTGTTACCGGTAAGGACGTTGTTCAGAGCGTTACCTGTGCCATTAATCGCCTCTGTGCCAGTCAGGGCCAGATTTTCTACGCTGGCTCCTAAACCATAGGTAATGGATGACTGTACCATATCAGTTCCTTCGTTGTCATTCTCGCTAACAATGTCACCAATGTTATCCACCATGTAGATGTCGTTGCCTAAACCGCCGGCCATGGTATCCGCACCGGCCCTGCCGTCCAGGATATTGCTGCCGCTGTTGCCGGTTAGAACGTTGTCCAGTGTGTTGCCGCCGCCATTGATTGCTCCTGTGCCGGTCAATGTCAGGTTTTCTACATTGGCTCCCAAGGTATAAGTAACGGACGACTGTGCCGTGTCGGTCCCTTCGTTGATGTTTTCTGCCACAACATCCCCAACACTGTTTACAATATAGGTATCATCGCCTAAGCCCCCAGCCATCATATCTGCACCGGCATCACCGTCCAGGATGTTACTGCCGCTGTTCCCAATAATAATATTGTTCAATGAGTTTCCAGTGCCATTGATATTAGCTGTGCCTGTTAGCAGCAGGTTCTCTAAGTTGGCTCCCAGGTTATAGGTAAGGGATGATTGCACTGTGTCAATTCCTTCGCCGACATTTTCCGTTACCACATCTCCGGCATCATCTATGACGTAGGTGTCATTACCCAAGCTGCCCGCCATGGTATCAGCGCCCAGACCGCCGTCAAGCATATTGTCGTCACTATTGCCTGCAATGAAATTATCCAGTTCGTTGCCTGTACCATTGATTGCGCCGGCACCGGTTAAGACCAGATTTTCCACATTTGTTCCCAAGCTATAGCTGATGTTTGATTGAACAGTGTCAATACCTTCGGCGATGCTCTCGCTGACTACATCACCCACGTTGTCAACTATGTACGTATCATTGCCCTGGCCGCCGGACATGGTATCAGCGCCGTCCCTGCCGTCAAGA
The DNA here is from genome assembly GCF_003966895.1 of Methylomusa anaerophila. NCBI lineage: Bacteria > Bacillati > Bacillota > Negativicutes > Selenomonadales > Sporomusaceae > Methylomusa > Methylomusa anaerophila. The sequence goes on along the minus strand of NZ_AP018449.1, from coordinate 1,630,038 downwards.
GTATTATCGCCGCTGTTGCCTGTTAAGACATTATCCAGTTCGTTGCCTGTACCGTCAATGTTGCCCGTGCCGGTAAGCGTCAAGTCCTCAACATTTGCGTCCAGGGCATAGGTAATGCTCGCTTCAACGGTGTCGTTGCCTTCGTCAGGATTTTCCACCACCACATCCCCGGCATCGTCTACTATGTAGGTATCGTCGCCCATGCTCCCGGCCATGGTGTAAGAACTCCCGCTGCCGTTCAGCGTATCATTACCAGTTCCGCCATTCAAGGTATTGTCACTCATTGTTCATCCCTCCACTTAATTTGGTTAAAAGTACCTTTCTTAACAAAGCGTCGAAGCGTTAAATAAGGCTGTTCTGCGCCGTCCTAGCCATTTCTTATATAACAAAAAATGGCCGTTAGCAAACGGCCATACATACAATATCGGCCGGTTACACTGCCAGCTCCCGGCAGCCCAAGTGTCCATATACAGGCTGACGTTCATCGCTTCCGTTATTGGTAATCATTGAATTGTTTTACCTTCGAGCCAGATTCTTCGGAACCTTATTGCCAGTCGCTGAAACGAAGGGTCTCACAGTTTGTGTTATACTCGCCTCCCCCGGAAATTTATGTCTAATTTTAGCGTAATATGTAATTTTATTGATGTATATGGCTATTTTTCCAATTATTACTATTGTCTCATATTACTAAAGTTATAATCCTTTTGTCCATATTGTTATGTATACTTGATGTTATTTTTATTTGAAATTTGTTTGAATTTGTCTAAAATTGCTTAATCAGTATAATTTTTGTATGGCTTATCCTGCTAACAATAGAATTTTTAACTGTAAGGAAATTGTCAAGCATAGTACATTAGATATATTTTGTTGAGAATTGCGTTATATTAAATATCCTTAAAAAAACAAAACATCCAACCCATATATGGGTTGGATGTTTTGTTTTTTTCTCAATATCAGAATTTACTTCTCGCGGTATTGATCCAGATAATTTATTTGTTGAATCCTTATCCCAAAATCTCAGCAACCGGGGTATAAGGCAGGTTGTGGGCTTCAGCAACCCCGGGGAAAGTAACTTTGCCTTCAAAAACATTGAGACCTTTCGCCAGACCGGAATCGGCCCTGAGAGCTTCTTTCCAGCCTTTGCTGGCGATTTGGAGAGCGTATTCGATGGTTGCGTTGGTAAGAGCCAGGGTGGAAGTTCGGGCAACTGCGCCAGGCATATTGGCGACAGAGTAGTGTACAACACCGTATTTGACATAGGTGGGATCACTGTGAGTGGTAGCCCGGTCGATGGTTTCAATCGAGCCGCCCTGGTCAATGGCTACGTCGACGATAACCGAGCCGGGTTCCATGGTTTTAACCATTTCTTCGCTAACCAGTTTGGGAGCTTTGGCGCCTGGCAGCAGAACAGCGCCGATAAGCAGGTCGGCCTGTTTAACCCAATCGGCAATATTGTAGCTGTTGGACATAATAGTGGTGACGCGCCCGCCAAAGATGTCGTCGAGATATGCCAGCCGTTCGCTGGACTTGTCGATAATAGCTACCCGGGCCCCCATGCCTATCGCCATTTTAGCCGCGTGGGTGCCTACCACGCCGCCGCCGATGATGACAACCTGAGCCGATTCAACGCCGGGAACGCCGCCCAGCAGTATGCCTTTGCCACTGAAGGTTTTTTCCAGCCAGTGAGCACCTACTTGTACCGCCATGCGGCCGGCAACTTCGCTCATGGGAATTAGCAGCGGCAGGCTATGGTTACGCTCAATGGTTTCATAAGCAATACCGATTACTTTTTTGGCTAGCAGGGCTTTGGTAAGAGCAGGCTCGGGTGCCAAGTGGAGATAGGTGAATAGAATTTGGCCCCCATGAAAAAGATCATATTCGGGAGCAAGAGGCTCTTTTACCTTCATGATCATTTCGGCTTTGTCAAAGAGCTCTTTTTTATCAGTGACGATTTCAGCGCCGGCCTTTATATAACTTTCATCAGAGAAACCGCTGCCAATACCCGCGCTGTGCTCAAACAGCACCCGCTGCCCGGCTTTAACCAGGGTTGCGGTACCGGCCGGGGTTAAAGCCACCCGGTTTTCATTATTTTTGATCTCTTTTGCCACACCAATAATCATTATCTAATACCTCCTAATTTTTGTATCGCAGCAATGCTAAATGTTAATTTCCGATTTTAATTTTATTTTAATTTTATATTATTTGCAATTATCATGCCAAGTCGTAAAAGCTTATATTCCCGGTTCCGTTTTAGACTTGGCAGTCTGCTAGTACCGCGAGTTACAATTTCAGGTATTATAAACGGAAACTAAACTTTCCAATCCCGGAATGAAGAGGGCACCAAAGGGAAACTTATGTTTCCCTTTGGCGCCTGCCATTACCGCTGTATATAAAGCCGGGGCACTCTTTTACCAACCATACAAACAAGCTCATAGCTAATCGTGCCTATTTTGGCGGCCACCTCGGCGGCGGTTAATTGCGGACTGCCAAACAAAATAGCCGTATCCCCCGGCAAGGCCGCCGGAATTTCCGAGACGTCAACCATACACTGATCCATGCAGATTGTGCCCACAAGGGGCGCTCGCCGTCCGCGAACCAGAACACTTGTCTTGCCTGAGAGAAGCCGGGTCCAGCCGTCGGCATAACCGATAGGCAGGGTTGCGATCCGGCGGTTATCAGGGGTTGAATAGGTTCGGCCATAACTGATACTTGTCCCGGCAGGCACAGATTTCACCTGTACCAGTTGAGCTTTAAGACACATGGCCGGTTTCAGGTTAATCATTCTGGCCACTTCAGCAGACGGCCACAGACCGTAGAGAATAATCCCGGCACGCACCATGTCAAAGTGGGCCGACGGCAGTTCCAGGGTCGCGGCGCTATTGGCTATATGCCGGACCGGAATTTTAATGCCGCATTGCTCAATGGCGGCCAGGGCGGCCTTAAATTTGTCCATCTGTTCGTAGGCATAGGATTTATCCCGACTGTCGGCCGTAGCAAAATGTGAAAAGACCCCTTCAATTTCAATTCCCGGCAATCTAGCGACAGCTAAGGCGAAACTGCCGGCTTCAGCCGGCATTACGCCGATACGGCCCATACCGGTATCAATCTTGATATGTACCTTAACCGGTTTGCCTGTCGCCGCCGCTGCTGCCGCCAATGCCTGCGCCGCCTCCAGCGAGTATACTGTCTGCGTAATATTATTGACCGCCACCAGTTTTGCCTGCTGCGCCGGCGTAAATCCCAACACCATTATGGGAACGGTAAAACCGGCTCTTCTCAGTTCCACCGCCTCACTCACTATGGCCACCGCCAGACAGTCGGCCCCGGCGGCTAATACGGTTCTGGCCACGGCGACCGCTCCGTGTCCATAGCCGTCTCCTTTTACAACCGCGCAAAACTTAACAGTTGGTTTAACTAACTTCTTAATTTCCCGCACATTGTTGGCAATTGCCGCCAAATCCACTTCCGCCCATACCGGGCGTTCAAACATGTCTATTCCGTCCATTAATGTGTCCTCCCAAACTGCCATGAAGGTATTCGTCTAAATATACTTCCTATTCTATAGCTATAATTTAAAAGAATCAAGGCAGCCTTTGCCGGCTGAATCTATATAGGCCGCATTAAAAATTGACATCCGGGTATTAGGATAAGCTAAAGAATTGATATCCGGCTATTAGGACGAATAAACAAGTAATATGATGCCACCAGCCCCGCCAGCCACATTGGTCCTACTACCAGAGCCAAGGCGGTATCGGGATCAAAACTCATCAAAAATGCGACCAAAACCAGGAAAATGAGACACAGCCAGCCGGACAAAGGATATCCGGGCATTGGATAGGCCAGTTTAGCCGCCTGCCCATCCGTTAGAGAGCGGCGAAACTTTAACTGAACCATAAAAATGGTGGCCCACACCCACAAACCGGCAAAGGCGCCGATACTGGTCACATAAGTAAATACCTTGGCCGGCGCTAAATAATTGAGTATCACTCCTACTACCAGGCAAAAGGACGAAACCAGCACACCATTGACCGGTACGTGAAACCGGTTGAGTCTGATTAAAAACGCCGGCGCATTTTTTGCCAGCGCCAAACTGTAGAGCATCCGCCCAGTGCTGAAAATACCGCTGTTGCAGGAAGATAGAGCCGCCGTGAGAACGACAAAATTCATAATGCCTGCCGCTTTAGCGATACCTATTCGTTCCAATGTTGATACAAAGGGACTGCCGACGGTACCGATTTCATCCCAGGGATAAAGACACAGAATAACGTACAGGGACCCTATATAAAACAGGATTATCCGCCAAAACACCTTATCAATAGCTGCCGGCAGCGTCTTGCCCGGATCTTTTGCTTCACCGGCGGTAACACCGATAACCTCAATTCCCACATAGGAAAAAAGAACCATGGTTAAAGCAAGCAGCATTCCCGCCGCACCATGGGGGAAAAATCCCCCGTGGACCCATAGGTTGCTGATGCCGACGGCAATACCGCCGTTGCCAACACCGAATAAGATGACGCCCAGTCCGGTAAAGAGCATGATAACAATGGTAACGATTTTAATGAGGGCAAACCAGAATTCAAATTCGCCGTAAGCTTCCACAGCAATAAGATTGATAAGAGTTATCAGGATTACCGCCGCCAGTGCCGGAATCCACTGGGGCAATTCCGGCAGCCAAAAGTTAATATAAATGCCCACGGCGGTGATTTCGGCCATGCCGGTAACCACCCACATAAACCAGTAAGTCCAGCCGGTGATATACCCAGCCAAAGGCCCGAAAAGCAAATTAGCATAGGCACTGAATGATCCAGGCAGCGGATATTGCACAGCCACTTCCCCCAAAGCCCGGAGCAGACAGAAGACAACTATACCGCCAACCATATACGATATCATTAACGCCGGCCCCGCGAGTTTAATAGCAGTAGCCGATCCCAGGAAAAGGCCTACTCCGATCGAGCCTCCCAGCGCGATAAGCTGTATGTGCCGCTCTTTCAGACCGCGCCTAAGGCCATTGTCTGTTCCGCTGGTCTTCACCCTCATTCCCCCAATCCGACTTGTTGCTGTCTCTAGTGGTCTGTAAACTCTAAAACTATAGGATGAATTGCGAGGTTTTTCGGCCTGCGAGGCGGAGGAGGCGCGCATATCGGGAATATGTAAGCCGACGACAACAAAGCAGGACGGAAAACCTCTCGCAAGAACACTATAGGATTAGGGTTTACAGACCACTAGTTAAATGTATAGCCGGGGAGAGAGATATAGACTCGGAAGAAAAAGAAAACAGACGAACCAATCATCTGTCTGTAGAGAATGAAACGATACTATGTTAGTTCAATATATTAGTATATTAATTCATTAATTCATTAATTCAATAATTCAATGGCCCAACCTCTATTTTATCGTGACGGCGCTGCCTGCTTCGTTCATAAGCCACAATTAATTTATCTAAGACCATGCTAAGTTCCGCCACGTCCTTGTCCGTGAAGTTGCCGTTCTTTGATTTTACCAATTCATGAAGGCGATGGCGCACCGACTCTATTTCCTTTTCCTGTTCAGTCAGAGTAAACATTTTGGCCTCCAAGTTCCTGCTTTCTCCGGTCTCTAAGTACCTTCAGCCGCTCTTTCAGCCAGTCGCACCAGTCGTCAATTCCTTCGCCGGTACGGCAGGAAGCCGTTATTAGCCTCAGCTCCGGATTGATATTGGCAATGTCGTCAACTGCCGCCGACATGTTAAAGGAAGTATAGGGCAATAAGTCAACTTTGTTGAGGATGGCAACCTGAGAATTCTGAAACACCAAAGGATATTTCTGCGGCTTGTCGTCCCCTTCGGTAACGCTAAGGACAACGGCTTTCACATGCTCGCCCACCTTAAACTCCGCCGGACAAACCAGGTTTCCTACGTTTTCCACGATAATAATGTCTAAGTTGGGCAACTCCAAATCGGCGATAGCCCGGTTTACCATATTGGCATCCAAATGACAGCCGCCTGCTGTATTGATCTGAATTACCGGTATACCATATTTAGCAATGCGGTCGGCATCTTTGGCAGTGTATAAATCACCTTCAATCACTGCCAGCCGAAGCTCATCCTGCAATTTTTCTATTGTCAGCTCTAAGAGCGAGGTTTTGCCGGATCCGGGCGAACCCATCAGATTCAAGGCAAAAACCCCCTGATTGGTCAGTGAGGTATTTAGCGCTTCGGCGATGGTGTCATTTTTATCCAGGATATTCGCCTTAACGGTGATTTGTTTTTTCAAAGTCTAATCCACCTCCACGTGTTCGACCTGAAGTTCCCGCCCTGACAATATTTCTATGCCGGCCGACCCGCATTCCGGACAAAAAAACCGTTGAACGGTGAACGAAAACTCATGCCGGCATTCCCGGCAGCAGCCGGAAGCCGGTACAGTCTCAATAGTTAATGAGGCCCCCTGGGCAATAGTTCCCGCCGACAATGCGGTAAAACCAAACGCCAGCGCTTCGGGATCCACTCCGGTTATTTGCCCGATTCGCACCTTAACGCCGGTAACTCTAGCCGCCTGATGACTGCGAGCTGCTTCTACGGCAATATCCAATATGCTTTGGGCAATACCCATCTCGTGCATAATTATCAATTATCCTCCGGCGTTATTTCAGAAGTTATATAACAATTTATATAATTCATTACCATAAAAGCTTGCTATTTATATCTCGACTATCATAGTCACCGGGAGTTTCCACTTTGGCCATTTAACCATTTAACTATTTTCTATTGCGGTTTCATGTTTGCGAATATATGTATTCTTCACCGCCTAATAATATCCTTCCAAGAAATTGTCAATTGCTTACACCATTTTGCGTCAGTAAATTATATCTTTCTATGTCTTTCCACAAATTCATATAATTAACATAATATTTATGGATAAGGATTGATTACCGCGTGAATACTAGTATTAGAAAAATTTCAGGAGGTGTATATATAAAATGTCTAGAAGCAACAAACCTGTCAATCCCGCTGCTGCAAATGCATTGGACCGTATGAAACTGGAAATTGCCAATGAATTGGGTATCAGTGAACGCGTCCGCTCCACCGGCTGGGCTACTATGACTTCCGCCGACTGCGGTCGGGTTGGCGGCCATATGGTCCGCAAGATGATTGAGCAGTATGAATCAACTCTGAACAGCACCGCTGGAACTGCCCCGGCTGCGGGCACTGCCCCGGCTGCCGGTACTGCAGGCACCGCAACTTCTCAATTTAACATCGGCCAATAACGGCTTGGGTTACGGTAAATTTTGTTGAAAAAAAAGTTATAACTTGTCGATTAGCAAAATAACGGGGCGGCAACAAGCCGCTCCGTTATTTTTTGCGTTTTTGCTGTAAAATATGTAGTATCCGGGATATGGGTCTGGTGTTAATTACGTCCGCCGCCGTCAGGCCGCCTTTGCGAGCGGCGGCGATACCATATCGCATGTGCTCCAATTCATCGATTGCGTGAGCATCCGGATTGATCGCAAACCGGATTCCATTTTCTTTCGCGATTTGATGCCAGCGCCAATCCAGGTCCAGGCGATAGGGACTGGCGTTAATTTCCATAAGGGTACCCGTATCTTTGGCAGCGGCAAGAATTTCTTTCATATTGACCTCATAACCCGGACGGGCCAGCAGAATTCTCCCGGTAGCATGACCCAGCATGGTAACGAACGGGTTTTCCATAGCCCGTATGATACGGCGGGTCATAACGCTTTCGCTTTGCCGGAAAGCTGAGTGAACCGAAGCAATGACAAAATCAAATTGAGCCAATATGTCATCAGGATAATCCAGCGATCCGTCCGGTAAGATGTCGCTTTCCATACCGGCTAAAATTAAAAAATCAGGCTGGACTGAGTTTAATGCGTCAATTTCTTGCCGTTGTTCATAAACCTTATCGATTTTAAGGCCATGAGCGTAGACCGCCGTCTGGCTATGATCAGCCACGCCCAGGTAGCTTAAGCCTCTTTTTCTGGCAGCCGCCGCCATGTCAGCCAGACTGTGGCTGCCGTCGGAATAGGTCGTATGAACATGAAAAATACCGCGGATATCCTGCTCATCTATCAGCAGCGGGCGGAGACTGCCGTTATCCGCTTCCATATCGTATTCTTTTTCCCGCAGCTCAGGTTCCACGTAACGGATATTCATTTGAGTATAAACGGACTTTTCGTCGGGAGTTTCAAGAACCTTATTGTCTCTCACCAGCCCGGCGGCGGTAAGACCGATCCCGGCCGGCCTGGCTGCCTGCGGGAGCTTAGCCAGGTATTCCGGGCTGCCGGTACGGTAAAATAACGTATAGCCGTATTTTTCGGGAGGAACCGGGAAAATGCGGCAGTGAATGCCGCTGGCCATAGTTAAATCCAAGGTTTCTCCTGTTTCCATCTTCTCTACGCCCGGCATCTCCTGAAGCGCGGTTATTAGGCTCGCGGACGCTGAAACGGCAACAACAATATCAATACCGTCAACGATTTCCACACGGCGCCTGACCGCACCGGCGATTGCCGCCTCCTCCACTCCCGGCTGGAGTCTTATATACGCCGCTATCAGTTCGGCGACCGGCCAGGCATCGCTTAAAATATATTTTCCCTGATATTTTTTCATATATTTGATTCCCTGCAGTATTTTCGCTTGGGTCTTCAAGCCGAATCCGGACAAAGCAACTAGCCGGTTTTCCCGGCAGGCATATTCCAATTCGCCGATTGAGTTTATGCCTAACTTGTCATAAAGAATCACTGCCTTTTTGGGTCCCAGCCCGGGAATTCGCACCAGTTCAAACAGAGCCGGCGGCACTGCGGCCTTGATTTCCTCATAATATCTTATCCGCCCGGTATCAATATATTCATGAATTTTTTGGCTGATTGCCGGACCAATTCCCTTAACGCCTTTAAGTGCCTTGTCGACTGTCGCCGCGGTTAACTCTGTCTCCATTTGTTCCACAATCCTGGCGGCGGTATCATAAGCACGGGCTTTAAATACGTTTTCCCCTTTTAACTCAAGCAATACGGCTATATTTTTAAATATTTGGGCCAATTCGTATTTATCAGTCATTTAAGCCCACCCTACCTTTGCTCAAAATAGACCACAACCTCCGTACCAGGATCCACCGCCGTATTGGCGCTTATGTTTTGCCGTACCGCTATCCCCGAGCCGGCAGGAGTAAAAGTAAGTCCCAATTTATTCAGCGTTTCGCCCACTTCCCGTATAGGTTTACCCGTTAGGTCAGGCACCAATACTTTTCCCGGCGGCACTTCCCGCGTTACAGGCGGGGTCAAAGCAACTGCCGGCTGTGATTTATTCTGCTTGGGTAACGGCAACAGATCTTTACCGTCAAGGGGACGGATGTTTAAATACCGCAACAGTTGCGACATGATTTCACTAAATACCGGCGCGGCAATGGTGCCGCCGTAATAGATGCCCGAGGGGTCGTCAAGAACAATTATGGCGGCCAGTTGCGGGTCCTCAACCGGACCGAAGCCGGCGAAGGAGGCGATGTAGTGCCCTGACATATAGCCGCGGCCGTCAGGGTTAAGTTTTTCCGCCGTACCTGTCTTGCCGGCAAAATGGTAGCCTTTAACCGCCGCTTTATCCCCACCGCCCTCGCTTACCACCTTTTCCAGCAAGGCAGTGAGAATACGGGCCGTTTCCGACCTGATAACCTGGCGCACCGATTGCGGGCCGGTTATCTCCGCCAGCGTGCCGTCCGCATTTCGGATTTCTTTAATAATATGAGGTTTCAAAAGCACTCCATCGTTAGCTATAGCCGACATAGCCGTGAGCAGTTGGAGGGGAGTCACGGCAATACTTTGTCCTATCGACATGGTTGCTAAATCACTGTCCCGCATTTCCCGCGGGTCAAATAACAGACCGGCTTCTTCTCCCGGCAGCTCAATACCGGTAGGAGTGCCAAAACCAAATGTCCGCACATAATTGGTAAGCCGGCCGGCGCCCACCCGCATCCCAATCTGGACAAATCCGGTATTAATAGAATTTTTGATGATATCTAAAAAAGATACGTTGCCGTAGCTGTCACCGCTCCAGTTTTGTATGTGCCGGCCGGAAACTTCGATATCCCCATTGTCGATAAACCGTTCTTCCGGCTGGACCAGCCCCTCCTCTAAAGCCGCGGCGGCCACTACCGCCTTAAACGTGGATCCAGGCTCATACACAAAAGAAACCGCCCTATTTTTCCAACTGTCCTGATCATAGCGGTAAAACTGGTTCGGGTTGTAGGTGGGGCGGTTAGCCATCGCCAGCACTTCTCCCGTTTTAGGATTCATAACGATGGCGGTAGCGGCGCGGGCTTTGGTATTCGCCATGGCGTTATCCAGGGCTTTTTCCACAATATACTGAATTCCGCTGTCGATTGTCAAATATACTGATTGTACCTGTTTCCGGGGCGTAAAGGCAAAGATCGACTTAAAAATAGGGATGCCTCGGTTGTCTGTATCAATAACCTGTTCCTGCTGCTTTCCCTTGATGGTTTTGTCAAGGGCGGCCTCCATGCCCTCCAGTCCGATATCGTCGGTACCGACAAAGCCCAGAATTTGGGCTGCCAGGGTGTTATTGGGGTAATAGCGTTTGCTTTCTTCAATAAAGCCGAGCCCGCTGAGGCTGGCGTCTTTGATCAGAGCAGTGACTTGTTCAGCCTGCTCGTGGTCCAATGTCCGCTTTACCCAAACAAAGCTGCCGCCCCCGGTAAGACGCTGGCGAAGCTCTTCCGGTTTCATTTCCAATATCGGCGCAAGCATATTGGCCATTGTGGCGGGGTCCTTTATATCCTTCGGGCTGGCGTACAAAGACTGGGATAAATTGCTAACCGCCAATTCCCGTCCGCTGCGGTCATAAATGGCGCCCCGGGGAGAAAGCAACAGCCGGCTTTCCTGTAATTGCCCCCGCACTTTGGCACTTAGTTTTTCCCCTTGGGCAAACTGAATCCAGGCAATCCGGCCGGCCAAGAGTCCCAGCATGCCCATAAGCAAAGTCAAAAATAGCGCTGTCCGTCTGCGAACTGTCAGCGACATTCCCGGCATAACGGCTCTCAATCCTTCCTGTACAGCGGTAGTCTGATTTATTCACTTACCTGTGTAATATTCGCCGTCCACAGGTGATTCCCTGCCCATGAAAAGACACCGCCCGGGGCAGGGCGCCTTTATTGGAAAACCCGGCTAACGCCGGGCCGAAGCGATAGCCGTGGGTTGCACTTATGTCATGGCGCCGTCTATGATGCAAGGTCAAATATAGAGGAAAGCCGCAAGCGGGATGTGACCCGCTCACGGCTTTCCTCAATTCTTCAATTAAAAACAAACTGCCACTCAAATTCTTTAAATAACGAAATTGTTCTGCTTACTCATCAATCTTCCACTATATTTCCGTTGGTACTGATGATAACAACGCGCCAGGGAATGATTTTGCCGGAATCCGCCAAAGCCTGTTTAACGGCATTGACGAGGCCGCCGCAACAAGGCACTTCCATGCGCAATACGGTAATACTCTTGATTTCATGCGCCTGCAGTATCGCCGTCAACTTTTCGGCATAATTTACATCATCCAGTTTGGGACAACCGATAAGAGTAATTTTATTACGCATAAACTCGCTGTGGATGCCGGCGTAGGCATAAGCCGTGCAATCCGCCGCTATCAATAGGTGGGCATTGTCAAGATAGGGAGCGTTTACGGGCACAAGCTTTATCTGGCATGGCCATTGGCGCAACTGGGATTGGGCGGATCCTGTTTTGGCGGGAGCGGGACAGTCTGCGCTTTCCTGTTGAATTAATTTGGCATGGGTTCCCGGACAGCCGCAGGCCAGGTTAGGAACCTTAGTCGCCGTAGCGTTGGCGGCAAGACGGCTGTTTACCGCCGCTTCATCGAAAGCGTCTGTATCCCGTTCTTCTATGGTAATAGCCCCAGCCGGACATTCGGGCAGGCATGCCCCCAACCCGTCGCAGTAGGAATCCGATATTAGTTTTACTTTTCCGTCAACCAGCTGCAGGGCGCCTTCGTGACACGCACTGACGCAAAGCCCGCAGCCATTGCATTTTCCTTCGTCAATCTTAACGATTTTTCTCAGCATTATGATCCCCTCCCTCCAAAGTTAATTGTAATATAATCACCCCAATAAATCGGTAGCCATAGCTACTAAAAGTAGTTCCAGTAAACTTAGAAATCTAATGTCATGTATTTTACTTTAACATTCGGAATGACTTTAAGTTCCTCCTCAAGCTCAGAAACGACTGAACTGCCAGCACACAGCTGGAGCAAAATGAGGCCGCTGTTAGAACAGGTTTCGATATGCGCATCATGTAAACCCAGTCTGCATCTGATATGACAACCGTATTTAGTTAACACGTCCTGAACCTTAGCTGCCGTTTCCATTCTCTGCTCCTGCAAAATAGCCATAATAGTAGAACAATTTTCCAACATTGCCATTGTCAATTCCCTCCATCTCAGTTTTAAATTTACCAAAACTATTATTGATAATATAAGCATGCAATATGTATTCCAACCTTTTTATCCTGGTAACATAAACATCAGACAATTACCTTCCAAGACAGTGTACCTCTTTGCGATACAAAATAGGTCAAGTGTGCAAAACTATATCTGTGCTCCGTTATCTATGGCAGGTGGAAAACCGGGAGGTATATGATCCCGCTTTCCAACGGCTTATTGACGTCGGCGTCGCTCAAAACCGGTAAGGTTGTGCTTTAGGATCACAAATATGGTATGATTATAAAATAAAGCAACGCCTGAAATTATTAATTTTACTAGGAGAGAATCAAAAATATGGGAATAGGAAAAACAGATATAAAAATTCTTTTTCTTCCAATTGGAATAAATCTAAATCTGCCATGAGACTTAATAAACCGCGTTTTAAGCTACGTACAAAAATCACAATACTGGTTTGTGGCGTTGTTGCCTTGTCTTTACTGGTAACCAATTTGCTGATAAGCAGCCAAATCGCCACTGCCACACAACAAAGCCTGACCGAAAAAGCAACAGACATCGCCCGCATGGTTGCCCATTCCGCCATAGTGGTCGAAGCTTTGAACGGTCAGCGCGATCAAGGGGAAATTCAGGCCCTTGCTATTGAATTACAGCGATTAACCAACGTGGAATTTATCGTCGTAATCGACATGAACCGCATTCGGAAATCCCACCCGGACGTTACTAAAATTGGACAATCTTTTGTCGGCGGTGATGAAGCCGCCGTGCTTGAGGGGCGGGAATATATCTCAACTGCCGAAGGTACGTTAGGCAAGTCGTTACGGGCTTTTACTCCCGTTTATACACCGGAAGGAAAGCAGGTCGGAGCGGTAGTTGTCGGGATTTTACTCAACAGTATCCAGCAAGCAGTGGCGCAAAGCCGGTTAATCATATATCTGGCTGTCTGTTTCGGACTGGCAGTAGGAGTTGCCGGAGCAATACTTCTGGCCGGCAATATCAAGAAGACTTTATTTGGCTTAGAACCCATTGCCATTGCCAGTTTGCTGGAGGAACGCAGCGCCATGCTGCAATCGGTGCGCGAGGGAATCATCGCGGTAGACAAAGACTCCAGAATTACCCTGGTTAATGCCGAAGCCCTGAGACTGTTACAGCAGGCCGGCATTACTTTAAACCCCATCGGCAAAGATGTTGAGGCGTTTGTCCCCAATACACGGCTAAGAGATGTGCTGACAGCAGGAACAGCCGAGCTGGACCAGGAACAGGATATGAACGGGATAACCCTGCTGACTAACCGGGTTCCGGTATGCGTGGATGGCGAAATTGTCGGAGCAATCGCTACTTTTCGGGATGAGACTGAGATCAGGCAGTTGGCTGAACAACTGACCGGTGTCCGGAATTATGCCGAGGCGCTGCGGGCCCAGACCCATGAATTCATGAATAAACTGCATGTCATTCTGGGCATGGTCCGCTTGGAATATTATGATCAACTTGCCGCTTATATTACTCAGACTGCTCAGCAATACCAGGCCGATGTCGGTTATGTAGTGGAACGTATAAAAAATCCGGTATTAGCCGGCTTCTTATTAGGAAAGCTTAGCCGGGCCAGAGAAGCCGGAGTAGACTTAGTCTTGTCCGAAAGCAGCTTTTTACCGGAACCTGCTGATTCCGAAACAGTTCACCATCTGGTCACAATAGTGGGAAATCTAGTAAAAAATGCCTTTGAGGCAGTGGCGAGCGCCGACTGTAAGCGAATTGGCATCCAATTTGATTACAGCAGCGGCTTTTTGACCATTGAAGTTAACGATACAGGACCCGGTATTGCGGCAGATGACAAGGAACGAATATTTGCCAAAGGGTATTCCACCAAACCGGATAACTGGGGATTGGGCCTATTTCTGGTGCAGCGTACCCTGGAGAAATTGAAGGGACAAATTACAGTAGTTTCCGAGCCCGGCAAAAAGAGAACCCGGTTCATCGTGACTATACCTTACCAAAGGAAAGGTGAAGCCAATGATTAAAGTAATGATTGTGGAAGATGATCCGATGGTAGCTGAACTAAACCGGCGTTATCTCGAACAAGTTGAAGGGTTTACTCTGGTCGCTTCAGCCCGGTCTGTTGACGAAGCACTCTCGCAGTTGGGACAACACCATATTGATCTGATTTTGCTGGATATTTTCATGCCTGGTATGAACGGTCTGGAATTATTAGCACGAATAAGGGAAACAGGTCGTGCTGTGGATGTTATCCTGGTAACAGCCGCCTGTGACAGTCATAGCATCAATGAAGCGTTGCGGAGCGGCGCTGTGGATTATTTAATCAAACCCTTTGAATTTGAACGGCTGCATGCCGCGTTGTCAAGATACCGGGAACGGGCGGTATTGATCAAAGAACAGCCAGTCCTAACCCAGTCAGAATTGGACCAGTGCATCTTGTGCAAAACCCGGTCAGCGGAAGAAAATTTGCCCAAAGGCCTCGATCGTAACACACTAAATAAAGTATGGGAAAATATACGGCAAATAGGGAACAACTCCTTTACCACCGAAGAACTGGCCAATTTTGTCGGCATTTCCCGGGTGTCTATGCGAAAATATCTTGGTTTTCTCAAACAGATCGGTGTGGTAAGTCTGGACGTTACCTATGGTGCTGTGGGCAGACCGGTCTATAAATACCGGTGTGTTAGCCTGGATAGTGATTTCATTAAACGTTATTTATAAGCCGGCCGTCAGGCCGGTTTTTTTAATATACCGTCCTCTTCGTTCCCTGTGCCTCCAGGTTAGCATATCTCTGAGTGGTCTGTTTACAGACCACTCATTTATTACTTACTTTAATTACTAAACTTTTTAAAAAATTCAATAAGCTATGCATGCTGTAGAAATCGCTGTAACATGAAAGCCAAAAAGGAGGTATGTTTTATGAGCACTTTAAAAGTGAAAAACTTGCATCAGGAGATCCCAGCTTCGACCGATATGTTTTCCCAGATCATCAGTCTCAAAGTAGGGGTTGTTCCTTTACCCCTGTATCTGGTCTTGGCGACTGTCATTTTCGCCGCATCGGTTTATAACAGGCTTCCCGCAGATATGATCGGCGGCTTTGCCATCATTATGATTATGGGGGTACTTCTGGGTGATATCGGGCAAAAGATTCCGGTTTTAAAAGATATCGGCGGTCCGGCTATTCTATCGATACTTGTCCCTTCTATTATGGTCTTTTACGAATTGATTAATCCTGCTGCCATGAAATCCATCACCGCGTTAATGAAAGGGTCCAATTTCCTTTACCTGTATATCTCCTGTCTGGTAGCAGGCAGCATCCTGGGCATGAACAGAAAAGTATTAATCCAAGGGTTTGTCCGGATGTTTATTCCGTTGGTTGTGGGCACGATTGCAGCTATAACCGCCGGGCTGTTGGCAGGATTGCTGTTTGGTTACAGCATTCACCGCACTTTCTTTTATATCGTTATCCCCATTGTCGGTGGCGGTATCGGCGAAGGCATCCTGCCGCTGTCGCTGGCTTATGCGGAAATCTTGCAGCAGCCGCAGGAAAATTTCATCCCCCAGCTCATTCCGGCGGCAATGCTGGGTAACATCGTAGCCATCATAAGTGCCGGGTTTCTTAAACGTCTGGGAGAAAAGCGCTCTGAACTGACTGGCAACGGCATGTTAATTAAAACCGGCGACGACCAAGAATTCCTGGCAACCCAGTCTGGCGACAAGCCTATTGAGTTCCCGTTGATGGGAGCTGGGTTGCTTATAGCTTGCAGCTTTTTCATCTTCGGCAATTTAGCTAACCAATTTATCGCCATTCCCGGAGCCATTATTATGATTTTCACTGCGGCCATTGTCAAATACAGCAAAATAATGCCGGCAAGAATGGAGCAAGGCGCTTACCACATGTACCGGTTCATCTCCTCCACTCTTACCTGGCCCTTATTGGTAGGTTTGGGCGTATTGTACACCCCGTGGAAAGATGTTATCGCAGCGATAACGCCGGCCTATATCGCCATCTGCGCTTCCACTGTGCTGGCAATGATAACATCAGGGTTCTTTATCGGCAAATACCTGAATATGTATCCCATCGAATCGGCAATTGTAACCGGCTGCCACAGCGGCTTGGGCGGCACAGGCGATGTTGCCATCCTGTCAGCTTCCAACCGCATGGAGTTGATGCCTTTTGCCCAGGTATCCACAAGGATCGGCGGTGCCTGTATGATAGTCACGGCCACTTTGTTGATGAAGTTGTGGCACTAAACGGAATAAAAGTGCTTGCGCCCTTATTAAACCATTCTAACCGCAGAGACGTCGGGACATGGAGGGAAATAGTGTAGGCGTCTCTGCGGTTCAAAGAATTGACTGTGAAGGAGTTGTTAATATGGATATTAGAGAACAAGCTTTGAAAATGCACAAAGATTATCAGGGGAAATTGGCTGTCGTCAGCAAAGTGCCGCTGGCCAACGGGCACGATCTTAGTTTGGCCTATACACCCGGTGTAGCCGAACCATGTAAGGACATAAAAACCAATAAAGATTTGTCCTTTGAATATACTTGCCGGGGCAACATGATCGCGGTTGTGAGTGACGGGACCCGGGTGCTGGGGTTAGGTGATATCGGGCCGGAGGCCGCTATTCCGGTAATGGAAGGCAAAGCTGTTTTATTTAAAGCCTTTGGTGATGTTGACGCCGTTCCCATTTGCCTGGATACCAAAGACCCTGACAAATTTATTGAAACGGTAAAGCTCCTGCAACCAACTTTTGCCGGAATCAACCTGGAGGATATTTCTTCACCCAAATGTTATGATATCGAAGACCGACTGAAAGCCGAGATGGATATCCCGGTATTTCATGATGATCAGCACGGCACAGCGATTGCTGCCTTATCGGCGCTTATCGGCGCACTGCGGTTGGTCAAAAAAAATCTGGCGACTGCGGCGATTGTTGTAAACGGTGCCGGTGCTGCCGGCACTGCCATCGGCCGGTTGCTGGTCAATGCCGGAGCGCAGAATGTTATTATTGTAGATATCCACGGAGCATTATATGACGGAATGCCTGGACTAAACCGGGTGCAGGAGCAGCTTGCCAAAGTTACCAATAAAGAAAAACGGCAAGGCGATTTAACCGCTATGGCGCGGGGAGCCGACGCCCTCCTGGGCGTCTCGGTTCCCGGCGCATTCACTAAAGAAATTATTAGTTCCATGAATACTGATGCCATTGTGCTGGCCATGGCCAATCCAGTACCGGAAATCAGCTACGCTGAAGCTAAGGCCGCCGGGGCTAAAGTCGCAGGTACCGGCCGGTCTGACGCTCCCAATCAAGTTAATAATGTTACCGTTTTTCCCGGAGTTTTCCGCGGCGCAATCGACGTTCGCGCCCGGCAAATTAATGAAACCATGAAAATTGCCGCCGCATACGCTATTGCCGATTTGATTCCGGCAAGCGAGCTTAAAGAAGACTTTATTGTTCCCAACGCCTTCGATCCAAGAGTAGCTCCGGCGGTTGCCGCCGCAGTAGCCCGAACGGCAATGGAAACGGGAGTGGCGAGAATTCAGGTTGATCCCGAAGAAATACGGGCAAATACAGCCACCCGGATTAAATTGAGTAAAAATAAGCGGGAAAGATAAACAACGAAAGAGGGAATCCTGTATGACCAAAAAAATGAAAATGAAAACCATGGACGGCAACTGCGCCGCCGCCCACGTAGCCTACGCATTCACGGAAGTGGCGGCCATCTATCCCATTACGCCGTCGTCCACCATGGCGGAATACGTGGACAGCTGGGCGGCGGCCGGCCGGCAAAACATCTTCGGCCAACCGGTCCGGGTTGTGGAAATGCAATCGGAAGCCGGCGCGGCCGGCGCCGTGCATGGCTCTCTGCAGGCCGGCGCCCTGACCACCACCTTTACCGCGTCCCAGGGCTTGCTGTTAATGATTCCTAATATGTATAAGATCGCCGGCGAGCTGCTGCCGGGGGTGCTGCACGTAAGCGCCCGGGCCGTGGCTGCCGCCGCCCTCAATATCTTCGGCGACCACCAGGATGTAATGGCCACCCGCCAGACCGGTTTCGCCCTGCTGGCCGAAAGCAGTGTGCAGCAGGTCATGGATTTGGCAGCAGTGGCCCATCTGGCGGCCATCGAGGGCCGGGTGCCGTTTGTGAGCTATTTTGACGGCTTCCGGACTTCCCATGAGATTCAAAAGATTGAAACCTGGGATTATGACGATTTAGCGCAAATGGTGAATCAGGACGCGCTGGCCGCCTTCCGCCAACGCGCCCTCAATCCGGATCATCCGGTAACCCGGGGCACGGCCCAGAACCCGGATATTTACTTCCAGGGCCGGGAGGTCAGCAATGAGTATTACCTGGCCCTGCCGGCAATCGTGGAAAAATATATGGCGAAAGTGAAAGAACTTACCGGCCGGGAGTACCATCTGTTCAACTACTACGGCGCGCCGGACGCCGACCGGCTGATTGTCGCCATGGGCTCGGTCTGCGAAACGATTGAGGAAACCATTGATTATTTAAATGCCCGGGGAGAAAAGGTCGGCCTCCTGACCGTTCACCTGTATCGCCCTTTCTCCATTGAGCACTTCCTAAAATACATTCCCCGCACCGTGGCCAAAATCGCCGTGCTGGACCGCACCAAGGAACCCGGCTGCGCCGGCGAACCTTTGTACCTGGATGTTAAGAACGCTTTTTACCGCCAGCAGTGGCAGCCGGTCATTGTCGGCGGCCGCTACGGCCTGGGTTCCAAAGACGTGGTGCCGGCGCAAATCGTGGCTGTTTACGAAAATCTCAGGAGCGAGGCGCCCAAAGACGGCTTTACGGTGGGGATTGTGGACGATATCACCCATACTTCCCTGCCTCTGGGGGCCGCTATCGATACCACGCCGGCCGGCACCCGGGCCTGCAAGTTCTGGGGACTGGGTTCGGACGGCACTGTGGGCGCCAACAAGATGGCCATTAAGATTATCGGCGACAAAACCGATTTGTTTGCCCAGGGCTATTTTGCCTATGATTCCAAGAAATCAGGCGGCATAACCGTTTCCCACCTGCGTTTCGGCACCCGGCCGATCAAGTCCCCGTACCTGATCCACCAGGCAGACTTTATTGCCTGCCATAACCAGTCCTATGTGACGAAATACGACGTGCTGGCCGGTTTGAAGCCGGGGGGAACCTTCCTGCTCAACTGTATCTGGGAGGAGGCGGAGCTGGCGGCAAACCTGCCGGCGGCTATGAAGCGGTTTATCGCCGCCAACGAGGTGAATTTCTATACCATCAACGCGGTAAAAATAGCGAGAGAAATTGGTCTGGGCGGCCGCATTAACATGATCATGCAGGCGGCATTTTTTAAACTGGCCGACATCATCCCGGTTGCCGAGGCGGTAAAGTACTTGAAGGCTTCGGTTGTGGACGAATACGGCAACAAAGGGGAAAAGGTGGTCCATATGAATTACGCCGCCATTGATCAGGGGGTTGACGCCCTGGTTAAGATTGCCGTTCCCGCCGCCTGGAAGGAGGCCCGCGATTCGGCAGTTGCCGGGAAAGAGGTGCCTGAATTCATCCGGAAGGTAGTTATTCCCATGAACCGCACCGAAGGGGATCAGCTGCCCCTGAGCGTGCTCAAGGATATGGGCCTGACTGACGGCACCTTCCCGCCGGGGACGGCCGCTTATGAGAAACGCGGCATCGCCGTTGAGGTGCCGGAATGGCAGGTGGACAATTGCATCCAGTGCAACCAATGCGCCTTCGTTTGTCCCCACGCCTGCATCCGGCCGGTGCTGGTGAGCGAAGCCGAGGTAAAGAACGCCCCCGCCGGGTTCGTAACCAAGCCGGTTGCCGGTGCTGACGGCCTGCACTACCGGCTGGCGGTATCGCCTTATGACTGCACCGGCTGCGGCAATTGCGTCCAGGTATGCCCGGCCAAGGAAAAGGCGATTGTCATGCAGCCCATGGGCAGCCAGCTGGCCCAGGCGCAGCTGTGGGATTATGCCATGAACCTTGCGCCCAAGGCGAATCCGGTGAAAAAGGAAACGGTCCGGGGCAGCCAGTTCGAAACGCCGTACCTGGAGTTCTCCGGGGCCTGCGCCGGCTGTCTGGAGACCGCTTACGCCAAACTGGTGACCCAGCTGTTCGGCGACCGGATGATGATTGCCAATGCCACCGGCTGTTCGTCCATCTGGGGCGCTTCCGCGCCGGCCATGCCGTACTGCACCGACAAGCGCGGTTACGGTCCGGCCTGGGCCAATTCCCTGTTTGAAGATAACGCCGAATTCGGCCTGGGCATGCACCTGGGCGTGCAGCAGGTGCGGGAGCGGCTGGCAGCCAGGGTTGCCGCGGCGCTGCCTCTGGCTGACGGGGAAGTGAAAACGGCTTTAGCCGAGTGGCTGGACAAAAAGGATAGGGGCGCCGGTTCCCGGGAGCGGGCGGATAAGCTGAGCACCGCCCTCACGGCGGTCCGGGGCACGAATGCCCTGCTGGATGAAATTTCTGGCTATCAGGATTTCTTTGTCAAACGTTCCCAGTGGATCTTCGGCGGCGACGGCTGGGCCTATGATATCGGCTACGGGGGTCTCGATCATGTTTTGGCCACCGGCGAGGATGTGAATGTGCTGGTCTTTGACACCGAAGTATATTCCAACACCGGCGGTCAGTCCTCGAAAGCCACGCCGGCGGCGGCCATTGCCCAGTTCGCGGCCAGCGGCAAGCGGACGAAGAAAAAAGACCTGGGCATGATGGCGATGAGCTACGGCTATGTCTATGTGGCGCAAATTTGCATGGGAGCCGACAAAAACCAGACGTTGAAGGCGATCGCCGAAGCCGAGGCTTATCCCGGACCGTCCCTGATCATCGCTTACTCGCCGTGCATCAACCATGGCCTGAAACTGGGCATGGGCAACAGCCAGCTGGAGGGCAAGCGGGCCGTGGAAGCCGGCTACTGGGCCATGTACCGCTACAATCCGGCGCTGAAAGAGCTGGGCAAAAATCCGTTTACGCTGGATTCCAAGGAGCCTACCGCTGATTTCAAGGAGTTCCTGCTGGGGGAAGTGCGTTATTCCTCGCTGCAAAAACTGTTCCCGGAGCAAGCGGAGGAGTTGTTTGCCAAAACGGCTAAGGACGCGGCGGAAAGATTGGCCGGCTACAAGCGGCTGGCGCAAACATCGGAGAAAGAATTGGGCATATAATAGTCGAACGGCAGCCTTTCGCCAAATACCAGAATAAGTGAACTCGTTTAGCTTCTGCTAAACTTCGGGGCTTCGGTGGGGGACTCTACCCCCACCGAAGTTTGGAAGTGGTAACACCCACTTATAGAAGTGGGCGTCTTCGAAATTGGATAAATTTAAAAATGGCAGGAAAGCCTTTGAAAATCACAGGCTTCCTGCCATTTTTCCCGGACGCAGCCGGAGACTGCCGTAATTTGCCTGCGCTGCTCCGGTGCAATCATCCCACCGGGACGCTTATGGTTATTTAACCCGCCGCCTCATGCTCCCTAGACAACGTCTTCCAGGAATTTGAAGGAGTCCTGGCTGAACCACCAGTCACTGTAGGGCAAGTCGATTCTTTGGGAAAGGTTGCGCGCTAAGCTGTTGTTGGCCAGGGTATCCAGGATCCGGTAGCCGAATTCCACCGTCCCTTCATACCCCAGGGCGGTGAAGACGTCCGCAATCATCAGGGAAGGAATTCCTAATTTCATTGACCAGACGCAAAGCCCGGGATGCCGGGAAAGATAAAAGTCCGGTTTCAGCTTGGTCAAAAGATTCAACATTTCAAAGTTCTGCTGGTCGGCAACGCTGACCGGCACGTCGTTTTCCCGGGAAGCCAGTTCCAGCGCAGCCTCAGGTATGGTTCCATGATCGTAGCACTGGTCAAAATGCCAGGCCGCCGCCCAAATCACTTCTACCCCCAGCTCTTGCAGCACTCGGGCGTAGCTGTGGGAGAAACTGGGTCCCATGCCGATCACGGCTTTTTTCCCGCGGAGTTTTTTTCTGATTTCTTCCAGCTCCGGCCGGGTGCGCTCCTTTTCCTCGGCGAGATAAGCTGCCACTTCTTTTTCCTTCCCGACAACCTTCCCCAGCTCCCGCAGCCAGTTTTCGATGCCGGCTATGCCGTGGGGCTGCAAAGCCTTGACAAAAGGCACGCCGTAATGCTGTTCCAGACCGTTGCCCAAATATCCCCCCAAGGTTCCGCACACACTGAGAGTCGCCGCCGCCTCGGATATTCTTGATAATTCTTCAATCGTTCTGTCCGGCAGCACGAACTGGGGTACAAGTCCAAAACGGGCGAGAATCTTCTCAATTTCCGCAAAGCGGCCCAGATTGCTTCTGAAGGTGATGACATTAATGAGTTCGGGACGTTTCTGGACCGGCGGCTTCACAATCCGGGTGAGAACGGCATGGTAGGCGGCGTCAAATCCCGAAGCCCAGACTTTGGAACGAAAACCTTCGCAAAAAACCGGCACGACGGGAATTTCCAGTTCTTTTTCCACCTCGGCCAGGATGCTTTTGAGGTCGTCGCCGATAATCCCGGAGGCACAGGAGCTGGTCACAAAGATGGCTTTCGGGCTGAATCGCCGGAAGGCTTCCCGCACCCCCTCCTTCAGATCTTCAGCCCCGCCGAAAACGGTCGTGTTTTCGCCCATATTGGTACTCAAAACTCTGACCGTCGTTAGCTTTATATTATTAACCGTGTGGAACATCTGGGTTTGGACATTGGTGCCGATAATCTCCGCCGAGCAGCCCAAAGGGCCGTGATTCACGACGGCCGCGTCTTTAATTGAGGCCAGCTGACCCTGGGCGCAGCCCGAACTGCAATTGCTGGTCTGGCTGAAGCATCTCTCCTTGTTTTTCAGGCTGCCGCAGCCGACCTGTTCCACCAGGCTTTTGATTGTGCCTTTATACCCCGTGATGGCGCCCAGCCTGTTTTCACGGGTTTGGGCCTCTTCGCTTTGAATATTGATTGTCATCGGACTATACCCCCCATTCCTTTTTTCTGATATTACTGGAAGTTGTTGAGGATCACGGTGTAGATATCCTCCGTGAGCCGCAACGCGCCCTCGTATCCCACATAACCGCGGCTCAGCACCATCCGGTCGCTGACGGGAGTGGCAACGGACAGCTCGTAACCGTTGACTTCCCTGGCCACCACCCGGTCCCAGGCGCTGCCCAGAATCAGCGGTCTTCCCCTGAACTTGATCTGGCGCAGGGATTCGGCGACTTCACCGCCATCATGGGTAAAAGTGACTTCGGCGGTGATGCCGTCCACAAAATTTTGGAACTCGGCGGCGATACCCGGCCTCGCTTCTTCCGGCGCGTTATCGGTAATAAATTGTTTATTGGGCAATAACCCCATATCGTTAACTAAGAACCGGGAAATTCCCAGGGCATAAAAACTGTCCGCGATGGTGACAAAATGTTTGGGCATCAGATTTCTTTCCAACAGGATGTCGGCCGCGCGCTCAATATAGTAATAATACTTGCTTTCCTGGCCGCGAATAACCGCTTCCGCTTTCGCCGCCGGAATCCCCGTCGCTTCAGCCACCGTCCTCAGAAATTTCCCGGTTTCGGTAGGCCCGATCGGCAAGACGGGATAGTGAATGTACGGAGTTCCGAATTTTTCCTCCAGCTGCTTGACATTTTTCAGCCCGACCCAAGGGGATATCAACAGGTTGTATTGGGCCTTAGGCACCTTGTTGAGGGCCTCTAAGCCGTTCCCCGGCCCAAAGATCACATTGGGCTTCAGTCCCAGCAAGCCGATCAATCGGTTTAATTCTTCCAGATTACCCGTCCAGAAGGTGTCCTGCAGGGGTACAACCGACCAGATATTGATCAGCCCTTTTTCCGTAGCGGCAGCCGAAGGCTTGAGATACTGGTTAATAATCGCCTCCAGCACCAATTCATGACCAAAGTAGTTGCTGCCTTTGAAGCCCCCGGTTTCCGCATAGATGACCGGAAAGCCCTGCTCTTGAAAATCCCCGACTACTTCCCCCACATCATCGCCCACAATATCCGAAGTGCAGCCCGTGAGAACGGCATAGAGCCCGGCATTCATAATTTTCAGGGAATTGCCCAGGACCTCCCGCAGTTTTTCCGCACCCCCGAAAATAACTTCCTTTTCCGTAACATTGGTGCAGGGTATGGCGTGCCCCCCTGTTTGCCCGGATCCCTGACAGCCGTTTTGCAGTCCCAGCGTAACCCAAAGCTTGGCCCCGCAGCCCGGGCCGGCGTGCAGCACCGGCACCGCTTTCTCAATGGCCAATACCGATTGGTAGGCGCCAAGAGCGCAGACGTGCCTTAACTGTTCAACACATTTTCCCATAACTATCTACCCTTTCTATCTCTATTTTCTTTGAGTTACTGTTTCTTTTGAGTTACTGCCGGTAGCAAAAAAATATAAGTCGCCGGCTACAACCGATAGGATAGACGCTTGCCGATAGTGGACATGATCGCGTCTATGCCTACAGCCAGCGCAGCAATAACGGTAACAGCCGCAAACATTTCCACCAGCTGATAAGTGTTCTGGGCCCGGTAGATCATCCAGCCAAGGCCGGAACTGGCCCCCATCATTTCTGCGGCAATCAGGAACAAGAGGGCGTAGCCTGCCGCAAGGCGCATCCCTGTCAGGATGGCAGGAAAGGCGCAGGGAAACAGGACCTTTACAGTTAGTTGGAAACGGCTTAAGCCCAGGGAACGTGCAGCCTTGACAATATCCGGGTCAGCATGAAGAATGCCGGATAAGGTGCTGAAAACAATCGGCCAGATACATGCCCAGGCGATTATGGTCACCTTGGTCGCTTCCCCTGCCCCCATGAACACAATAATAATATGGAAGACCACAAACGGATTAATATAAGACAGCCATTCCGTTAAAGGCTCAAGGGCCAGGCGTACCCGCTCCGACCAGCCTGCCAGCAGCACGCCCAGGGGGACGGCGACAAGGGAAGCAATCAGGAACCCGGCGCCGGCGCGCCCCAGGCTGATTTCCAAATGAGTAAATAACTGCCCTCCCGCAATCTGGCCCGCAATGAAGGTCACTACCCGGGAGAAAGCAGGGATAAACTGCGAATCAACCCAGCCCAGCCGGCAACTGATCTCCCAAAGAGCCAGAAAGGCCAATACGGAACCATAACGTTTTGCCAAAGATACGCCTATACTCATTGATTCCCCTCCTTGCCTTCCCGGCAGATCAATTTGTTTTAGGGGAGTGACCGGAGTGGTTTTTATGACCGGAGTGCTCCTCCTGGTTATTGCCGGAATCCTTTCCCGGCGTGCTTTCCCCGTTTTCCTGCGGCCTATGCTGGCTGTGATCGGTTAGGGCCGGAATATCGTTTTCCCCGGGAAAACTGTTATTCAAGTGGTTCAGCCGGTTGATCTCCACGCCTCCCAGCAGCAAAATCCCGAGCATTACCGCTGCCGCGACCACAGGGAAGCTGCGGCCCGGTACGCGTACTTTCCCCTGATCCTGCGCTTTGCCATCCCAGATGGAGTCAGAAGGTTTCCAGAAGAACAGTCCCTTCTCTATTTGGCGGAGAGCGACGCTCAGGCCCACGCCGACAAGGGAGATGCACAGACCCACAGCGAACACCGGGGCGGTTGCATAAGGATAGACATAGTAATTGCTCGCCCAATGGAGAAGCCAGCCCAGCCCGGCCAATCCTCCCAGCATTTCCCCCGCCACCAGAATAGCCAGCAGCAAGACAGCGGCAGAGCGTATGCCAAGCAGGACCGCCGGGGCGGCTCCCGGGAACAGCACGC
Organism: Methylomusa anaerophila; assembly: GCF_003966895.1. Taxonomy (NCBI): domain Bacteria; kingdom Bacillati; phylum Bacillota; class Negativicutes; order Selenomonadales; family Sporomusaceae; genus Methylomusa; species Methylomusa anaerophila. The sequence goes on along the minus strand of NZ_AP018449.1, from coordinate 1,603,860 downwards.
GCCAAAACAACTGACTTTTGGATATCCCCATGCTTCTGGCGGCTTTAAGCAAATCAGGCTCAACCGCCTGGATGCCCGTAATCGTATGATGAATTAAAGGCCAAACGGCAACCCAGGTAACGACAACCAATTTGGCTTTCTCTCCTACCCCAAAAAACAACAAAAACACGGTCATCAGGGAAAACGGATTGATTTGCCCCAAAATCCGGAATAAAGGATTCAGCGCAGCCGCTGCGCCGGGCAGCCAATAACCAAGCAGCGCCCCCAGCGGAACTGCCAGCAAAGCAGCTAAAACAATCCCCACCATCACCCGCCACAAGGTAGCCAGAGCATGCCCCAACAAATGCTGAGTCAGCGCCAGATGCACCACCTCGCGCAAGACCACAGACAAAGGCGGCAAAAAGGTCTGGCTGACAATCCCCAGGCGGGGAAGCACTTCCCAGAGTACAGCCACCAGAAAAATACCGGACAAGCGCAGCATAATACGGTAAATGAGCGAATCTGCCTCCAACCTCACGAATTCATCCCGCCTCCTCTCCTCCCGCGCCCAGGCGCAGCGAGCGCAAACAGCTGATAGTCCGGGGATTGCGGCGTTCCCCGGACTATCGGCTTACTCCGGTCTATTTCCGATCTAGTTGTTGGCAAACTGTTTGGTAACCAGATCGTTTACGCTTAGCTGTCCTTGTTTCAGATAACCGTCTTTGACAAGATCGTCAATCCAGGGTTGAATCAGCCTGTCAGGGAAGTCTCTGCGGGTATAATAATAGTGAACCGCGTTGACCGGCTGCCCGATATAATCCCCGGTCAATTTAATGGCTTCCGCTTCGTTTGCCGGATCGACACTCCAGGCGTGGGCCTTTTTCATCGCCCGGACGAAGCGCGCTATGGCCTCCGGGTTTTCCGCAATGAATTTTTCCGTAAAGTAATAAACTCCCGTACCTGCCGCTTCCCCCAGGCCGGTGTCCGACGTGTCAAATACCATGTTCAGCTTGGAATCCGCCGCCAGCTTATAGAAGGGAGGGTGAACCCCGACAATATCCAGGTTGCCCTGCTGGGCAGCCTGCAGCGCCGCCGTATCGCTGTCGAAAGATACGAATTGGATATTCTCCCGGCCGTAGCCTAAATAATCAAAGGCGTTGTCGGCGATAAAGGTCGTGCAGACCGGCTTGGTGCCGTTAATCGTAACCTTTTTGTTTTGGCTTTGTCTCAGGGCCACCAATTCCGCCAGGGTGTTGACCCCCAATTTCGGACTCAGGTAATAGCGCATATGCCGGTATTTCGGATCCACATCCGGCGTGGGGTCAACGCCGGATATAGCGACCCCTTTGATCTTGGCCCCGCCGGCTATATAAGTAGCCAGCGCGTTGATGTGGGCGCCGCCAATGTTATTGGTTCCGTTCAGCACGGAAGGCAAAATCTGGGGGGTGGTCAGTTCGCCGGTATACTCAATGTTCAGACCTTCCGCGGCGAAAAAGCCTTTTTTCTCGGCAATGACCCAGGGCGTGGAGCCGCAATTTTTCTTGGTGTCCGTCTTAAGCGTCAGTACCTGTTTCCCGGAAGCGGTCGGATCATGACCTTCGCTTTTTAAGTCCTTGAAGCCAAGTGCTCCCTGGATTTCATTTCCGGTTGAAATCCCCTTCCTCGTTTGTCCATGAAAGCTGCCAACCCCGATCGCTACTGCCAGAACTGCTGCCACGACCCCCATAATGATAAATTTCTTCTTTCGACCTCTGTCAGCCATTTTTTCACCTCCCTAATTCTTCCCCTCATCTATCTCAAGCCGGTTAATCCGGGCTTGTTTTCCGGGAAACCGGACTGGGCTGCGCGCCTGTCAAACCGGTAAATGTTTATTATCCCGATAGTCCCGGAGGACTGTGGCGTCCCCCGGACTATCCGGTCTATCTGTTTTCGACCCGGTTATTTAATTGTCAAACTTCTTGGTAATCAAATCGTTTACAGTCAGCTGCCCGTCTTTCAGAAAACCGTCTTTAACAAGATCGTCAAGCCAGGGTTGAATCAACCTGTCCGGGAAGCCTGTGCCGGAATAATAATAGTGAACTGCGTTGACCGGCTGCCCGATATAAGCCGCAGTCAATTGAATGGCTTCCTCCGCGTTTTCCGGCTTTACGCTCCAGGCCTGCGCCTTCTTGATGGCGCGGACGAAGCGCGCCACGCCTTCCGGGTTTTCCGCAATGACTTTGTCGGTAAAGTAATAAGCTAAGGAGCCTGCCGCTTCCCCAAGGCCGGTGTCCGCCGTGTCAAATACTTGCGGCAGCTTGGAATCCGCCGCCAGCTTGTAGAAGGGAGGGTGAACCCCGACAATATCCAGATTACCCTGCTGGGCAGCCTGCAGCGCCGCCGTATCGCTGTCGAAGGTCACATATTGAATTTGCTTCCGGTCAAAACCTAAATGATCAAAGGCGTTGTCGGCGATAAAGGTCGTGCAATTAGGCTTCGTACCGCTAACCGTAATTGGCTGGCCCTTTCGCAAGGCCACCAATTCCGCCAGGGTGGTGATACCCAGGTTTGGATTCAGATAAAAGCGCATATGCCGGTATTTCGGATCCACCCCTGAGCCAGGCGTGGGATCAACGTCCGCTAAAGTGACCCCTTTGATCTTGGCCCCGCCGGCTATATAAGTAGCCAGTGCGTTGATATGGGCGCCGCCAATGTCATTGGTTCCGTTCAGTACGGAAGGCAGGATCTGGGGGTTGGTCAGTTCGCCAGTATACTCAATGTTCAGGCCTTCCGCGGCAAAAAAGCCTTTTTTCTCGGCAATGACCCAGGGCGTGGAGCCGCAGTTTTTCTTGGTATTCGTCTTCAGGGTAATGACGTTTTTCCCGGAAGCGGCCGGGTCATAGCCGCCGCTCTTTAAGTCCTTTAAGCCAACTGCTCCCGCGATCACAGTGCCATCGCCAATTCCCTTCTTTGTTTGTCCGTGAAAGCTGCCAACCCCGATCCCCACTGCCAGAACTGCTACCACAGCCCCGAGTATGATAAATTTCTTCTTTTGGCCTCTGTCAGCCATATTTTTTACCTCCCTAATTTTCCTCTCATCTATTTCAAGCCGGTTAAGCCGGGCTTGTTTTCCAGGAAACCAGGCCGGGCTGCGCAGGCACCTGCCAAACCGGGAAATGTTATCAGCCGATAGTCCGGGGACTGTGGCGTCCCCCGGACTATCCGGTCTATCTGTTTTCGGTACTAGTTACTAATTGTCAAACTGCTTGACAACCAGATCATTTAAGGTTATCTGTCCTTCTTTCAGAAAACCGTCTTTGACAAGATCGTCAACCCAGGGTTTAAGCAATTTATCCGGGAGGCCGTTGCCGGAATAATAATAGTGAACCGCGTTGACCGGCTGCCCGATATAATCCCCGGTCAATTTAATGGCTTCCGCTTCATTTGCCGGATCGACACTCCAGACGTGGGCCTTTTTGATCGCCCGGACGAAGCGCGCTACAGCCTCCGGGTTTTCCGCAATGAATTTTTCCGTAAAGTAATAAACTGTAGTGCCCGCCGCTTCTCCAAGGCCGGTGTCCGCTGTGTCAAAGATTTGCGGCAGCTTGGAATCCGCCGCCAGCTTGTAGAAGGGAGGGTGAACTCCGACAATATCCAGATTGCCCTGTTGGGCAGCCTGCAGCGCCGCCGTGTCACTTTCGAAGGTCACATATTGGAGTTGCTTCCGGTCAAAGCCGGAATGATCCAAAGCGTTGTCGGCGATAAAGGTCGTGCAACTGGGCTTCGTACCGTTAATTGTAATCGGCTGACCCTTTCGCAGGGCCACCAATTCCGCCAGGGTGGTGATACCCAGGTTCGGATTCAGATAAAAGCGCATATGCCGGTATTTCGGATCCACATTCGGCGTGGGATCAACGCCGCCGATAGCGACCCCTTTGATCTTGGCGCCGCCGGCTATATAAGTAGCCAGCACGTTGATATGGGCCGTTGCAACGTTATTTGTTCCGTTTAACACCGAGGGCAAGATCTGGGGGGTGGTCAGTTCGCCGGTATACTCCATGTTCAGGCCTTCCGCGGCAAAAAAGCCTTTTTTCTCGGCAATGACCCAGGGCGTGGAGCTGCAGTTTTTCTTGGTGTCGGACTTAATCGTCAGGACCTGTTTCCCGGAAGCGGCTGGGTTATAGCCTTCGCTTTTTAAGTCCTTGAAGCCAAGTGCTCCCTCTATTGCAGTTCCCGTGGAAATCCCCTTCTTCGTTTGCCCTAAATGGCTTCCGACGCCAACGCCGATAAAAATAAGTGCCGCAACTATTCCAATAATTAAAAATTTCTTCTTTCGAGCTTTGTCAGCCATTTTTTTACCTCCTTACTTTTCCTCTCATTTATTTCTTATTTCCTTTTCAATTGACATTCAATTGACGAAAAACTGCCTGGTAGCCAGATCGTCTACACTTAGCTGCCCTTTTTTCAGAAAACCGTCTTGGACAAGATCGTCAATCCAGGGTTGAATCAGTTTGTCCGGCAATTCTTTGCCGGTATAGTAATAGTGAACCGCGTTGACTGGCTGCCCGATATATTCCCCGGTCAGTCGAATGGCCTCTTCTTCATTCGCCGGATTGATGCTCCAGGCATTGGCCTTTCTGATGGCGCGGACGAAGCGCGCTACGGCCTCCGGGTTTTCCTCAATGAATTTTTCCGTAAAGTAATAAGCGCTGACGCCTGCTGCTTCTCCCAGGCCGGTGTCCACCGTGTCAAATACCATGGTCAGCTTGGAATCCGCCGCCAGCTTGTAGAAGGGGGGGTGAACCCCGACAATATCCAGATTGCCCTGTTGGGCAGCCTGCAGCGCCGCCGTATCGCTGTCGAAAGATACGAATTGGATATTCTCCCGGCCGTGGCCTAAACGATCAAAGGCGTTGTCGGCGATAAAGGTCGTGCAAACCGGCTTGGTGCCGTTAATTGTAACCTTCTTGTTTTGGCTTTGTCTCAGGGCAACCAATTCCGCCAGGGTGTTGACTCCCAGTTTCGGACTCAGGTAATAGCGCATATGCCGGTATTTCGGGTCCACGTCCGGGGTGGGGTCAACGCCGTTTAAAGTGACTGCTTTAATTTTGGCGCCAGCGGCGATATAGGTAGCCAGCGCGTTGAAGTTGGCCGTTGCAACGTTATTTGTTCCGTTTAACACTGAGGGCAAAATCTGGGCATTGGTCAATTCGCCCGTGTATACAACATTCAACCCTTCCGCAGCGAAAAAGCCTTTTTTCTCGGCAATGACCCAGGGCGTGGAACCGCAGTTTTTCTTGGTGTCCGTCTTAATGGTCAGGACCTGTTTCCCGGAAGCGGCCGGGTCATAGCCGCCGCTCTTTAAGTCTCGGAAGCCAACTGCTCCCTGGATTGCAGTTCCTGTGGAAATCCCCTTCTTCGTTTGCCCTAAATAGCTTCCGACGCCAACCCCGACAAAAATAAATGCCGCAAGTATTCCAATAATTAAAAATTTCTTTTTTCGAGCTTTGTCAGTCATTTTTTTACCTCAATTTTCTTTACTTTTTAATGCTCTCATTTAATCCGGCAACTCCGGGCTTGTTTTCAGGAGGCTTAGCTCAGTTGCGAAGCCTCTTTCCAGACCAGGAAGTGTTTTTTCAGCCGGGCAAAAAAAACGTTAACCCCAATTGCCAGTATGGTAATATAGAGAACGATGCCGTACATTAAGGCAAGCTCATACTTGGTCGTGGCGCTGATATAGTACCAGCCAAGACCTGTGCTGGCGCCAATAACCTCCGAAGCGATGATCATAAAGAAAGCAATTTGCGCCGCGATCTCAATCCCGATAAAAACATTGGGCAAGGCGTGGGGAAAGATTACTTTGGACAACAATTCCCAGCGGCTTGCCCCCATGGAGTGGGCCGCCTTCAGCAGATTGCGGTCCATATTGCGCGCCCCGGTCATTGTATTGAAAAGAACCGGCCACAAGGTGGACCAAAATATGACCACTACTTTCTCGGTGGTGCCGATGCCGAAAAAGATCATAAAGATGGGAATAATCGCAAAAGGATTCAATTTTTCACATGTGCGCAGAAAAGGCAGCAGGGCCTTCTCCGCCGATTCGAAAAAAGTTCCCAGCAAAAAACCGAGGGGCACGCCTACCAGCAAAGAAAGAGCAAACCCGATGACGACCCGTTCCAAACTGATCAATGTCTGGTCCCACAACATGCCGGAAGCCGCCGATTTGAAGAGGGCCACTATGGCGTCGGTGGCTGGGGAAATAACCCCCTCGGGGATTAGGTGGGCTCCGAACTCCCAAAAAATAAAAAACAAAATAATCGAACTACTGCCAAAGGCAAGCTTTTTCAGGTTAGGCAGCAAAAAATTCATTTAGCGGATAACTCCTTTCTATGATTTTATACTCGCTGTCGTTCCGCTTTTCAGGCGGCAACGCTTTCCCTCTCTTCCGGAAGCTCCTCCTCCCGCCAATACAGCACGGTGCTCTCCAAAATTTCAAGGGCATAATTCAAAACAAAACCTACACCTGCGACCAGGATAGCGCCCAGATAGATCCGCTCCACAAAACCCATGCTTTGCGCATTGTGAATCATCCAGCCCATCCCGGAATCCGCCCCCATGCTCTCAGCGCCGATCAGCATAAAGAAACTCATCGTCAAGCCCGTCCGAACGCCTGAAATAATGGTCGGCAGTGCGCCGGGCAGCACGACTTTGAAAAACAATTCCAGTTTATTGGCATTCATCGCTTTACCAGCCCGGATAAGCAGGGTATCCACATTTTGGATACCTACTATTGTCGTAAAAAGGATCGGCCAAAAAGAAGACCAGAAGATAACGGTATAAATACCACCCTCGCCAACCCCCGCAATGATGACAAAAATCGGGAACAAGATAAACGGCGGGATACTGGAGAGAAAAACCGTCAATGGCCTGAGAAATCTGGCCAGCCACGGCAATGCCCCGGCCAAAACGAATCCCACCGGCAGTGCCAGCAGGGTAGCGAAGAGAAAACCTGCAAAAACCCGCTTGAGGCTGATCGAAACGTAAATCAGGATATTGGCTAATCCTAAATCGATTGCTGTCTGGATAACCCGGGACAGCGGGGGGAGAAATACATTGCTGGCCCAGCCTACCCGCGGCGCTATTTCCCATAAAATCAGCACCAAAAAATATAAATAAAACCCTAAGAGCTTGTTATGAACCGCTGTTATATTCTCTTTCATGAGTTCCTCCCTTTGGCCCTTAAAGTGTTGAAGCCTGACGCTCCTGCACTTTATTTACTTGATTTCCTTGCTGTGATAATCCTCATTCTTGTGTGATAATCCTATTTGTTATAAATTTCTTTTTCCCGTCAACACCATTTCCTACCTCCCCTCAGTAATCTGGGATATACCTTGATCATTCAGCCAAATACATCTTCGATTGAAAAAAAAGAGGCCGAATAAAAATTATTCAGCCTCTAGGTGTGCGCCTAGTCAACTAATTCAAAAAACTATTCTTTTAATGCATTATATTATTGCCAGCAAACCTATTATTCCCATATATGTTATTATTTCCTATTATTTATATCATATATATCATATCCCTTTTTGGGTGTCAATAGGTTTTTGTTTTCTTTTGTCAATTTATTGTCTTATTGTCGCGTTTATATTCTACAAAAAGAGGCCATGTGCAATCACATGGCCTCTAGCTGTCTAACTAGTCGGAACAAGCGCTTATATATATTCCCAATCACTTGTATTCTCTATCGATTTTTTCATGTTAACGCTATTATAAACTCTATCCTTTGCGCTGTCAAGAAAATTTTCCTGGTGAAAATTCTCCTGTTTGGTAGTGTCAATAAAGCGCAATTGGGGATATAAACCTTTTAGGATTCCTTGAGGCAAGAACAATTATGTCTTAAACCGGCTTGCTTGCTTGTTTTATCGGCAGGTTCCCGAATGAACAGGGTGAGAACAAACCCCAGCACGGGCAGCCATGACAAGAGGTCAAATACCCGGGGAACTCCCCAGGTGTCGGCAATCCAGCCCATGGATAAAACGCCGACGGCTCCGAGCCCCGAACCCAAGCCTAAATTTAGCCCCGATGCCATGCCTAAATTATGGGGCATCATTTTTTGGATTAACACCAAGCCGCTGGTCGCGGTAGCGGCCAGCAAAATACTGCTTGCCGCCAGGACGGCAAATACCCAAATATCACTGACTATCCGGAAAAAATACAACAACGGCGCAATGGGCAGGATGGAGAAAATCATCACCTGCCTACTGCCATAACGATCACTCATGATACCGCCCAGCAAGGTGCCGATTACGCCGGCGCTCTGAAACACGCTCAGCAGAAAACTGGCGTACAACGGACTGCCGTTCAGATAGGAGATATAGTATAATGGTACAAACGTACTGATGCCGGAAGCTATGGTGGCTCGCGTCAAGACCATGCCCATAAAAGCCAGCAGCGGCCAATTGACATAGGATTTCAGCCTGGCTGAACCCTGCCGGCGGTGCTGAGGTTCGAGGCGGGGCAGCCGGGCGACCAAACGGAACAACGCCAGGCTGACCAGGATGTAGGGCAACGAGTACAACAATAATCTGCTTCCCGGTCCGCCCAGCAACAGGGATGCCAGAAATATGGAACCAACAGCAATACCAACGCTGCCGCCGACAGAAAATATGCTGAGAGCCTTTCCTTTGGCCGCTCCGCTTAATAGACTAACGGTTTTAGCCGCTTGCGGATGAAATGCGGCGGAACCCAGGCCGTTAATCGCCGTAAGCAGAAACAAAAAATAATAATTAGGAGCGAAAAAAATTGTCGGCAGCGTGAGGCCCAGAACCAGGCAGCCCACCGGCATCAGCCAGGGACGCGGTTTTCGATCACTCAGATATCCGAATAAAGGCTGAACGATGGACGATGTCAGGTTCTGCACCAGTACAATGGCCGTTACTTCTGCATATGCCAGGCCAAATTTCGCTTTAATGAAGGGCAAGGCTACATAAAAAGCACCACCGGCCATGTCGACACTGCCATGTGCCAACGCCAACACCCAAATGGGAAAAGGTATTGTTTGAAATAGTTTGAACAAGATGATCACTCCTCAGAGTTTTGCCTTGCCACGGGCTTCACAGCGGAATTACGGCGGATAGCTTGCCGGAAGCCATATGTTACACTATGAATAGTAGAAAATAATATTAAGACAGTGCCGCCTGCAGGCTGTTCTTAGAAGGTTAGGTGAGTACATGCGGAGCAAAAATACCGTTATCTGCCTTGTTTTTGCAATTTTTCTCATGATAGTTTCGGCCGGGATTCTTTATTACCATACGCAGCTGTCCACTGCCTATTTCCCAGGCACCATTTCCACCAGTCAAAATCTTCTTATGCAGTCCTATTGGCGATGCCATTAACGGCCAAAGCGGCAAGGAGCGGAATTATCCGGTTCCCCGGCGGCAGCCCGGGAGCGGTAAAGCCAGAGCACTCCTTCCAGTACGCCAAAGGGAATAATGTAGGCTAAAAACGCTGTCCGAACATTAAAGTAATCTGCCAGTATACTGCTCACCATCGGCGCCACCGCCAGGCTAAAGCCGGCGCTAAAAGTGAACACCCCGGCAATCAGCCCTCTGTCACCTTGTACGGTGCTCATCATCTTGTAATTGGCAAGACTCATGACCCCGATACTCACCCCTGACAGCAAAGATCCCAGATACAGCATCCAGCTTTGGCCGCCGGCCCCCAGTAAAACTAAGGCTGGAACGATGCCGAGAACAGTGATGTGATAATAAGTTTTCGTTTGGCAGTTTTTCAACAACACGGGTCCCGCAAAGGTTGTAAGGATATTAGCGCCGCCTCCTACCAGCACGATTTGGGCGACAATATCCACCGGCAGCTTTAACAGTCCCACGACCACAAGAATAATCAGCGTCCTGAAGCTGGACATATAGCCGGTGTTTAACGTTTCCCCTGCCGCGATAAACAAAATTTTCCGGTCCCGGAGCAACTTTAAAAATTTGCTTAGTAAATTAACGTTATTAACGTTGTCCGATCTTTTTCGGTAAGACAGAAAATCCGCCGGCAGCAAAATCACCAATACAATGGTGGCAAAAATTACTGCCGCATTTATCACAAAAGCCGCCGCCAAGCCGATTTTAGCTGCCAGGATCCCGCCGGCAGCCGGTCCCGCTAACATTAGCCCGGAAGTCATGCAAGCTTTAAACCAGCCGTTCTGGGCCGGATTAATCCGGGGCAGCAATTGCAGAAAAGCGGTATTCAGCACCGTTAACCGCGTAGAGCACATAAAGCCGTCCAGTGTAGCCAGCAACAACAGCGGCAGCGGGCTGCCGACAAAAAAAACGGCCAGGATAAAAATAGCTTCCAGGAAACTGCTGACAAGAAACAGGGGTCTGGCCCCGAACCGTTCCAGCAAAAAACTGACCGGCACCACTAAGGCAAAATGCCCGATTCCCCGGCTGCCGACAATTAAGCCCATCTCTAATGCCGAGGCACCAAGTTCCAGGGCATACGCCGGGATCAAAATTGAATTTAAGCCCACCGCGGTCCCATAGATTAACGTCTGGAACAAAAAACTATAATATTCCGTCTGGTGAGACGCCTGCCCGTGCTTGAATCTCATCATAAATTTTTCATGACACCCCTCTTTGTCTCGTCTCGTGGATAATGCCCGTAAACCAACCACCGGCTATTTAACGTCAAGCCGTTTCCATAATAACAGTAAGAGGCCGCATTCCTACTGGAATACGGCCTCTAGGTTTCCTAGTCAGTCTCATGAATTGATTAGATTGTAGTATAGTTTTATTACTTTGTCAATCGTTGTTCATCATTTACGTCATATTGCTAGACAAAGCGCCCCTTGCACAGCAAAGTCATGGACAGTGACAAATGAAATAAGTATAATAATGAAGGGCTTTATTGACTTAGAAACTATAATCCATATTTTGTATGAGGTGCTGACATTATGAGAAACCATATCGAACAGCCGGTTTACTCCCAGATTGCCATGGATATTGCTTCGCGAATTGCCAAAGGTGAGCTTAAAGAGGGAACAAAAATAGCCGGGCGCTCATTACTGGCAAGTGAATACAATGTTTCCCCGGAGACTATCCGGAGGTCTCTGCGGTTGCTGGAAGATATGGAAATCATTGAAGTCCTTACCGGCAGCGGCGTAACGATAAAATCCCGTACCGGTGCTATGCAATATATTGAGAAATATAATACAGGCAAGGACTTACGGGCCCTAAAAGGAGAAATTTATGAAAAGATCCGCCAGCGGGAGGGCATAAATCAGGAAATCTCGGAAATAATTGATCAAATGTTCGATCTTAGCGAACGCTTGAGAAATATAAACCCCATCCATATCATCGAGGTAGAAGTTCCCATTAACTCACCTCTCGTTGGCAAGATGATCGCCGATGTACGTTTCTGGCAAAGGACCGGTGCGACCATTGTCGGGATAAAACGGGAAGGTAAGCTTATTGTTTCGCCTGGCCCTTATGCCTGTTTCATGCCGATGGATATTTTTCTGGTAATTGGTGACCCGGGTGTTCTTAAACGTATTGAACAAGTAATGAACGAGGGTTGACATGCATACCAAAACCTTACAACAGATACTACTGTTGTAAGGTTTTTATTTTTTGCACAAATTTGCCAAAAATAAAAATCAGAATTGACATTCTAACAACTCACAACCTATAATAAAGTTGTGGGTTGTTTAAAAAGAGGGGGGTGGCTATTGTGTTTAAGAAAAAGATCATTGGGGTATTGCTTGGGGTTTGTTTGGCAACAATTCTTCTTCCCGGTTGCTCCGGCAGTAATCAGTCCAAATCAGATACTACTATTAAATTTGCTGATGCCGGCTGGGACAGTATCAAATTTCATAATGCCGTTGCCATGTTTATCATACAGCATGGCATGGGCTATAAAACAGAGGAAGTCAGCGGAACTACAACCCTAACCTATCAAGCGCTAAAAAATAATGATATTGATGCTTATATGGAGGTTTGGTCAGATAATCTCGCCACGTATAAAGACGATGTAGCCAAGGGGAATATCCTGGAACTGGCTTTAAACTACGGTGATAATGCCCAAGGCCTGTATGTCCCAAGGTATGTTATCGAAGGAGACGGCAAACGTAATATAAAAGCTGTGGCGCCTGACCTGAAAACTGTGGAGGATCTAAAAAAATATAAAGACATATTTGCCGACCCGGAGTCCCCGGGAAAGGGAAGAATCTACGGTGCTATCCCCGGCTGGGAGGTCGACAAAATACTTTATAACAAATATATGAGCTATGGCCTGGATAAATACTATACATACTTTCGTCCCGGGTCAGATGCCGCCCTTGCCGCTGCAATCAGTACAGCTTATGAACAGGGTCAGCCGGTTGTCAGCTACTATTGGGAACCAACCTGGCTGACAGGAAAATACGACTTGGTAAAACTGCAGGATACTCCCTATGATCCAAATACTTTCAAGGAGGGAAAAGGCGATTTTCCTGCGGTGCCGGTTACTATAGCCGCAGCCAAAAACATTGCCGAAAAAGCTCCTGAGGTAGCGGAGTTCCTCAAAAAATACCAAACGTCAAGCGCAATAACCGCGCAAGCCCTGGCGTATATGGCTGATAACAAAGCAAGCTATGAAAATACCGCCAAGTGGTTCCTAAAAAACAACGAAAACCTATGGAGCAACTGGGTGACTTCGCAACAGTTGGAGAAAGTAAAAGCGGCGCTGAAATGAACAGATGGGTGATGGTTACATGACTAACTGGTTGTGGAGGTTTCCCGAAAGCTTACACTTAGATATTGGAACGCCTGTTGATAAAATGGTTTTGTATTTAAGCCATAATTTCAGCAATGTCTTTAGTCTTATAAAAGAAATGCTGCTGGGATTTACCCAGTTCATCTATCACGGAGTTGCCTCGATTCCGTGGTGGCTCATCATTGCCGCCATGGGAATCTGGGGCTGGAAGGCAAGCGGCCGGCCGGCCAGGGGAATATTATTCGGCCTGATGATGTTGTTAATTGGTGCTGTCGGGCTTTGGCAGCCTATGCTGGAAACAGTGGCCCTTGTCTTTGCTTCGGTCATTATATCCTTATTACTCGGCTTTCCGGCAGGTATATTTTTGTCCAGCAGTGAAAAAGCCAACGAAGCGGTACAGCCTGTACTTGATGCCATGCAAACAATGCCGACCTTTGTCTATTTGATACCGGCAGTTATGTTTTTTGGATTAGGTCAGGCGCCGGCGGTCATTGCAACCACCATTTACGCCGTGCCGCCGGTGATACGGCTTACCAGCCTTGCCATTAAGCAGGTAGACCCGGAAGTAGTCGAAGCCGCCCGGGCTTTTGGCTCCACTTGGCTCCAGACTTTATTAAAGGTGCAGATTCCCCAGGCATTGCCGACAATTATGACTGGCGTGAATCAGACCATCATGATGGCTGTTGCCATGATCGTAACCTGCTCCATGATCGGCGCCAAGGGATTAGGCATGGAGGTTCTGATCGGCATCAACCGTTTAGAGCTCGGGCGCGGGTTCACCGCCGGTATTGTAATTGTCATCATAGCAATTATCATGGACCGCCTGACGCAGAGCTGGGCGGGTGTAAAAAAATAGTAAGCAAGTTCGAAAGGAGACGCGAAATGGATGAGATTCTGCGAGTAGAGCATCTTACTATGCTATTCGGGTCTAACCCAACTGCAGCCTTAAAACAGCTGGAGGCCGGCGAAAGCAAAGAAGACATCCAAAAACGTACCGGAGTTACGGTTGGCGTATTTGATGCCAGCTTGTCAGTAGCGCCAGGTGAGATCTTTGCGATTATCGGTCTTTCCGGAAGTGGAAAATCAACACTGCTGCGCTGTCTCAATCTATTGCATCAACCGACCCGCGGCCAAATATATTTTAAAGGCTCGGATATTACGCATTATACCAAGCAGCAGCTTATGGACTATCGCCGAGACAATATTGCGATGGTATTTCAGAATTTCGGACTCATGAATCACCGCAATGTCATGGGCAATGTGGTATATGGGCTGGAGATACGGGGCTGTAACAAGCTGGAGCGCGAACAAAGGGCATCAGAAATGATCGGTCTTGTCGGCTTGGCTGGTTGGGAGAACCACCCGATTCCGGCATTGAGCGGCGGAATGCGCCAACGGGTTGGATTGGCCCGTGCGCTGGCGAATAATCCTGACATTCTCCTTATGGATGAGCCCTTTTCCGCATTAGATCCGATCATCAGAAGAGATATGCAGTTCGAACTGCTGAGCATACAAAGAAAAGTTAAAAAAACTATCGTATTTATTACCCATGACATTAATGAAGCTTTTAAAATCGGCAACCGTGTTGCCATTATGAAAGACGGCTGTATAGTCCAGATTGGATCGCCTGAACAGGTATTGGATAAACCAGCGGATAGTTATGTCGAAAATTTGATCCGCGATATCGACAGGACAAAAATATTATCTGTAAAAAATATCATGTCCTCACCATCGGCAATAGTAAAATCAGGAGACGGATGGCATGTAGCCATGCGGCAAATGGTATCCAACGGTGTGTCCAGTGTCTATATGGTAAACGATAATATGCAATTGTTAGGTTTGGTGACACTTGATAATGTGATGAATGTCCGCAACGGTCTCCTAAGTATGGAGGAAGCCGTTGTTCGCGACATTCCGCTAACAAGTCCCGATTTTGCTTTGCAGGAACTTTTGCCGGTTGCTGCCGAAGCCAAATATCCGATAGCGGTTACCGATGAAAACAAACAACTTGTCGGAATTGTGACCAAAGCAGCGGTTCTTTCTTCGCTTGTGAGTTAGTCGGAATGCCGGCCTAAATAAGCTTTTTCTTAAACCAGTCAATTATTTCCGGAAAAACCTCATCCAGATAATCCTGCGTACAGTGTTCTGCATGTTCAAAATATTTAAGCGTTTTTTCACCCTTTGCCCACCGCATAACCTTATCTGCATGCAGCTTTGGTGAAGGCATGACCTCATCCCTGCCTGCATGATAGAACAGTAAAGGTACTTTCAGGCTTACATCCTGTTCAATGTCCCAGTCAAATTTGTCCACTGCCGCTTCAAGCGTATTACATCCTGTCATGTATGTAACTCCACGCTGCCATATTGGGTTAAGCCGTTTTAAGCCATTTATACCTCCAATGAAAACAAGCCCGCTGTTTCCTACCACACATTTCACCCTTTTATCCAGTGCAGCGCTCATTGGAGCCAGGTATCCCCCAAGACTGAATCCCACTAAGGCAACCTTGTCCATATTTATTCCATAGGTCTGGTTTTGCTCAAACCAATCAATGATAGCAGATACTGCCTTATGATATTTCTTAACGTCATACTTCATGCTCTTCCACATCTCACCCTGGCCCGGCCCATCAAATGTAAAATAGTTGAAACCATTCTGTTTGAACATCGTTCCCTGGGAATGCCCCTCTGCCTCCTTTATATTGTCCATTCCATTAACAAAAATGATCAATGGACTGCCAGGTGCACCTGAGAGTCTTAAATACCCTGGGATTTTCACTCCTTCAAACGGCACCTCAATTCGTATTGGACATTCTTTTTCATTGTATAAAGCAATAGCTCTCTGATAGCTCATTCTTGCCTTTTCTTGGGTTGCTTCTTTCTGACTGCTGTCAATAAAGAATATATGCTGCCCAGTGTGATAGCATCCAACCGCCTCGTGAAATAATGCCCTTGATTTAAACTCATTTCCCTCATTCAAAGCTTTTTCAGCTTTTCGATAAAGCTCATCACCTTCTTTTGTCCATTGATTGCACCATTCTAACCAATTTGGTATTCTGGCAATGACCCTTTTTAATCTTCCGTAATCAATCCCAAAAGATAGAAATCTGCCATACCATCTGGAGTAAACTCTGCTTTCATTAAAAATAAATTTAAAAGCAAACTTTTCTTTTAAAGTCAAATCAACCATATTTTTTCCGCTCCCTTCTTGCAGTTCGGATACTAATTTCAACGATATATATTATTTTAATTTGTCCGTGAAGAAATCTGCAAATAACATGATAGTCTCTGTTGCGTGATTTGTCACGCAATGCTTGCCATCTTTCCAGAGCTTAAGTGTCTTATCTGTTGATGCTGATTCAGTGTATATTTTTTCAACCCCTTCGACGCGGAACAAGGGACCAGGTATTCCATGGCTGACTAAAAGCGCACAGGTTATATTTTGAGCGTATCCCTCCATCGTCATACCATCGATGAACTCCTCAATTTGCTGTCCCTTGACAACGCAGAAAAGACCCTATTGAAATGCGGTGTGAGAACACTGTGAGAATGAAAAAGACTACTTCAGTTTTGAAACCAAAGCAGTCTTTCTTCTATCCGCGCGCCTCCTATATCTTGAACTTACTGACGGCTTGCGTTAATTCCGTTGCCATTTGAGCTAGACTTTGACTTGAAGTTGCGATTTCCTGCATAGCCGCGGTTTGCTCCTCGGTCGCGCCGGAGATTGTCTGGGATTGGGCCGCCGATGTCTTACCCACAGTCTCAATTTCGCGGATAGCGGTAAACAAAGATTGATTGCCTTCCGCCATCTGGTTTATAGCTGCAGCGATATCTTTGATTTCTCCAGATAATTTGAGAATTGCTTCGACGATATTCTTAAACGTTTCTCCCGTGCTATGAACCATAAGAATACCTGATTTGATACCTGCAGCCCCGGTTTGGGACGCGGCAACAGCACGGTCCATATTGATCTGATTTTGCTGTATAAGAGTGCCAATCTTTTGCGTAGCCTGATTCGATTCTTCCGCTAGCTTACGGACTTCCTCAGCCACAACCGCAAATCCACGGCCCGCCTCACCTGCTCGTGCCGCTTCAATAGCGGCATTAAGGGCAAGCAAGTTGGTCTGATTGGAAATAGTGGAAATCAAGGTGACAATTTCACTGATTTCTCTAGAGCCTTTGCTTAAATCTACAATGGCAGATTCAAGGGCAATCGATTCTTTACCGATTCCATTCATTTGTTCCTCAGTCCGGTCTACTGCCTGACGGCCTTGTTCCGCCGATTGTACTGTAGAAAGGGCAATCGAAGACACTTCTTGCGCAGCAAGGGAAATTTGCCCGGTTCTTGCCGACAGTTCTTGTGCCACTTTTACAACCTGGCCGGTGGCTGCTACCTGTTGCTCCGACCCGCTGGCGATTTCGGCAACGGAACTGGCGATCTGACTGGACGCATCTGCGGATTGATGGGCGCTTGCGGTTAACTCTTCACTGGATGCTGCCAACTGTTCGGATTGGGACAATACTTTTGAAACAAGTGTATACAAGTTGTTTCGCATTTCTTTGAAATCTCTAGTTAATTGCCCGATCTCATCGTAGGAAGAAATATTGAGTGGTCGTTCCCGCAGATCACCTTGTGCCAACTGCATGCATTCGTTTCGAATCAACGTGATAGGAGTCGCGATACGTTTGCTTATAATGAAAATGAAGACGCCAGCCAGCAAAATACACACGAATGCACCCCCAAGCAGGGACTGTTTTAATGCGCTTAATTCATGGATTGCTTCGGCTTCCGGAGCTGTTACCATCATAAACCAGCGCTGGCCGCCTAACAGATTGATAGAGACAATGGTCCCGATTCTATCGATGCCGTCAACAAATTGATATTTGCCGCGCACAGTCTTACCTGAAGCAGCTTCTTGAACCAGCTTTACCAGACGGTCGTCAAGTTCGGATCGTTGTAGCTTTAATTCAGGGTTGATCTCCTTTTGGCTGAAATTGAGCTTACCCTGCATCTCGGGAAAGCGCGGATGAACGATGACAACGCCATTGGAATCCAGTACTAAAGCATAGCCGGTTTCTTTAAATTTTGCTTCTTTGACCAGGTTATGCATCTTTTCTATCGAAATGGAACCGGTCAGTACACCGGTTAATTTCCCCTCATAAAGAACCGGAACAGCAACATTTATTCCTGCTTTTCCGGTTGTCCTGTTCATCAGAGCATCTGAAACAGCCGGTTTTTTTGTTGTGATTACTTGTTTGAAATATTCCCGATCTCCAAGATTTACCGTGCTGCCGTCAGGTCTCAGCGCTATGCCGTCTGGTGCTATATAAGTTATATTCTCTAGAATATCAAGCCGTGAAACGCATTCAGACAAAGCTTCCTTTAGTGCCTGCCTGTCAGAAGGATTGTATATTCTTTTGATGCCGGCAAACGATTCCAGCTGAACTTTGGCACTGTAAACCTGCCCGGAAATACGGGAAGCATAATCCGACCCCATCGCTGCCGCCGTTTCATCAACGCTCTGACTTAGAGCCTGCAGAGAAAGATAGTAGCTAATCCCGACCAATGCTCCAAAAGATAGAATAAAAAAGGGCAATAAGATGATGAGCAACCTCGTTTTCATGCTAGTGATTTTCATAGACCAACCATCTCCCGTCCAGTAAATTTGTTGACTTTGCTAAGCCGGCAGCAGTTATTTTTCAAGATATCTGTGACTGAATTTTTGGCAGTACGAGATATCCATAAATAAATAAGGACAATAAAAAACCCGGTTAAGCATCTTGTAATAATTTTCACAAGAGCAACCAGGCAGTCATAGGAAGCACCCGCCCTTAGACCCACGGCTTTGCGTCCTCGTTTTTCAACGAGTTTGCCATAAAATATGATATAGGAACGCCATATCAATGTCGATTATTGGATTATATTGTCGTCTAAACTTAGTATAAGCCTCTTACTGTAAACTCGTCAATGAGTTTCCCGGAAACTTAACATACTATAACGGTTTTTAACAAAGTTCTTCTATCCGCTCGCCTCGTACTTCGCTGATCCACTCAATGTTTCCGGCGATGGTAGTGATGGTAGTAATGGTAGGGATTGCACCGCTTCCCAGGGAAGCAGAAGCAATTAATCTGATTTGTTTCAACTCGTATTGACGTGCTGACAGCGCGCCGATTGTTTGCAACTAATTTTTGCTTTTTTGCCGACTTCGCAGCAACCATGCGGGAATTATACCGCAAAAACAAATCAACGCCAAAACGGCAAAAGCGTCATTAAAGGCGAAGATTGCCGCCTGCTTTTGTACGGCGGAACTAAGCAGAGCCAAAGCCTTGGCCTGGATGATTCCCGGGGCGAAGCCAGCCCGGGCGTACAGGCTGTCGCTGTAGGTCAGCATGTGTTTTGCCGCACCGGGCGATCCCCCCACCTTAAAAAACAGGTCTTGGCAATTCGCTAGTGTTTGCTTCATGGGCAAGGAGGCGGCATTCATGTATTCCGCGATGTGGGCCAGATGATATGCCTGACGATGCTGGATCACTGTCGATAATAAGGCGATACCGAATGATCCGGCAATTTGGCGGATCATGCTTTTCATCGCTGTCGCCCGGCTCATTTTAGCCAGAGGAAGGGCGTTCATCCCCAGTGTGGTGGCGGTCATCAGAAATAATCCCAGCCCCGCTCCCCTCAACATCATGACGAAAAGTATGGTGTAGTAGCCGGTATCCATATTTAGGTGTACAAAAGGCAGGGAAGCCATTCCCAGGATGACTATACCGGCAATTACCACCGGTTTGGGGCCGACTCTGCGGGCGATCCTGATTGCTACGGGCATCATCAGGCCGGAAACCAAGGCCGCCGGCAACAGCAAGACGCCGGTCTGCATCGCCGTATAGCCGCGGATATTCTCCATAAACAGCGGCACCAGGAAAAGACCGCCGTACAGGCCGGCAGTCCCGATGAACAAAACGCAGGAACTGCAGGTAAAATTCCATTTCGTAAACACTGTCAAGTCAAGAAGCGGGTTCTCAGACTTAAGCTCAATAGCGACAAATAACGCCAGACTGGCAAAGGAAACATATAATAGAGCAATAATATAGGGCGACGTCCAGCCTTCTTCCGCCCCCTTGTTGAGCGCCAGCAGCAGGCACAGCAGCCCCAGGGACGACGTGATAAAGCCGCCGGCGTCAAACTTGCCGTTGCGGTTCAATACGCTTTC
The DNA here is from genome assembly GCF_003966895.1 of Methylomusa anaerophila. NCBI lineage: Bacteria > Bacillati > Bacillota > Negativicutes > Selenomonadales > Sporomusaceae > Methylomusa > Methylomusa anaerophila. The sequence continues at coordinate 1,583,935 of NZ_AP018449.1, read as the reverse complement.
CCGCAGGATCAACGCGGCCAGCAGATAACCTATAAAACCTACCGGGACATTGATGGCAAAAATCACTCGCCAGTCCCAGTACTCGACGAGATAGCCGCTCAAAGCCGGACCGATTGCCGGCGCAACCATTGCCGACAGGCCCCAGATGCTCATAGCCTGATAGCGCTCCTCGCACGGAAAATTATGATAAACGATTGTCATGGTCACAGGATAAACGAGGCCGCCGCCGATAGCTTGGATGACGCGGAAAAGGACCATGCTGTCGTTGCTCCAGGCCATACCGCACAATGCCGAGCCGCCAGTAAACACGGTCAGGCTGAACAGGTACATCCGCCTCGTGCCGAACCTGTCGCAGAAATAGCCGCTGACTGGCTGCATCATCCCTAGGGTCAGCATGTAGGCGGTCAAAATCCACTGAGCATTTTTCGCTTCCACCGCAAAGACCGCCATCAGCTTGGGGATGGCGATATTGACGATACTAGTGTCCAGCATGCTCATGAAATTGCCGATAATCGTTACTGCCAGCGCCCACCACCGGTATGTCGCATCCGGCAGCGCCAAGCGGGGGATGTTCACCGCCTCACCTCCAAAATTCTGGTCCAGTAGGGCGATAGAGGAATATAGGCTTTGCGGTTACGAATAGGAAATTTTGCCCCATTATTTACTAAATCCAAAAGCATTGAACCGTCAACCGGAATTTCCAAGTCTACTGCCGCGCTCTGGGAGGACGAATTTACGATTACCACAATCGCTTCGTCCCGGGTTTGCCGGAAAAAGGCATATTGCCGGCTGCGTACCAGGAGCTGCCGGTAATTCCCTTCCCGCAAAGCTTTATGCTCTTTTCTTATTTGGGCAAACCGTCTGATTGCTTTCGCTAAATCCTTATTGGGGCTGTTTTTACTGACAACAGTCAAATCAAGCGCCGGCCGCAAATCTTCATCCGAGCCATCGCCCTTTTTACCGGCAATGCCCCATTCGCTGCCGTAATAAACGGAAGGTATTCCCGGCATGGTAAACAACAAGGCATGAAGAGGATACAAGTAAGCCGGATTATGAAGGATACTGCCGACTCGTGTAACGTCATTATTGTCGGCAAAGTTATACAGCATCAGGTCCTTATACAGGCCTTTTTCGCCAAATTGCCGGTTGAGAGAATAGGCAATTTCAAAATAGTTCTTGTCATTATGACTGGAATAAAGCCCTTTAAAGCACTCATAGTTAGTGACCGAGTCTAAAAGCGAAGGATTGACCCAGCGGTTATAGTCACCGTGTATTACCTCACCCATTAGCCACAAGTCCCTTTTGACGGATTTGCCCAGGGCTGCCAGTTCCTGAATGAAGCTACTATCCAGACAGTAGGCGACATCAAGCCGTATCCCGTCAATGTCATATAAATCCAGCCACTTTTTTACCGCCGAAAAAATATAGGCTTTGACCGCCGGATTTTGCAAATTCAGTTTTACCAGATTGTAGTGACCTTCCCAGCCTTCATAACTGAATGGGTCGCCGTAAGGACTTCCTGCCGTGAAATCGACCCGGTCGAACCAGCTTACATATTCAGACTGCCGCCCTTTTTTGACAACATCTTTAAAGGCCCAAAAATCTCGCCCCACATGGTTGAATACCCCGTCGACGACAATCCTTATCCCGTTTTCGTGAAGCCGGCTTGTCAGTTGCTGAAAAGTTCCTTTATCCCCCAAACGCCTGTCAATTTGCTGATAATCAACGATATCATAACCATGGGAACCCGACTCGAATACCGGACCAAGCAAAAGAGCATTTACCCCCAGCTCCTTTATGTGCTGTATCCAGTCGAGAATCTTTAACAGCCGGGGCGTGGCGGGCAAAGAGTAGTCATTATGCCGGGGGGCTCCACAGAAGCCCAGCGGATAAATATGATAAAAAAAGGCATCCCTGGCCCATAACATGCTGAAAACCTCCGGATTATAGATAATTTTTCACCGCTGACGCGATATAACAGGAATCTGCACACACTTACAATTATGCCGGCAGTTAATGTTGATAAATATATAATTGATATATCAACTATATAGGCAAAAAAATTACTGATCGTCACCATTCTTCACTAATTTAAGTAATAATTTCTGTAATACTTCCAGTTCACATTCATCCAGATTTTGGTATATTCGCTGGATAGTAGCCTGAACGACCGGTTTCAACTTGTTTTCAAGATTTTTTCCTTCTTCTGTCAGATATATACGATAGCTTCTTCGGTCATGTTCATCATCACAGCGCGTTATCAGCTTATTTTTTTGCATAATATCCAATATCCTGGTGACGCTTGCTTTATCCTTATTCACCTTCTCCGCAATCTCGCTTTGCGAGATGCCTTCTTTCCGCCATAAACATTTCAATACTCCCCATTGTTCACTGGTAATATTGGCTCCGCTCTCTTGAAAGGCATTGTTAATTTCAGCTTTGATGCGTAAGGCCATTTTGGTTATTAAAGAACTGGTTGATATTGCTCCGGTAATTTTCATAAGTTATTCCCTTAATATAGTTGATATATCAATATTATCACAGTCACTTATTTCAGTCAATATATTCTCTTTTATTATTCCATCAAAACCCTACAACTCCTTATATTGACTTTTTCATGGTTTCGAACGGTCTTCTGAGTCCTAGAAAGTACCTGGCCTTAGTCAGGGATTTGACTAAGGCCAGGTCTTCCATTATTTACTCAAACAACTCTTTAACGTGCTTCAGTTCTTCCCGAATGGCAATAGCTTGCGGGCAATGACTTTCGCACTCGCCGCACTCTACACACTTGGACGCGGGGGCGGCAATCCTCGACGAAATCTCATACCTCTGCTTGGCCTCGGGGGTACCGTCAAAGATCCAATAGTCATTATAGGCGGCAAAGCATGTAGGAATGTTAAGCCCGCTAGGACAAGGCATACAGTACGAACAAGCGGTACAATTAACCTTTATTCTTTCTTTAAAAAACTTCTTAATTTCTTCAATAACAGCCGTTTCTTTGGCCGTTAATGAATTCGCCTCGGCTTCTTGGGCCACGCGTATATTCTCGCTAACCTGATCCATTTCCGTCATGCCGCTCAACACGACGGATACTTCCGGGTGATTCCATACCCAGCGGAGAGCCAATTCCGCCGGTGTTCTTTTCACTCCGGCCTGCTCCATAATAGCCCTTGCCCCCGTTGGCAGCCTGACAAGATTGCCGCCCCGCAGCGGTTCCATGATGGCAATGCCCAACCCTCTTTGGGCCGCGTACTCCAGGCCTTCTGTTCCCGCCTGAAAATCTTCGTCCAAATAATTATACTGAATTTGGCAGAACGACCAATCATAGCAATCCACAATTTCCTTGAATAGCCCAAGTTGATCGTGAAAAGAAAAGCCGGCATATCTGATTCTCCCGTCTTGGATCGCTTGCGCCAGAAATTCGTTAATGCCGGCTTCCTTTAATATGGGCCAAACCCCTTTATTCAAGGCATGTACCAAATAGAAGTCTATCACTTCCGTCTCCAGGCGCTCCAGTTGTTCATTCAGGTACTTGTCCATATCGGCCCGGGTTTTGATCAGCCAGCTGGGAAGCTTTGTCGCCAGCTTGACCCGCTCCCGGTAGCCGTCCTTTAAGGCTTTGGCGACAAATGGCTCGCTTGCCCCGCCTTGGGTGAAGCCGGTACCGTGATAAGGATAAGCGGTGTCCACATAATTTACGCCCGCATCAATGGCATCACGAATCATAGGTATCGCTTTACCCTCATCAATGTTGGTTGGGTCACTGCCGATAATCGGCAGTCTCATACAGCCAAACCCCAAAACAGAAACCATTTCGTTTGTTTTTCCATATTTTCTGTACAACAAGATTATCCCGCCTTTTCCGTGTATTTTTTGTTCACTAAGCTGGTTTAAATATTTTTATTATTTAACTATCTTAATACTTTTATTTCATATAACGGAATGAATATTCATTCCGTTATATGAAATAAAATGTTGAATGGCCATCGCTTTCCTATCCGCATCACGATCAGCGTCTAATTGCATCCCATATTGCTTCTACCGCCGCGTCAAGGGTCCGTTTATCCGGTGCTGCTCCGAAGAAATAGAGTTTAACGATAGAAACAGCGGCGCCGTACGTCATACTGCTTATCATGTCAAGCGGCAAGTCTTTCAGCAGACTCTCCGCCTGCGCCCGCTTAAACAGGTTCCAGACGGGCCCATAAATCCGCATGCCTTCCTCGCGGTTGGCGGCGGTAATCAACGGGGAGTTGGCATATTGCTCGATAAAAAGCAAATCGGCGGGATTCTCCCGAAAGTATTCGATGATATTGTGGACAATCACTAAGAAACCTTCCCGCGCCGGCATCGTCTCCGAATAATTTCGCACAATATGCCGGACAAGGCAGGTCTTAACCTCAAGATACAACGCGTTGATTAAATCCTCTTTGCTGGCGAAATAACGGTAAATGGTTCCTACGCCGATATTTGCTCTCTGAGCGATTTGCGACATAGGAGTTCCGTGAAATCCCTGCTCGGCTATCAACTCAAGGGTTGCCCGCAGCACTGCCGCTTTTTTATCCAGTATTTTTTCCGGCATAATCGTCTCCGAAATAAAAAATTAAAAACATAACGAAGCAGGAGTGAACGTTCACTCTATATTCAACTCTACACTAACTAAGTCTGTCTGTCAATAGCCTGTCCGGTCAACAATATACCTTCTGTGCCTATGCCCCTCCCTGGAGGATTTCTTTGACTGGGTAAATTGAGATTGCTTATTCCGCGTTGCCGGGGCTAAACAAAACCAATTGTTCTTCTGCCATATTTTTCGCCTGTCTTGCTATAAGCGGAATCTGGCTACTGCCGCCTGAAGTTCCTGAGCAAGTTTTGCCAAAGCTTCGCTGGATGTTGCGATTTCTTCCATGGAAGCAAGCTGCTCCTCGGTGGCCGCCGAAACATTCTGCGTCTCACCCGCGGATGACTTGCTGAGTTCGTCGATCTTCTTAACCGAATCTACGATCTGTTGGCTGCCGCTCGCCATCTGCTGGATTGCCGCCGAAATTTCTTTTACCTGACCCGACACCTGGGTCACCAGTTCGGCAATTTCCCGGAAAGCAGTCCCGGCTGCGTTGACCACCTCAGCCCCCGTCTTGACCTCCCGCGTCCCCTCGTCCATGGCTACAACGGCTTTATCGGTATCCCCCTGGATTTCCCCGATCAGTTCGGCGATCTTCTTGGCGGCCTCCTGGGACTGTTCGGCAAGCTGCCGCACCTCTTCGGCGACGACGGCGAAACCGCGGCCTTGTTCGCCCGCCCGGGCGGCTTCGATGGCCGCGTTGAGGGCCAGTAGATTGGTCTGGCCGGCGATGCCGGCAATGGTGTCCACGATTTGGCCGATCTCTTGGGAACGCTCGCCCAGCTTGGCTACTACCTTGGCGGAAGTGTTTACCGTGTCCTCGATATGCCCCATCTGATTTATGGCCTTGTCCACGGCTTTTCCGCCCTCTTTGGCTTTTTCGGCAGCCTGAACCGACTGGTCTGCCACCTGGTTGGCATTTGCGGCGACCTGCTGGATGCTGGCCGACATTTGTTCCACCACGGCGGCAGTATCGTTGGCCGCCGCCAGTTGTTCGTTAGCGCCGCTAGCCACGCCGTTAATTGATGAGGCGATCTGATTGGCCGCCTGGGCCGACTGCTCCGAGCTGGCGGTCAGCTCCTCACTTGATGAAGCAACCTGTTCAGATGATTTTAGAATGTCGCGGATAATTGCGTACATGCCATCACGCATGGTGTTGAGAGCGGTTGCTAGCTGTCCCAGTTCATCGTTAGACGATACATTTATTTGATCACGCCAATCGCCAGCAGCAAACTTCTGAGTCCCGGCAAGCATCGCTGTTATTGGCCTGCGAATGGCCCGTGGAATGATTATAGCTAAAGCAATGCCGATAATAAACGATAATACGCTCAATACCGCCGCGATGGTGATGGCATCTTGAGCACCGCCAATAGTCGCGGTGACTCCCTTAGAAAGGACTTGACCATTATTTTCTGATAGGTCATCAGTTATTTTAGAAATCTGTTCAGTAAAAGGCACTAGGCCGGTCGCAATCGTCCCCATCTTATCTTTGTGTTGGCGGGCCAATTCCTGATTGCCGGCTGCGGTCTCACGGAAATAGGCATTTATAACCGGCGATAGCTCGTCTATTAAGCCAGCCTTGTACTTGGTAGTTGCATCGATTAGTTTTTGCACCTCAGCCTTTTCCTCTGGCCTTGCTAGGGCAAGTAATCTGTTTTGTTCTTCCAAGGCTTTTTCAAGATTTTCCTCGACTTGCCTAAGGAATTTCTCTTCGCCATAAGCAATGTAACCTCGAATGGCAGCAACTGCCCCTTTAAAGTGACGATCCGAATTAACGGCCAGACTGCTACGCTCGTAATCCTGGCCAATGGCTCCAACATTTCTTGCGAGAGCGCTGAGTTCCCAGAAGGCGCCTCCTGCGATAAGGCCAATCAGCAATAAATTTACAAAAAATCCCAAGATTATTTTTTTGCTAACACTAAGTTTCATGTGTCTTTCCCTCCGGTTTTTGAATTTTCATAACGACAAACCAATCATCTGGTGAAGCAGCTTAATATTTTGCGCCAGAGAGTAGCGTATCACGGATTCCAGAATTATAGTATTCAACAATATACATTAAAATCCTTTTTTCGATATAATATTATCTAAATCTACAACGCCGCATGTTCCTGTGGGATTTTGTGAGAACACTGTGAGAAGGAAAAAGACCGCTTCAGTTTTGAAACCGAAGCGGTCTTTAGGAAGTGTAAAGATAAGTTCCGCAACCGCGCTATCCGTGCGGTTGCAAGGCCTTATCTTCTATTTCGCGTCTTTTTGGATCTGGCAAAAAGAAGGAAAATAGGGCGGCAAGGACTGCAATCATTGTCAGAAGTTCCATTGTAGCCGTCAATCCATTATGATCAGCAAACCAGCCAATCAGTGGAATAACCAGGCCGCCAACGCTAAATGAAAGCCCCAGCGTGACACCGGAAGCAAAGCCAATACTGCGGGCTAAATAACTTTGACCCAAAACAACGACCGAGCTAAATGGTGAAAACATGGCAAACCCGATCGGCACCATTAGTAAATATCCCGTTACCGCATCTGTCGTCTGCGATAGAAGTGCAATCATTGGTGCCAAAAGTATATAACTCATCCGAACAACTTTTAAATAGCCGAACCTGTCTGCCATCAATCCGCCAATAAATGTGGTCACTACCCCGAGGGTAAAGAGCAACGTTAATGCCGAGCCGGCCGCTGCCTCTGAAAACCCCAAAACATCTACCCAATAAAGGGGAATAAAACTCCTTAACCCGGCGAAAACAATGGAACTACACACAATCAATAAAGTCAGATACGCGAATGCTTTCCAATCGTTCTCGCCATTTTTTTCTTGCTCGGTTGATTTTTCAACCGCAATATTTCCTGAAACGGTTGCCTGGGCAATTTTTGCTTTCATTTTCGGAACAAGAATCATTAAAATTATTGCCATTATAAATCCCACAAAACACAATACCGCTGTACCTTTCATGCTAAACATCGTAATAGAAGCAACGGCAATCATCGGGCCAACAGCAAAACCGGCATTACCTCCAACTGAGAAGATACTTAATGCTGTAGCTCTTTTATTACCAGAAATTTCGTTAACCATCCGCGCCGCTTCCGGATGAAAAATTGCATTGCCGATGCCACTAAGCGTTATCATTGTAAAAATAATCCAGTAATTCCTGAATAGTCCTGCCATTCCCATGGCTACTCCCGATAGCAAGACCCCTAATGACATATACCATGTTTGCGGTTTCCGGTCTGCCAGCCAGCCAAACGCAGGTTGAACGATTGACGATAAAAAGCAGGAAGCAAATATTAGTCCCGCCACCGAACTATAATCCATCCCATATTGGGAAACAAAAAAAGGTAAGATAGCTGGTAAGGCCCCACTGGTAATATCACAGGACAAATGGGCTAATGCCAATAAATAAACATATTTTTGATTCAAATCACAGCCATCCTTTATAATTTATAAATTTTGTTTCTTTTTATGAGATTCATTTCATTTTATTGATTTAACAGCATTTGTATCATTTATATTAGGATAATATTGATTTCATAAATATTTATGCTATACTCATTATAAATATATAATCCGAATTATTCCATAAATAATATTGATTAGATTTAGCACAATATTGACATTTTGCAATAAAAGGGGAAAGTATAATGATTATCACGGACAGCGGCCAAATGATTGATCAGAATATAAAAAGTGACTTTCCAATAATAATAAGACGCAGAGAATATCATGAACATGGACCCATTTTAAAAAAGCATTGGCATAAAGAATTTATGATTTTCTATATAGAAAAGGGAACAGCTCTTATTCACTGCAACTCTCAACCAATCCCTGTTAATGCAGGAGACTTAGTCATTATCAATCCCAACGACATCCATTATGTAGAAAACTGTTGCAGCCATCTTATCGAATCCTATATTATCATTGACCTTGTCTTCCTGCTAAGCTATAAAGAAGACGTTTGTCAGACGAAGTACATTGCCCCTCTGTTAGAAAATCATATTTGTTTCCAGAATAAGATCGAAAATGACGAAGATCTTGTTCATCAGGTCACAAACTTAATTGCGGAATATGAACAGAAAAAACTTGGCTATGAACTGGTGATTAAGGCTGAAGTCTACCGTATTCTCGTTTCACTAATGCGGCGACATACAGTTCTTGTCACTGATGAAGTAAAAAACAGACAACATCCTCAACTCCGTCCACTACTAGAATATATTGATGAACATTACCAACAAAAAATTACCCTTAAAAAACTAGCCGCGTTGGCCAATGTGAGTCCTTACCATCTGTGTCGTCTGTTTAAAAGCATTATCGGTATGCCCCCCATTGAGTATATCAATCATTTACGTATCAGTGAGGCTAAAAAATTACTGGAGCAGCACCACCATTTGAAGGTCGGCGAAGTTGCTCAAATCGTCGGATTTAACGATAGCAATTATTTTAGCCGTTTGTTCAAAAAGTATAATCATATCTCACCTATAAATATGCAAAAAGACCGCCACAAGCTATAGGACAGGGACAGGTTTATTGTCCCGAGGCTAGAGTTCTTCTATTATAATAATATAATACTGTTCCCTTTTGTACGAAATTCGGATATACTGAAAATATTGAAAAATCCCCGCCACCCTTCGCTACGAATTAAGAAAATTCAAGGGACCGGGGATATTTTTGAAGCGTCAGTTAATATGGCTGTCCGTGCGACCTTCCAGTATGTCAAGCCCGATACAATCTATTTGCGGAATATCGGAGAGCATGATATGGCTTTTAAGAACTATTGAAATCAGAGTATGTATGTACCGGTGAAAGGCCGGTGCAGGCCGAGTTCGCCCTATAGCCTGGGGAGCGTGAATATTCACCAGTTTACAGACTGGGCCACCTGGGCTTCGGGGTTTAGTACCACATCTTTCAGGACCCATTCTCTAAATACCTGATAACCTGTCCGGTCGACAATATAGCCTACATGCTCCTTGCCGCCGGGGGCATCCCTGTCAATAAACCGGTCAATATAACCATAGGTGTTCTTCAATATTTTGATGATACTCTCCTCATCCACCCATTTGATAAACGTCTGGGCGATGCGGGGATTTTTTTTGCCGGTCCGGCCCATAATGACAAGTTGGTACAGTTTTTTCCGGTCTCTGGTCCAGGCGCCGGTAGGGCACTTTAAGACACATTCGCCGCACCCCAGGCATTTTTCGTCATCTCTGGTTACTTTGAAGTTTTCGAACTTAAGGGCGCCGGCTGCCCGCTGTTTGCAGTTGGTTACACAGGCTTGGCAGCCGATGCAGCGGTAAGAGTCATATTGCGGCTCATTCATGCCGATAATGCCGAAATCGTGCATGCGGGACTTGATGCAGTCATTGGGACAACCGGTCAGCGCAATTTTAACATGATAATCGTTGGGAAACACCGCCTGCTCGATTCTTTGGGCCAAAGCGCTGGTATCGTAATTGGCAAAGGGGCACACCCGGCTGCCGATACAAGCGGCCACATTTCTGGTTCCTGCCGCCGGATAACCGGTGTTGGGACTTGCCTGGTTGATTCCCAGTCCTTCAATCACCGGCTGCAGCCTGGCATTGACCTCGGGTATTTTATCCATATCAATACCCGGAATTTCGAAACCCTGCCGGGTGGTGAAATGCACGGTGCCATTGCCGAAGGTTTCGGCTATATCTTTAATCACTGTCAGGTATTGGGCGTCAAGGTGTCCCCCCGGTACCCTGATTCTGGCCGCTGTTTTGTACCGCTCCTTGGTTACCCGGAATGCATTCTTCTTTAGCTGTTTGGTATTGATGTCCTTGTTGATGTCCTTGACAATTATGTTCATACTGCCACGCTCCCTCCTAATCAAACATCTTTTGGGCCTTGGCATAGTTGAATACCGGGCCTTCCAGGCAAATATACGTATCATCCATTTTGCAGTGGCCGCATTTGCCTACGCCGCAGCCCATCTTCCGCTCGTAAGACACCCATATGTTTTCTTCCCGAACTCCCCGGCGCAGGAATTCGTCCACGGTAAACTTCATCATCAGCGGCGGTCCGACCACAATCACCTGCACCCCGGCAATATTGCTGATATTCACGTCTTTCACACAGCCGGTAATAAGCCCGGTCCGGCCCCGGTATGCCGGATCGTCCGACCTGTCGACGGTGACGGTAACAGGAATCACCGACTGCCAACTTTTTAAATCTTCTTTAAACAAAATATCCCCGGGCGACTTAAACCCCGCCAGCAGTGTCAGCGACTTAACTTCCGACAGATGCCGGGAAAAATAATCGACAAGTCCCTTTACCGGCGCCAGCCCGGTGCCGCCGGCGGCAACGATTATTTCCTGTCCTCTAAATAAGTCAAGATCAAAACCATTGCCGTACGGTCCCCGCACAAACAGTGCATCTCCGGGCTTCATATTGTGAATGGTATTGGTGACAACGCCCACGCGGCGTATTGTCAGCCCCACGAAATTTTCCCCGATATGGCTTACGGAAATAGGAGCTTCGCCATATTTAGGGATGGAGACTTCAAAAAATTGTCCGGGCTTGACATCACCGGCATACTCCATGACAAAGGTATAGTCTGTCGCGGTATGCGGGATGATTTTGCAGATCCGGCTCCTCACCGGCATGTACACGTTGCTCATTTCCCCACCTCCTCTATATAAGCATTGAGCTTGTTTATACAGCCGGCAAGGGAGATATATTCGGGGCAGATATCATCGCAGCGGCCGCAGCCGACGCACATGTCATAGCCAAACCGCTTCCTGTAATCATGAAACTTATGCATAACCCTGAAGCGCATTCGATCCGCCTGGCTTTTCCGGCAAGAATGGCCGCCCGCCATATCGGTAAAGCCGTCTACCATGCAGGAAGCCCAGACCCTTCTTCTTTCCCCGGCGTTGGCATTATCTTTGTAGAAAATATCTTGCATGGAAAAACAAGTGCAGGTCGGACATACAAAACTGCACCGACCGCAGCCGCTGCACCGCGCCGAATATTCTTGCCATACTCCGGCAGCGGCAACCGAAGCCGGGAGACTTTCCGGCACGGATAGGGCAGTTTCGTTACAGGTTACAAACTGTGGTTCAAATGTAACCGGTTGGCCAGAAGAACAGCCAAACTCCTTATTATTTACCCCCACATATACGTATTCGCCTTCAGATCTCAGCACAAGGTCATAATCGGTGGTTTGATTGGTATTCATGCTTACGCAAAAGCAATTGGGAAAACTGGCGGTGCATTCAATGAGACAAAAACGGATTCTTTCCCGTACCGCCTTATAATACGGGTCTTCTGATCCATTTCTAAGGTATATTTCGTCCAGTCGCTTGATGGCGTGAATGTCACAGCTGCGTAAAAAGAGAAGTATCTTCTTATTCCCGGTCTTTGGCTCCAGCCAGTGATCTTCCGTAAAGTAAAACAGCGTTTGCGTTATGGGCAGCAATACCTCTCTGGCCGAGAAATGAGACTTTTGCCTAAACTCAATTTCCTCTACAGTACTAACTTCCTGATAACGTACCGAGTCAGTGTCGGTAAAGCTGCCTTTACCTTTTAGCACCACCGGCGCGAATAAGGAATATTCAGATTTTAGACGTTCGAAATAGTGGCCGCACTGTTCTGCGGTCATTAGGTATCCATCCATTGTCCGCTCATCCTTTCTACTTTATTGATATCGAATAATTCCAAACTGCAAATTTTATAGTTTAGGTTAATTATTCATTATTTGACATAAAAGGCGGTGAAAATCCTCACCGCCTTTTCCTTATCACTTAATTATTTTTTGTATTTAGCAGCGGCTGAGAATGGCTTGCATATCTTCGGCCGGCGTGCTAATGGGTTTCAGGTTGAACTTTTCCACTAAAATATTCAGCACATTGCCGGACAGGAAAGCCGGCAGGGACGGCCCGATATAGATGTTCTTTATACCGAGAGCAAGGAGGGTGAGCAGTATACAGACCGCCTTCTGCTCGTACCAGGAAAGGACCAAGGTCAAGGGCAGGTCATTCACGCCGCATTGGAAGGCGCCGGCCAGAGCCACGGCAACCTGGATTGCCGAGTAGGCATCATTGCACTGGCCCATATCCAGGATGCGGGGAATACCGCCGATATCGCCGGCGTTAAGGTCGTTGAACCGGTATTTGCCGCAGGCCAGGGTCAGAACAACCGTATCTTTAGGCGTCTTTTGAACGAACTCGGTGTAGTAGTTGCGCCCCGGCTTGGCTCCGTCGCAGCCGCCGACGAGGAAGAAATGCTTGATGGCCCCCGCTTTGACGGCGTCGATTACTTTATCGGCCACTCCCAATACGGCATTGCGGCCAAAGCCGGTCATCAGCCCGGCGCCGCCGTTGATGCCGGTGAACTGCTTGTCTTCCTTCCAGCCACCCAGTTCCAATGCTTTATTGATGACCGGGGTAAAATCCTTGCTGCCATTTTCCCCCGGAATGTGTTTGAGCTCAGGATAGCCCACAACCGCGGTTGTGAACACCCGGTCGGCATAGGACGGTTTGGGCGGCATAAGACAATTGGTGGTGTACAGGATGGGCGCGGGAAGGTTGTCAAATTCTTTTTGCTGATTTTGCCAGGCAGTACCGAAGTTGCCTTTAAGATGGGGGTATTTTTTCAGTTCGGGGTAGGCGTGAGCCGGCAGCATTTCACCATGAGTGTAAATATTGATCCCTTTATCTTTTGTTTGCTCCAGGAGTTGTTTCAAATCATGCAGATCATGGCCGGTGATGACAATGAACGGACCCTTTTCCACCAGGGTGGAAACCTCGGTGGGTACAGGGTGCCCGTAGGCCGATGTGTTTGCTTCATCCAGCAGGGCCATACATTTCAGGTTGATATGACCAAACTCCATCAATAAGTTGAGCCATTCTTCCGCTGTATGCTCTTCACCAATGGCGCGCATTCCCTTATAGAACCAGGCGGTAAGCTCATCATCCCGCTTGCCCAGCACATAGGCGTGCCAGGCGTAGGCGGCCATGCCGCGCAGACCCAGCAGCAAGGTGGAGCGGAGTGATACGATATCCTCTTCCCCGCCGGTGAACAGGGTGCCGGCGGGAAAATCCTGCGCACCAGGATCTAATTTGGCTTTTTCCGCCGCAACCAGCCGGATGAATTCGTCAATGCGGCTGCTGTCAAAGTTGACGTTGGTTACAGTGGTAAACAGCCCCTGCATCATAAGTTCGTCGGCCGTCTTGCCGGGTGTTTTGCCGGCTGCCGCCCGGGCAAGGCCGATCAAGGCGCCGGTAAGTTCGTCCTGTTTATTGGCGACCTCCGGCTTTTTCCCACAGACTCCTCCTTTGGTGCAGCCTTTACCGCCTGCGGTTTGTTCACATTGAAAACAAAACATGTCTGACATTTTTTCTCCTCCTCAATTTCATTTTTCAATTCCTCAATTTGTCGCAGTTGTGGATAAGATTATATTTCCATTGGTACTGATGGTAACAACACGCCAGGGAATGAATTTGTTTGCTTCATTGTCTTGATTGTCTTCATTGTAATATAATAACCATAATAAATCGGTAGCCATGGCTACTAAAAGCAGTTCCGCTAAACTTAAAAATCTAATGTCATGTATTTTACTTTAACATTCGGAATGACTTTAAGTTCCTCCTCAAGCTTAGAAACGACTGAGCTGTCGGCGCACAGCTGAAGTAAAATGAGGCCGCTGTTAGAACAGGTGCTTCGGGAGCTGCCTGAGTGGTAAAGTCAAATCTAGTAACCTGTAACACAATCGTAACATTGGTGTGATAAGCTAACCCTAGTAGATCTATAGCAAGGTAAATGACTATGTAGGAAACGGTCGATATGTCGATATAGCCAAAGAAAGCTATATGACATGAAGCCAAAGCGATTCTAAGGATTTTTTAATAATGAACTGCGATAATATCGTTGAAAAACAATTTTTAAGCGGGAAAAAGTAACTTAAAGCCTTTTCTAATATACTCCAAATAATAAGGAAAATCGAAAATAACGGTGAGGAAGGAAGGTTTTTAAATGAATCAGATTGGTAATACTCTCCCGAGCGGAAATACTACGGGTTCCTTGTATGTTTTTTCAACTCAGGCAAAAAAGCCGCAAGAAGATGACGCCCAGTTACAACAGACAAATTCAGCAACCGGTTCGATCAATACTATTACGTCAGCAGAGGGAACCGTCGCCGCTCAATCTGTTCCCTCTGCAGGAACCACTATTTCCCCGGCTTACTCGGTTGACATCAGTGAGGAAGGTTTGAATGCACTCAACGCTTCAAAATCTGGTAACGAGTCGCCAACAGGCAAGCAGTCTGCCAGTTCATCTGACAACGCAACCTCATCTGTAAATGCTGCTTCGCAAACATCAGGTTCATCTGCTTCCGGTGCAACCACAAGCAATGTCGAAAGCACCGCAGATGCTGATTCTGCATCTGCTGCAACTAATCTGTCACAATACACCGACTATCAACTAAAAAGCATGCTGAACAAGGGCCAAATCACGCAGAATGAATACAATACTGAAATTGCAAAGCGAGAAGCAAAAACGCAAGATGAAACCGCTAACGCTATTAGTACGGCAAATACCGTAGCTTAATGTTGATACCGTAAAATAGCTTCTTTCACTTTAAGCTGCGAAGAGACCCGAAAAAGGCTTATCCCGCGCTTACGTAAGTATAAAAATAATAAAAAATATCAATACACCAAGTTGAAAGGAAGTGTCCCCTTGAAAAAATTAATGGCTCTGTTGACTATCGTTTTCGCCATTACCATTTTCCCCTTGGCGGCTTTGGCTGATGACCATCATGGCGACCGTGACCGCAATCAACAGCATCCCAATCAAGCAGTACAACAGGATGACCGGCGAGCGCAGCACGAAAAGCAATGGCGAGACCACGAGAAGGAATGGAAAGAGCATGACCGCGAATGGAAAGAACATCGCCAGGATAGAGATTGGCGGGAAGAACATGCGAAAATGTGGCCCGACTGGTATAAATGGCATAAAAATGATGAAAACGAATTCCATCTTCGGCTTTCCGGCGACGCATTCGAAATAGAAATTTTTGACTAGACACGTATAAACCACTTATCGGCGCAAAGGAATATCAACCGGCATTTGCTTTTTGAAAAAGAGCCTATGAATCCTTATAAATTAAGGGTTCATAGGCTCTTTCCATTTCCATCCTTTTAAGTTGAAATCGTTAGTTTTTAATAAGCAAAACGGCAACCTCAAAAACCTGATGTTTTCTAACCATGTCCGGGGAAACATATACCATCTTTTCCCACAATCCTTGAAGTCTGCTACACAAGACTTCAAGGATTGTGTTTTTTATGTTGGTCACATTAACGTAACTTGTTTTTGTTAAATTCATTGTAATATAATGAAAATGAAAATAAAAAATTGATAGCCATGGCTACCAAAAATGAGGTTGTGTTAAGTTTTGACTATCCATTATGATGTTCTCCTGCATTCACCGCTGTTTGCCGGCATTAACGCCGATTCACTGGCGGCTGTGATCAACTGCCTGCAGCCGAAGGTATCTGCCTATCCCAGGAACAGCTACGTGGCTGTTGAGGGTGAGTCTTTTACCGGCCTGGGCATTCTTCTGGCCGGCAAGGCGACTGTAATAAAGGAAAATGCGGCCGGCAGCCGGATTGTAATGACAATGATGGGCGCAGGCGATATGTTCGGGGAGATAATTACATTTTCCTCCACCCAGATTTGGCCCATGTCAGTTAATGCCCAGACCGAATGTGAAGTGATGTTTTTGCCGTCGGTAAAAATTATGGGGACCTGTGCCAATATATGCGGCAGCCACAAGCAGCTTATCACCAACATGTTGAAGATAGTGTCCGAGCAGGCAGTTATGTTGAATCGCAAAGTGGAATACCTCGCCATTAAGGGGATGCGGGAAAAAATAAGCACCTATCTGCTGGAACAGCACAAGTTAACGGCAAGAAACACTTTTATCATGACGTTAAACCGCAATGATTTAGCCGATTTTCTCAATGTATCCCGCACGGCCCTCTCCCGTGAAATGGGCCGCATGCGCGACGAAGGCATGATTGAATTCTATCGCTCATCTGTAAAAATCAAGGATCTCGAAGGGCTGAAAAAGGTAATAGAATCATAATAGCTGCCTATTTCATTACCGCCCGTATCAACCGGGCGGCATTCTGCCACAGGATCTTGTCTATGTCCTCATCAGTAAACCCGCTTGCCTTTAACCCGTCAATTAATTTGTATATTTCACCCATATGAGCGATTTCCAGTTCCTGACTGATGCCGTCGAAATCAGAACCCAGGGCAATTACTTCCCGGCCGCCGATGTTCCGGATATGGCGGATGTGAGCCACCATGTCCGCCACTTTACTTTGCGGCCCATTACCGAGGAAGGATCGTTCAAAATTGATGCCCATAATGCCGCCCTTGTCCGCCAGCGTTCGAATCATGTCGTCGGTCAGATTGCGCGTGTGGCCGGCCATGGCGCGGGCATTGGAATGAGAAGCGGTAAAAGGCTGAGTCGACAGGCGGGCCACATCATAGAAACCTTGATCAGAGAGGTGGGAAACATCGATAATCATCCCCAGCCGGTTCAATTCCCCCACCATGTCTATGCCGAAAGAAGTTAGCCCTTTATCCTGCCCGGCGGCGTCACAGTGAGGAAAACCAATGCAATTGGGATAATTCCAGGTTAAAGTCACCAGCCTGACTCCCAAACGGTACAGAATTCTTAAGTTGGCCAAATTGCCTTTGACCACTCCGCCTTCTTCAATGGTAAGGAAAGCTGAGATTTTACCCGTTTGCCGGTTGTATTCCAGGTCTTCCCAGTTGCCGGCAAAAGCAATGGCATCGGCGTTAGCGGCTATTTCCTGATGGAACCGGTCAATAAGCGTTAACGCATATTCCAAAGAATCTCCGTCCTGCTTAATATCAACAAACATGGCGAAAAACTGAGCAAGGGAACCGGCTTTTTGCAGTTTTTCGATATCCACATTCAGATTGTTACGCCGAAGTCCTGCTCCGTCTTGCAATTTATTCAGTCTGCGAATGGTGTCACAATGCAAATCAATGATCAAGAAATCGCCTCCTTCTTGGGATTACCGCCTGCCTCGACCCGGTCCAATCTCCGCACGCATACTATCCCCGCACATAATGCGGTAGCCCGGCAGGAATTTCCAGACCAAGTTCCACAAAACCCATATACTCGCCGTCCTGATACCAGGGAGCCTGGTAAATGAGCTTTTTCACCCCGTCTTTTTCAATAGTGTAGCTGTTTACCTTCCGTTCATCCATCATCGTCCGGAGGATCTGCCGGGACCGTTCGGTGTGGCAATCAAAGAGGCTGGCGCCCACAAGTTCTGAACCGCCGTATTTTGCAAATGTCTTACATGCCGTATCATTCATATATATTATAATACCGTTTTTGTCGCAAACTACTGCCGAACCTTGAAATTCTTTTACCCAGTCGATGTTTGTCACTTTCACATTCCTCCCCAAAAATCATCTACTGCAAAATGATCTACTGCCGGCATCCCAGCAGATGCTGGACAAATTGGCGGGCAACCCTGCCGGACCGGCCGGAATGACGCATTTCCCACTTGATAGCCTCACTCCTGAGTTCCGCCGGTGATAAGCCGATATTGTTCCTTTGCGCAATGCCGGCGACAATTTGCAGATATTCATCCTGGCTGGGCGCCGTATATATGAGGGTGATGCCAAAACGGTCGGCCAGCGATATTTTTTCCTGGATGGTGTCGCCGCGATGTTTGTCATCCGACTTTTCCCCGCTGTCGCTCCAGTTTTCCCGGATGATATGCCGTCTGTTGGAAGTGGCGTAGATCAGCACGTTTTCCGGCTTAGTCCCGACTCCCCCCTCAATGACAGACTTCAAGTACTTAAACTCCGCTTCATTTTCCTCAAACGAAAGATCGTCCAGAAACAAAATATATTTTTTGCCGCGACCCGGAAGCAAATCCATGATTTTGTTAAGATGCCTCAATTCATATTTCGGTACTTCAATCAGTCTAAGGCCATTCATGTAATACTCATTTACCAAAGCCTTTACGGAAGAAGACTTGCCGGTACCCCTGTCCCCCACCAGGAGAACATTGTTGGCCGGCCTGCCGTCCAGAAAAGCTTGGGTATTGCCAATGAGAAGGGATTTTTGGTATTCATAGCCGACAATATCCGCCAGCCTGATGGGATCAGGATTTTGAACGCCCTGTAACCCAGCATCGCTGTCCCAGCGGAAGAAAGCCACATTGGCCGCTTTACCGCAGCCGTGCTGGACATAGTGGGCAATTAGCCGCCTTACCGCTTCATCCGGCGAAAAAGCGTTTGAAGCAAAAAAATAGGCTGCCAATTCCCCCAGCGCCTTGTGATTCTGGGGTGAAGTAGGCTGATATTGCCGCAGCATATCCAGGCCCGGCAGATGATTCAGGGCATTGTCGAAGAATCGCTTCAAAATGGCGATATCCTGCCGGGCAGTGGCAAAAAGACTGTCGCCCATTTGTCCGTTGGTTTTTTCGGCCATAGCGCTGAATATATTCTCATCCACAGAGATTAGATAGAGAAGATAAGATTTTACCACATCGCCGGCTAAGCCCAGTTGTTCCGCCTGCCGGATAAAATCATACACCACTGCCGGCCGCACATCTTCACTGCTTTCACCTGACAAGAATAGCAGGAGTTTCTTTACAACCGGATTAGCCAGGAGGTTGCGATAAATAATTAACTGGTTGAGTTCCGTTATTGCCGTCATCATTGATTCTCCTTAAGTAACTTAGTCAAAAACAGGAGCCTTTTCTTCATCATTTACCAATTCATACAGTATCGAAATCTGCTCGGCGGTAATTCTATGGGCAGAGAGCTGGGGCAGCCGGCTTACCGGAAAGAAGCCGACTTCAGTTGTCTCCGATCCCGGCGTCATGTCGCCGCCGGCAATCTCACACTGCATGAATATTTTATAGGTATGATAGGGAGACGGCGGATGGGCGTGGAACTTCTTGTCCATTACCGCCAGCAAGCGGATGGGACTGACACTGAGTCCGGCCTCTTCCCTCACTTCTTTTACCACAACTTCTTTCGGACTTAAACCAATATCGGCCCAACCACCGGGCAGCGACCAGCAGCCGTCGATTTTCTCCCTTACCAGCAATATTGTGTCGTCTTTACAGATGACGGCGCGAATATCAACTTTCGGTGTCTGATACCCGGATTCATTGGCGAAAAGTTCCTTCACGGTTTCTACATATTTCCCGGAAATATTCGCCATCATTTTCACGCTGATTTCCCGTAATTCTTCATAGCGTTCCCTGTCGTACGTATTGGCGGAATACTCCAGTCCCGCCTGGGCAATGGCTTGAATCCGCTTACAGTATTCGATCCACGGGTGTTCCAATCCGGTAACCTCCTCTATAATTATCCGCTATATCCTGTCGATTCAACTTATTCTACGCCGGGAATGCCGGGAGTGTTTGTTGCGTGTATAATTATTACTATCGTAGATCATTTCTGGGATTTGTCAAGAGGGATAAAAAGACGAAAAAAATCACCACGCAAATTTGCCTGAAGTTTAGTGGTGATGCATTGCTTCAATTACCTATTACCTGTTACCTGTTGCCGCTGTCGGAATCGCCGCCGAAATTTTCTGTTTCCCCCGGGCCAGGATTGCCGGCATGGAATGTTTCGGTGCCGGCGCCCGGAACACTGCTTTGCTGGCTAACAGCAATCTGCCCGGCTAGTTTATCAAAATCAGACTCGCTTAAAATACCGTTGGCCGCCAAGGTACTTTTCAATTTTTCCGGCGTCAAGCCCCGCCATTCCTGGTACTGCTTCGGATCAAGCAAAAAATTGTTCAAAAGGTATCCGAGTATTTCGCCGCCCATCACATCGCTTGCATCTTCCATCAGTTCCGTACCCTCCCGGTAATCATTTGCGGTAACCGCCGTTTCCGGCTGTTCCCCGTTTTTCTTTAATATTATAACCACGATTACGCCAATAATAAGTACCAACAAAAGCCATATCATCCTGATCTCATCTCCTGCCATAATCCGCGCCTGTTATATTTTCTCCCGTTGTAAGCCATTATAAGTACAATTATACCGCGAAAGGTGACGTTTATGAATGGGATAACCATAAAAGCGCTGATAAACGTTGCTGCCTTTTAAACTTGCCAGCCTACTGGAGGAGTTTGGGGATAAATAGCGAAAGGCTTATCAGAATGCTCGGCAGCAGGAACCGGTCATACATGCCGAAGAAAGAAAGCGTATATGAGGTGGAAATATGGGATTAGTGACGGCGTTTATCCTATTTAACCTGGCATACTTCTATCTTGAAAGGCCCGTATTGGCATTTTGGTTTACAGATTGGTCCAATCCTTTGATGTTGTGGGGCTTATTCCTTATCTGGCTTGCTGTAACCGGCATTATAAAACATGGCCGCGGCGGTTTCGGCAATTCCATCCTGGACAAGTTAAGCGGCAAATTGGGCGGTAGGACACCGGAAAATACGAATACCATTAATATTACCGTGCAAAAAATTGTAAAAAAGTATAAGCGCATTGCCCTAATTGGTATTGCATTCATCATAATCAGCCTTCTCAATTCCCTGCTATTGCCCATGCTGGCAAGCAATCCGCTATTCTTCAATCAAGCCTATCGCAATTTGATTGGCAATGTACAGGAAAGCTCGTTTACCGCCGACGTCGAACCGATAAAATTATCACAAATCAGGATAATTGATCAGGAAACAGCGATCAAACTGGCTGATAAAAAAATTGGTGAAATCCCGGCGCTGGGCAGTGCAACCCGGTTGGGTGAAATGGACCTCCAAAAGGTTCAGGATAAGTTATTCTATGTTGCGCCGTTGGAACATCGCGGCTTCTTTCAGTGGCTGAGCAATTTCTCTCAGGGCAGCCGCGGTTATATCATGGTATCCGCGACTGATCCCCAGGATGTACGGCTTATCGAGAACGTAAAGGGACATGATATCTATCTTAAGTATCAGACCAACGCTTTTTTGTTTGACTACTTGCCGAGATATTTGTACTTTCACGGCTTTTTTAATATTGGGATGACCGACTATTCTTTCGAAATCGACGACGACCTGAACCCTTACTGGGTCGTTACCTTATATAAGAATACAATCGGCTACAATGGGCCGGACACTGTCGGCGCCGTACTGGTCAATGCCCAGACGGGAGCAATAAGCCAATATGGGATGAATGACGTTCCCGCCTGGGTTGACCGTATTCAGCCGGAAGGGTTTATTTATAAGCAAATCCGGGACTGGGGAGAATACATTAACGGATTCTGGAATGCCATCTTTGCCAAAACCGGCATCTTGAGACCGGCAGGAGACCATTTGAATCTGATATACGGCAATGACAACCGGACCTATTGGTATACCGGCATCACTTCCGCCGGCCGCGACGAAAGCACCGTCGGCTTTGTTTTGGTCGATTCCCGTAATAAGGAAGCCAAATGGTACAAACTGGCCGGCGCCACCGAAGACGCCGCCAAACGGTCGGCCGAAGGGCAAGTGCAGGAAAAAGGCTACCGCGCCGGTGATCCGGTACTGTACAATATCAATGGAACAGCGACATACATTGCCTCGCTAAAGGATAAGGAAGGCCTCTTAAAACTCGTTTCTTTCGTCTCCGTTGAAAACTATAATATCGTGGGGGTCGGACCGGATATCGAAAGTGCTTCGCGCGCCTATCAGCAAAACCTCATCGACAAGGGAAACCTCTACGTTCCCGGTAATGAAACCAAACAAGTTACTTTGCAGGGCAAAGTCACCCGCTTTTCCCCAGTGGTAAAGGGCGGCGAATCCTACTTTTACTTTACGATTGAGAATGATCCCCGTATATTCATCGGTACGGTAAATACGTCGCCGAAAATCCCCCTGGTTAAGTTGGGGGATACGGTGGAAGTTACCATAAATGATAGTAAGGAATCCCCGCTGGGCATTCTGCAATTTAATGCCTCAGGCTATTAGGTTTTGCTTCTATAACATCGGCTCAGATGGTCACTAACAAAGTTCTATCTTATATCTTTCTTTTAAATGAGCTAATCTATTAAATTCCAGAAACCTATCGTGCTGCAATCTTCCAACTACTATACCCGGCTGAACGCCGATTTCTAAAGCAAATTGTTTAACACTGCCTTCACTAAAGTTCCCGCTTTCAATAAAACTAGAATATTGATCTCCTGGTATCAAATAATCGCCGGAAAAGGTATCCGCCTCCTGCTCTAACCCTACATCAAGTCTATCAAAATTCTCACCTTTATCAAAACTAATAAAAGTTTCCTTTAGCCTTTGCTGCAATACATGTTTAATTTCATGGAATAGAGAAAACCAAAATACATCAGCATCCATTCTTCTATTATTAATTGCCAACAGTACTTTTTCAGAGCTAATCCATTTTACGGCGCCATTAACACCAGAATTTTTCAAATGTGGCAATAAGACAAAAGCAACTCCACACTCTTTAAAAATCTCACATAGCCGCGGACAAAAAACTTGTGGATCTTGTAATGTCATTCCTCTAATTTCAGGCAGATATCCTTTTAGTTTTTTACTATTAAAAGGGTAACAATTAATTTTCTCTGCCATATTCATTGCCGTTTGAATCCAAGCATTAGAATTAACAATATTTTTTTCAGCAACATCCGAAACGGCAGTTCTACAAGCAACCAAAAAATCTTTTTTGGTCAATACACTCAATGATGACACTTTAAAAAATTTATGCAACTCGGATATTTTTTCTTCCACTTTTTTAGTTTCTTTGACTAATTTTAAGCAGCAGAAATAATTATAATCAATAAACTTAAGATAATGCTTCTCTTGATCGAGTTTTTTTCTTTGTTCAATTTCTACAAGCTTTTCATTATATGCATTTTGTAAGTTTAACCAAACTTTCACAGAAGTTCCAAGCATTTGTGCTAGTTTTTGGGCAATGTCGTTTGACAAAGGAATTTCCCCATTAAGCAATTTACTCAGTGTTTTGTCCGTAGTATCTAATCGTTTGGCAAACTCACTTTGAGTAATTCCCATGTCCTCGATGATTTCCCGTAGATAATATCCCGGGTGAAAAGCAATTAGCTCTTCATATTCGATTTTACTCATAGTGTTTTGTCACCTCCTCGATATGTACAACGACAATACGGATTGCATATTCTCCAAACACTTCGGCATTACTGCAGGGCTTTCCGTCATCACGTTTAGGAATAAGCAACATTCAAAAGCCAGATTTTCTACCTGCTATGTCAATTGTATACAACCCAGCCATATTACCGCCCAAGTCATGGAAATGAAAAGGAGGATATTGAATGACATCGCGCAAAGTTTCTGCTTCATTAATAAAATTTATAGCTGCCAGCAGGGCTTCCGGTATTCTACCGCTATATTTCTTTTTTGCCTCCCTTAAGTTAGTACATATCTTCTCAAGCTTTTTGTCCTTATATTCGATTATCATAAACAAAGAAAGCCCTTTCCCCGGATACTTTAAGTATAGCACCGCCAGGAATTTCTTACAATTATTTTTTACCTTTTCGGTAAAAAAATATTCCTAATCAGTCTGAAAGCTAGCCTTTTTTACTTTCTTATACACGTATTGTCCCACGATTGCCTCACAAAAGAACCCCTGGCAGCCATTGACTCTCGGCATCCTGGGGGTTAAAATTCTAAAAATATTGCTTTAACAACCCACGCAATTGTTCCCTGGCTTCTTCTTCATTTATATCAACAACGCTGTCATATAAGGACTTGGCGATTTTGTGAAAGCAGGTCAGCAATTCCGGATCAAACTGAGTGCCGCTTCCCTCATCAAGTATACGCATGGCCTTATTGAAAGTGTAAGCTTCTCTATACGGCCGTTTGGAAGTCAATATGTCAAAAACATCCACGATGGAAAAGATACGGGCATTCAGGGGGATATACTTTCCGGCCAGGTTTTCCATATAACCTGTACCGCCATATTTTTCGTGATGAAATCGAATCACTTCATCCGCTTCCGTCAGCCAGGACGTTTTTCGAATTAGCTCACTGCCCTTGATGGTATGGGTTTTTACGATCTCAAATTCATCAGGAGTCAGTTTTCCCGGCTTTAATAACAGTTCATCGCTAAACAGAATGGTTCCAATATCATGCAAAAATACACCCTTAATCAATTCCGCGATCTTTAGCGGCGGCAAACCAATGGCCTCAGCCAAATGAATGGCATAGATAGCAACCCGGTAATTATGCAGGCTTGTTTCGCTATCCCGCTGGGCGATAGCCGCCCCGATTACCTCAAGTAATTCGATATTGGCCGAAACCAATTCCTGTAAATGGTCAATCAACGCTTTGTTGCAAAACAGCATAAGGGGGTATACAGCCACAACGGTAACAAGAATGGCAGCTTCCACTTCCAGTAATGCTTTCAGGGGCTGGCCATTTCTTTCCACAAAAGCTATAACCGCCCCGCTTCCTATTGCCAAAGACAGCCATAGCCAAAACAGTTTCCGCCATACATCATTGCGTATACTTTCGCGCATAGTTATCCTCACTATTTCCATTTCCCATTCCGCTTTGTCCAAGATGGTGCTAACTTATTTTGCGTTTTTGTTGCAGGCGGAAAACTTTTTTTATGCTATTTATTACTCTTGCTTGATCGCCGGCAGTCATGCTTGTACCGGACGGCAGGCAAATTCCGCGCTGAAACAGATAATCTGAAATACTTTTCCCGTCTGTATGGGGGTAATAACGGTGGTTGGCAAAAACAGGCTGCCGGTGCATAGGCTTCCAAACCGGACGCGATTCGATATTCTCTTTTTCCAAAGCATCCATGATAACAGCCGCCGTTAAGCCGCATTCGGCCGGATCTACCACCATAACCGTCAGCCAGCGCGTTGCCCGTCCATAAGACGCCTCCGGCATAAATTCAATACCGTCCATGGGGGAGAGTTCCTCAAAATAGCGATTGTAGACGGCATGTTTCGCCTGGATGCGATCTTCCAGGACTCTTAGCTGTCCGCGCCCAATAGCCGCCAATACATTGCTCAAACGATAATTATAACCAATTTCGCTATGTTGATAATGCCTGGCCGCATCACGCGCCTGAGTTGCCCAAAAGCGCGCTTTTTCCAGTGATGCAATATCTTCGGAAACCAGCATGCCGCCGCCGGAGGTGGTTATTATTTTATTGCCGTTAAAGGAATATACGCCAAACCTGCCGATGGTTCCCGCCTTTTTCCCTTTATAGGTGGCTCCCAGCGCCTCGGCGGAATCTTCCAGCATAGGTACGCCATAGGAGTTGCATATCGCCAATAGGCTATCCTTATCAGCGCTCTGCCCGTACAAATCAACAACAATGACTGCCTTGGGCAGCTTACCCGCTTCTGCCGCGTCTTTAAACGCCCGTTTTAGCGCTGCCGGCGACATATTCCAGGTTTGGGGCTCGGAATCAATAAATACCGGTATGGCGCCTTGATAAGTAATCGGATTGGCACTGGCAATAAATGTGAGCGTTGAGCAAAATACCGTGTCCCCCGGACCAACATTGAGCAGGCTTAAAGCCAAATGAATAGCGGCTGTGCCTGAACTAAGCGCCACCGCGCCGCCGCTGCCGGCATATTCGGCAAGCTCGGCTTCAAAAGCATTTACATGCGGCCCAACAGGTGCTATCCAATTGGTGGCAAAGGCCTCGGCAACTAGCTGCTGCTCCATTTCTCCCATATGCGGCGGGGACAAATAAATACGGTTACTGGTATCCATCGGTAACTGCCTCCATTACATATTATCATTCATATCCCAATATCCCAATATCTCGTGATCCCATGGGGTGGTTAAAGCGACCGACCTAACGCATAGCCTGTCAATTTCACATATTCACTAATAACAACCATAATGCTTCGGTTATTGGTCCACCAATAGTTTGGCGCAAACTCCGGATCGCCCACTGAACAATAGGCAAGTTGGACACCGCTGCCGGCAAATACTTTGCGGAATATCAACCGGGCTCTTTGCATGTGATAATTAGAAGACACCACTATCGCGGACCGGAAGCCATGTTGCTCCATTAAGGCTTTGGAATAAATGGCATTTTGGAAGGTAGACATAGCCCGGGCCTCGATGACAATTGACTGCTTGGGTACTCCAAGCTCGCTTGCATGGGCCGCCATGAGTTCGGCAATATTCGTGGTATGATATATATTTCCCCCCGAAACCATCACATAGGGTGCATATCCTTGACGCCAAAGCTCGACCCCTTTTTCGGTACGAGCCCCATGGTCCCCTGACAAAATAATGATGACGTCGGCTGGCCGGGGCTGTTCATCGATAGTCAGTATTCGTCCCGCAAAGATAACAGCGGTCAGCAATACGCCAAGCAACAGAAATATAACGCCGAACTTGTGCATGAAAATTCCTCGCAATTGCTTGATTTTTATTTTTTTATTATCCATAATTTATAATTTGGGGTATTATTAAATTTTCGCCAAAAATTTTTGTACTTTAGCCGGCACACCAAACGCAACCACATGGGCAGGCAAATTCGATACTACTGTTGCACCGGCGCCAATAACGCTCCAGTCACCAATGCAAAGATTCGGAATTACTTTGGCGCCGATACCGACGAATGTCCCTTGCCCGATGGTCACATTGCCGGCGATACTGCAACCGGGGGCAACATGACTGCAGTTCATAATAATGCAATCATGATCCACCGAAGCATTGGTATTGATGATTGCATCCGCCATGATTGTCGCATCGGCATTGACGACAGCACCAGGCATGATTGCGATTCCGTCGCTTAATTTTACAGTCTCGGACACATAGGCAAAAGGGCTAATGGCATTGACCAGGGTAAAGCCCCATTCACGCATTTTGTCAACGATAACCATTCGCCGCCGGTTATCGCCAATGGCCACAAACGCTTTGGTAATGCCGCTGTCGAGCATCGGTCCTACGGTAGCAAACAGCCGGTCCACACTGGAAGCATCGCTCACGACCGGGACACCGCCTACCATTCCACCGGCTTTCTCCGGGCGGTCAACGCAAGTAACAATTGTATACTGCTGCCGGCTGCGCAGTATGTCAATAATCACTTTGGCATGCCCTCCCGCCCCCACCAGGATTACGTTATTTTTCAGTTCCGGCAAGAAAGATCACCTCCCTGTTCTCCCTTGAACTCAGGCATTGTGACATGTCCGGACTGATTAATGCCCTCCCTTTTGGCTACTTTCAATATTGTCATAAGTAATATTTTTATATCCAGCCCAAGGGACCAATTATCCACATACCATACATCCAGGCGAAACTTTTCTTCCCAAGTAAGCGCGTTTCTCCCCTGTACCTGGGCCCAGCCGGTTATGCCCGGCTTCACATCATGCCGTCTGGCCTGCTCCCTGTTATAGCGTGGCAGATACTCCATTAACAAGGGCCGGGGACCCACCAGGCTCAGATCGCCTTTAATAACGTTAAGCAGTTGTGGGAGTTCGTCAAGACTAAGCCGGCGCAATAAGCGTCCCGTGGTTGTCAGGCGCTGTTCATCCGGCAACAGATTCCCCTTTCCATCCACGGCGTCTGTCATGGTACGAAATTTGTAGATATAAAATGGTTTCCCCTTAAGCCCCGGCCGCTGCTGCCGGAAAACTACGGGTGAGCCAAGGTTTATTTTAATTAGTGCGGCCACCGCGCCCATGAGCGGCAGCAACAATATAATTAAGGCCACCGAGAAGCCTAAATCAAAAATTCGTTTGACCCTTAGCCCGCTGTTCATGATACGGTCCTTTCAGCTGTGGGCCTCTGTCCCGTCTTATCCTGCCAGGTACGTTGGTAAAATATGGCCGTATTTTCCCAAACCAGTTCTTGGCGAAATTCCGCGGCGATTCTTGCCTGGCCCTGTTGCCCCATAAGCAAAGCCTGTTGCCGGTCCGCCAGCACCTTGGCGGCAGCATTGGCCAAAGCCTGCCAATCACCCACCGGAACCAATAACCCGGTCACCCCGTCGACAACCGCATCCACGCAGCCTGTTGCTGCAAAAGCCACTACCGGCTTCCCGGCTGCTGCCGCTTCCAAAACAACCGTCGGCAGCCCTTCCCGGTAGGTTGGCAGCAAAAGTACTTCCATTAACGAATAATAGGGCGCGGCATCAGCGACAAACCCGGTAACAACAATAGCGGGATCTTGTTGGATCCTGTGCTGCAATTCCGCGGCAACCGGGTCATCGGCGTCATAATCACCGACGAGCAGCAAGTACAATTGAGCATGGTTGTCTTTTAATTGTTCATAGGCAGCAATCAGTTCGTATATTCCTTTGTCTTTGGTAAAGCGCCCGGTAAAACCGATTATCGTTGCCGCCGGCGGAATACCCAGCTCCGCTTGCAATTTTTCGCGCCGGCCGGTTTTGGCATTTGAATTTACAAACCGCTCCATGTTAATGCCGTTGCAACTGCCGGCGCCGATTACCGCAACTTTTTGGCTTGGCGCCAAACGGAATTTAATAAAATTGCGCTTCAGGCTGTCACTAACGCAAACCACCTTATGGGCGCAAAAAGCGGCTATATATTCTGTTGCCAAAAGTATCGCGCGTTTTAAACCGGTCAGCGTCTCCAACCGCAGCCCATGACAAGTATAGATGCGCACAGGCACATGATTTATAAAAGCGGCCATACCTACCAAAAGACCGGCTTTGGGAGTTCCGGCGTTGACGATATCAGGCTTAACGGTGCGCAATAATTTGATTATGCGGATTAAACTGACAAAATCCTTAAAGACGGCAATTTGCCGTTCCATGGCAACCGGGAAATATTCCACCTCTTCCGTTGGCGCCCAGCCCGGCGAGCAAAGCACGGCAACCTGAAATCCCGCTTTTTGCAAATGGGTAATCTGTCCTTTAAAGAACATCATGCTTATCGGCGCCGTTACCGCCAGCAGTATGAGTGGTTTATGGTTGGCCTTCATCACGTAGATCATTCCTTATATGCATAATCATGTTCTAATCAGCTTCTTGACGAATGAGAACAAAGCCAGACATCATGCCAGCGTTGCAGCAACAACGGATCTGCCGGCAACATGGGATTGCGGAGACTCTTGACGCCAAATTGGATATTCAATATATCCGCCACCACTTTTAGCAATAAGATGACCGCATTTTTCACAACCACGTCATACCGCTTAGCCGCCATTGCTTCACAACCTACGGCTTTCAGAAAAGCATACCGCCCGCGCAGCATTTTTTTTAACGTCCGTCGTTCCTGACGATAGCCTAGCAAGACTTCGGGAATACAGGCAAAGCAACTGGATTGGTATGCCCGGAAAAGCAAGTTTTGGTCTTCCGCCCCGTTATACTCGGAACGGTAACGGTGTTTTCTAAACCAGTCCCTTTTGCCAAGCATGGTGGGATGAGCCAGATAAAAACCGGCCCAGGGCCTACGGCAGATCTCTTCATGGCTTTGCTTCGCCGGCAAAATACCTTGAACAGCTCCGTCCCCCTGAAAAAATATAATGTTAGCGCCTACCAAATCAACCTCAGGATGTTCCCGCATATAATCCACCTGCGCGGCCAGGCGCTGAGGAAAACAAATGTCATCGGCATCCATTCTGGCAAAATATTCTCCTTCACATATATCCAAGGCCTGATTTAGCCGATAGGCAATTCCCCGGTTGCATCCTGCCGCTACAACTTTGATTCGCGGGTCATCCCAGGCAGCGACTATAGCCAGACTGGCATCGGTAGAGCCGTCATCCATAATCAGCAATTCCCACCGCCGGTATGTTTGGTTCAGAATGGATTGGACGGCGGCGCCAATGGTTTTTTCAGCGTTGAAAACGGGTAGAGCGATACTGACCAACGGTT
The DNA here is from genome assembly GCF_003966895.1 of Methylomusa anaerophila. Classification (NCBI taxonomy): domain Bacteria; kingdom Bacillati; phylum Bacillota; class Negativicutes; order Selenomonadales; family Sporomusaceae; genus Methylomusa; species Methylomusa anaerophila. Next base: position 1,553,512 of record NZ_AP018449.1, on the reverse strand, counting down.
CGGAAAACATAAAAATCTCACCCCGATACATTCTAAACATCACTATCCGCGGCAATATACCTGTCAAAAATCCAGCTGCTGAAAATAAACAGGAAAAAGGAGAACCTGATAAACTCATTGTTGGCAATAGCCATAAGCAGACAATATGACACCATGGAGTAACCGGCGATGGCGAAGAAACTTCCCTTGGCCTTCATCAGATTGTAAGCGGCGGCCGCCAGCATTCCAATCCCCAAAGCACCCGCCATGGCGCCGGCAATGCCGAAATCCAGGGTAAAACAGTCCAGAAAGGTATATACATTGGTAACAATGGGAAACTCCATGTACTCGCGGATCAAACTTGTGTAGTCGTGAATAAAGCCCATCTTTTTCAATATATAATTTGGTATATCAAAGGAGTATAGGCCGTACTCACTGGCCAGATAATTACCCTCCAGGATAGTCTCATAAGCCAGCATCGGCCCGCCTATATACGAAGCAAAAGCCTGCGTTTGGGAGCCATTTCCCGCCTGTCCGGCAGGAACATCGTCAATAACCGACTGCATATAGCCAAAGACCAAAAACCCCAGCAATCCCAGCAGGCCGCATATCAGGATAATGCGGTTCTGTTCCTTGGGAAATACCGCGTTTAGCGATACCAGAATCGTCATTATCACTTTAAACAGCGGTCCCCGGGTAAAAAAAACCAGACTGGTTATGGCGCCCATAACACACACCGCGGCCAGCAGCTTCCCTGAAATCCACCCTTTGCGCAACATGATGACCCCAAGGGGTATATAAAAGGTGTAACCGTTGCGAAATGGCTGCATAAACCAGGGTATGGCATTAAGATCAATATCTTGATTGACTCTGGCGGCCGCCAGCGAGCCAACCGGATCTTGCAGGTTAATACCCATGCTGGCGATTTCAATGCTAAAAGCCAGCAAATGGGCGCCTATTAAAAAAAGGAAGAGGTAAACCGTCTTTTTTCTATCGATTTTATCCGCAAACATCGGTTTATCATACGGTTGCAGTATGCACAACGCTCCGATTAACAACAACCACCAGGCGCCGAACAAAATAGTGAGCGTTTCCGGCTCGACCCTTATCATTCCGTTTAATGACCAGATATTAATAAGGATGGATGCCCCCCATAACAGGGAAAATATATTTGTAAAAACAAACAAGTCCCGGGTAAGCCGGTGAATAAACAGTGACAGAATAATTGCTACCGTAAAGCCAAGGACGGTAATAAGCCAGTAGTACGTCACTGTTTTATAACCTTCTTCCCCCTGGCTGCCGGCCGTAACAGCATGGACTGTATCAGTTTCTTGGAAATGAAATCCACAGCCCGCACAAAAACCAGCAAGCTGCAGGCTAACCAGCCGGCGTTCAGGTATTTACGGCAGTAATATACCTGGCTTTTCACATCTTCCTTATACATATGGAAGCGAAAGACTCCTAACCGTTGCTTGGTAGTCGCGCCGTGAAAGTGATGTACGGTTACGGCGGTAGTCAGGCAGCACTTTTTTTGGGCCAATTTTATTTGCCGGCCGAGAATGATTTCTTCAAAGTATAAAAATGTACCCTCATCAAAATAGCCGATACTTGCCAAGAAATTGGTACGGATGATAAAACAACAGCCGTTAATACTGTCGCATTCATACTCCCGGCCCGGCTGATAAGGCTTATGGTCCTGATAGACGTGCCGATCGTAAACGCGACTGCCGCCGGGCAGGCGTCTGAGCCACCAGCTGGCTACTACCAAACATGTTGTGAAGTCGGCGTCCCGCCGGACTTGTATGCCGGTTAGCGGATCCAGGTCCGTCCCCATTAACTGTACCAGGGGCGATACGGCAACCCGGTCCGCATCTTTTTCCAAGGCAGTGACCATGTTTTTCAACGCCGCGGGTTCCGGCAAGAATACATCGTTGTTTAAAATCATGGTATATTCCGCTGGTTCCAGTCCTTCGCTAAGCCGGGCGCCGACATTATTGCCGGCGGCATAGCCGGCATTGACAGCATTTCTTATTAACACCACCCGCTCTGGCAGACTTTGTTTCAATTGCTCATAATTCGCGGGGGCGGAAGCATTATCGACAACTACTACATCCAGCGGCTGATAAGACTGCGCCAGCAGGCTGGCAACACATTTAACGGTCATAGCCGGTTGATTGTAATTTAATATCACGACGCGCAATCTTCCCGGGCGCATAACTTCCCTCCTCTTGCCGCTGTCCCTCTGTCAGGCTAGTGGTCTATGTCGGTCTTACGTTAAACAGTTTTCTAAAACCAAACAGATAAAAAATACCGCCGCCTAATAGTAAAAATTGAATTGCCGCGGCAATTATTCCGGCTGCATAGCCCCATTGGGACTGGATCGAGTTTCGCTCATAAGCGATAAATATGCTGCCGAGAATCGTTATGGCGGTTATGCCGGCCAGCAGCTGCCACCGCACCTGCCAAGGCACCATTTTTCGTCCGGCATAGCTTACTATTATATTGTAAAACAAGTAGCCGGCCAGGACGGCATAGGCGGACGCCCCATAACCCATTCGGGGAACCAGGTATATATTTAACACCGCACTGACAACAACCGCCAATACGGCGACTATGAGCATGACATGGGTTTTCCCCGCAAACTCCAGCGGTTTATGTGTATACATACTGAGCTGAAAAGCAACATACCCGGCGGTAATCACCGGCATTATAACGTGCCCCTCCCGGAACTGCGGTCCGAGAAACCATTGGGCAAAGTCGCCGCTGAATAGCCATATAAAACCGGTAAGCAGAATCCCCGCCGCAATAAACCAATCGATGATATTGCCCAGCCAACGGCCTGTCTGCCGGCGATCGCCCTCACTGCCGGCCTTCATGAGAAAAGGGTGAGCGGCCAATATTACCGGGGCGTTTAACAGGCCCACAGCACCTGTTATCAAGACATAATTGGCAGAATAGATACCTACTTCCGCCGCCCCGCGGAACCACTGGATAACATAGCGATCCCCTGTTCCCAACAGCGCTACGGCCAAATACCAGCCGATCATGGGCAGCCCGTATGCAGCCAGCCGCTTGATCCCTGACCAAAACGGCCGGTCCATCTTAAGCTGCAGCAGGGAACCAAAAGGAAGAAGCTTAGTTTCCCGCCACATAACAGGAATAAGAATAATAGTACCGGCCACAGCGCCGTAGACTATCCACTCTGCCTTCGGCGCCACCAGAAGAACAAAAGTTAAGCTGAACAACAGTTTAAGGCCGGTAGTGAGTATGTTATAGCGGGAATATTCCCGGGCCCGCATCTCAGCCTGCAGGACGACACTCAACGAAGTAAACAAAGAACTGCTGATAATTAGTCCTGCCGTGGGTAAATATAAATCCTGCCAGCCAGGCGGCTGAAACAAATAAACTCCATACGCCATAATAACGGCAAGGATAGCTTCCGCGCCGACAATCAGCGCCAAACCACCGGCTATGCATTCTTTTAACTTGTTTATCTCCCCTTGGTCCTGGAGTGACGGCAAGTATCTGGCAAGTGAGGTTTGCAGCCACGCAGCCGCCGCAACGGAAGCAAAGGCGGCTATACTCAAAGCCAAACTATAGCGGCCGTACTCAAATGCCGCAAATATATGGGTAAAAACGGCGGCCGACAATAGTCCCAGCAAAGCCGGCAGTAAGCTTCCCGGCGCATACTCCATGACCTTCTTCAGCAAACTTCCGTAATTGAGCTCATTATGGCAATCCATTTTGGGGTTCCTTTCCGGCCATTTCACGAAGCTGCTTCCTTAACCATCGCCGGTGGCCGGTAAGACGGTATCAAATAGGACAAAATCTGAATAATTTCCGAAAATGAAGCCGCCTGCTGCAACAATGTTAACCCCTTTTGCAAGTTTTGCCGGTCAACATTCTTCAGCTTGGCCGTATAAATCTTTTCATGCTTAGTGACATTTACGCCCTCTTCAGCTGTTAATAACTCTTCAAACAGCTTTTCTCCCGGTCTTAAACCAATGTAGTCAAATTTGATGTCCACATGGGGAATCAGGCCGGCGATTTGGATCATAGAACAAGCCATGTCCAAAATTTTTACCGGCTCGCCCATATCCAGGACGAATACTTCCCCGCCCTGGGCCAAGGCGCCTGCCTGCAGCACTAAGGATGATGCTTCCGGGATGGTCATAAAATAGCGTTTCATATCCGGATGCGTAATGGTAACCGGTCCCCCGGCGGCAATTTGCTTCTGAAAAAGGGGTATCACACTGCCGCGGCTGCCCAGCACATTGCCGAAGCGAACCGCCGCAAAGGTAGTACGACTGGTCTTGTTCATGTCTTGAATAATCAATTCGGCCATCCGTTTGGTCGCCCCCATTACACTGGTGGGGTTGACCGCTTTATCCGTCGATATCATGACAAATACCTCGGTGCCGAATCTGTCGGCTGCCTCAGCAACCGTCTTGGTCCCAAAAATATTATTGCTCACAGCCTCATCCGGCTGCTTTTCCATCAGCGGAACATGTTTATGGGCGGCAGCATGAAAAACCACCTGCGGGGCGCAGCGTGAGAAAATCAGGTTTATCCGCTTGCTGTCCCGTACATCCACAATCAGCGGTTCAATGGTTAAATCCTGATATTTTTCCCGCAGCTCACTCTCAATAGCGTAAATACTGTTTTCGCCCTTGCCAAGCAGATAAAGAATACGGGGCGACATAGATGCAATCTGACGGCATAACTCTGAGCCGATAGAGCCGCCGGCCCCCGTAACCAATACACTTTTATCCTTCAAAAACTCGGCCACTTGCCCCATGTTAAGTTCGACAGGGCTGCGCCGGAGTAAATCTTCCAGTTGAAGGCTGCGCAGTTGAAGCGTCTTGCCGCCACTTTTAATCCATTCGTCCAGGTTAGGCGCTATTTTCAGCCGGCACCGCTCTTTTCGGCAGTCGGCGAGAATTTCGCGGACAAATTCACCGTTAATCGACGGTATTGCCAAAATAATTTCCTGGACATTGTGTTTGCTGATAATACGCCGCAAATCACTTCTTTTACCTAATACTTTCGCGCCAAAAAGCAGCCGGTTTTGCTTGTAGGGTTCATCATCAATAAAGCCGACCAGTTTCCGGATGCCGTTGCGGCGCATAGCAAGGTCCTGCCTGCTCAAGGCTCTGGCAACCATTGCGCCCGTGTCGCCGGCCCCGATAATCAATACCCCGATATCATGCTCGCTCCAGCCCTGGGGCATAAAATTACTAACATGGGCTATGACTCTGGTGATACCGATAAAAACAATATTGATAAACCATGACATCAATTGTATGCTCTTGGGTATCGGATAGACCGTCAGCGCTGAAATCACCGCAATAATTGCCGAGCTGACGGTAACAGCCCCGACAATAACCAGCAGTTCTTTGGCACCCGCATACCGCCACAGCCGGTTATAAAAACCAAAAGCATAGAAGGTCCCAAGCCGGATAAAAATAGTAAGCGGTATAGTATAGAGTATTACACTGTTATAAAACTCACTAATGGCTCCCTCAAAACGAATCAGTGCGGCGATGTACGGAACAGTTCCCACGATAAAACCATCAAGCAGCACCATTGACAATAATCGGATTGCATTGTTCACGCTGTCACCCCCCCTGCGCCAATTTTCCGCCAGTGTTAAATCACTCCCAATTCTTTAAACAATTATTGAGTTGACTTGACACGATTTAATACCACGCCCAGTAATTGGCCGTTGGCTTTTTCCAATACCTGCTTGGCCTTACGAACAACTTCCGGCCGCGCCATGTTAACATTGACCACCACCGCGATCCCATCTGTTTTGGCTGCCAGTATGCAGGCATCCGTGGCAAAGGTAACCGCCGGGGTATCCAGAATTATAATATCCGCTTTGGTCTTCAAATCATCAAGGGCGGCTTCCATATCGGCGGAAGCCAGAAATTCCGCCGGGTTGAGCGGCAAATAGCCGCTGGATATTAAGCGGAGGTTTTTGGTACCGGTGTCGCTTATGATATGATTGAGGACAACCTTTTTTCGCAGATAGTCCCCTAGGCCCGCATTGGCCAAATTACGATCTGTCCCGCTGTCTTTGTTCAGCAGCTTGTGCTGCACTGGCCGGTGCAAATTGCAGTCCACGAGAATAACTCTCTTCCCCGTCTGGGCGTAAGCAATGGCGGTATTCGCCGCAATGGTGGATTTGCCCTCACCGGGAAGCGCACTGGTAAACATAATAATCTTGGGCTGATCTTCGCCTTTACTAAAATAAATGTTTGTTCTAATAATTCGATAAGCGTCGGCAATCGATACTTGGGTACGATCGCTGAAAGCCCCTTGGTAATCTTGCGGCATACTATCCCCGATCCTCTTTGTCTAAAATTGAATTAATACGTTCCTATTTTCTATTTCCTATATTTGTATTTAGCTGGTTAGCCCTGGCCGCTTAACCATTTGAACACAGCCCGCAATTTATTCCGATACCGGATATATCCCGGCCTTGGTTCATCAGTAAAGTCAGGAACCATACCGATAACCGGCAAATCAAGATATCTTTTAACATCCTCTTCCGTGGCCATTTTCTTTTGCACATGCTCGCCCAAAACCGCTAATCCAATACCGCTGACGAGACCGATGACCGCTCCCAGTAAGAGGTTTAGCGTCTTTTTGGGCTGTACCGGCGAGGGAGAAGCGTCCGGTTCGTCTATCACCTGAACTTCCAGCGGCTGCATAACCTCATTGATACGGGCCTCTTCGTGCCGTTTGGCCAACATGACGTATTTTTCCCGGGCAACTGTCACATCCCGCTCCACAATAGCTAATCCGTGCTCTTTAGCCGGAATTTTGGCCAGGTCCTGCTGATCGCTGGCAATGATTTGTTCCGTGGCTGTCTTGCGGGCGCTTGCGGTGGAAAGTTCGGCTCCCACCTGAATTTCATTTTCCAACAAACCCTGCCGGAGATGATTGGTCGATGGTGCGTCGCCGTTGACAACCCGTGATATTTCCTCATTGAGATCGACTTTTATTTTGTCGATAGACGCCTGCACACTTTGCACTTGCGGATGGTCAGCCGTATATTTGGCAAGCAAACCAGCTTTTTCCCCCTCCAATTCCGCCAACTTGTTCTTCTGCTGTTGGATAAGCTGATTGTCGGCCAAGACTCCCTGTTTTTGGCGGTTCAACTGCTCACGGATATTACTAAGTTTGGCTGCCGCCGCAGCTAACGCGGTGGTATTTTCGTCATTAGCTTTTTTCATGCCGGCCAGATTTTCAACCATGACCTTGGTCTCATCCGCCGGCGACACAATCTTCTGTTCCCGCTTATAGTCCTCAAAGGCGCTTTCCGCTGTTTCCAATTCCGCTTTTGCTTCCAGCAAACGTTCCCCAATGAATTCCCGCGCCGCTTTTTGTTCCCGCCGGCTTAAACCGGTAATGCGCTGGACAAAAGCATCCATTAGCGCCGTGGCTATGGTTTGTGCTTCCTCCGGTGTCTTGCCCTGAACTTTAATTTTCAGAATTTCTCCATTTATCGAGGAAGTCGATATCCGTCTGAGAATATCGTTAGGAGAAATTGCGGCATATCTGTCCTGGGGCAGCTTGGCAATAACCGCTTGCGCAACAGTACGGCTTTTCAGAATCTCTGTATTTGACTGCATCAATTGTTTGGTATTGCCGCCTTCAACAGGTTGATCAGCTAACAGTGAGTTTGCCAATGCTTTGGGTTGCTTGATCCGGACAGTAGTTTCCGCCTCGTAAACCTTCGGGAGCAAAGCGTTCATGCCGACAGTCAACATAACAGTCAGTATGAAAACGGCTAAGATCAAGCCTTTCCGTTGTATAGCTATCCGGATTATGTTTTGTTTATCCCATATTGAGCCATTCACCATGTAATCCCCCAGCGAGCACGCACATCCGTTTCGGCGTTATTTGATGCCGCTTCCCACTTGATAGCTGGCACTGCCTCTACTAAATGTAAGACTAGTAGAAATTATCGACGAAATATCAATCTTATTATTGGGGGTTAGGTACAATACATCGCCATCGCCCAAAGCATAATTCTGGGACATGTCACCCTTATTAAGGAGGTTAAGCAGGTTCACTTTTAACGGCTTCCCTTGCTGATTGCTGCGAATTACAAACACATTTCTTTTGGCTGCTTTATCTGTGTAGCCGCCGGCCGCACCTAAAGCATCCAGGATATTGCAGTATTTCTCAATTTCATACATTCCCGGTTTAACCACCTCGCCCAGCACATAAACCCGCGTTGTACGATATTTGGTAATGATAACCGATACCTTAGGGTCCCGAACATATTTGGCCAGGCCGGCCGCTATATTCGCAGCCAGATCATTTGTGGATAAGCCTGCGACTTTAAGTTGGCCAACCACCGGAAAATTGATGTTTCCTTCAGCCCCGACAATGATATCTTCTACCTGGAGTTCATCCAGTCCCCACACACTCACGGTAAACACGTCGCCGACGCCTAAATGATATTCTTCGGCGCAAGCGGCATATACCGGCATCAACACAAGCAGCAGAAAAAACAGGCCGAGAATACTATTTTGAACAGTACTTTTTTGTTTCACAGGCAACCTCCACATGCATGATCATTGAACCATTAGCTAGTTGTCTCTAATCTTGTTTGTAGCAACCGATGGAGCGTGTCCTTATTACGGTCACCCTCTTTTTGGGTGAATATCGACAATTTTCGCTACAAATTCCCATTTTCCTTCGTGTTTTTGTCGAATTTTAGAACTTTTTAACAAAATTTTAATGCGTATACCTTAAGCCGCCTCGCTCCGTCCAACATAAATACGGCCTCCGACTAGTTCGGAGGCCGTATTTTCATCAAATTTATAGAATTATATTTTACTTATATGAGACATGGGTTGCAACCGCTGTTTATCTTGAAAGACAATGCGGCCTGTGTTAATCATACCTGATGTAAGCTTTGATTAAACCGGATAGCCTGCTGAATTGATACGGATTATCGCTAATAAGATAGGTCCAAGTGGATGAAGGAGCGTTAAGCCCCGCTTTCACCATATCAATCCCGTCCTCGCCGACCGCAACCGTATTAAATGTCCTAATTGTTTCTGCGTCAATTTTGGCCATCATCTCATCAAATGCTTCGATGGCAATTTTGTGAAACTCGGCGAGAGGATCCTTTTTGCCAATGACAACCAAATGTATGCCTTCCCGCTCATAATTGATATAATCCAGGTAATCCGCCCAACATTTGTTTATATAGTGCAGAGTAAGCTGTTTTTCAACCTTCTGCAAAACCTTCTCACCTACCTGAGCCTTGAGCGCATCATAACGTTCAGCAGCTTTCGATGATAATAGCACTAAAGGCACCGTATCCATCAGGACATCCTGACGCTTATTGTAAATAATACGGCGCTGCTGTTCGATGATAAAAGAGTATTTCCATAATTGACGCCTGATGTCGGAATTATATCCCTCCGCAATCCGCCGCCCCTTTAGCAACTCACGGGATACAGCGGGATCATTAACCGGATCTTCTTGTTTCAACGGAAATTTGCTGGCAGGAATGAGTTGCGCAATATCATATCTTTTTATCAGATGGTCTTCCAGGCTAATAAAAAATCTGCTTTCATCCGGATCACCTTGACGACCGGCTCTGCCTCTTAACTGATTATCTATCCTGCGACTATCATGGTAGTTAGTTCCCAATACGAGCCGTGCCTGGGGCCTCGAACTATCTTTGATAAATGAAGGAGATTTTCCTCGCCTGCCGCTACATTTCCCGCAATAACAAGAGGTATCCGGGCTTCGTCAATAAGGATTGAGTCAGCTTCATCCACAATGGCATAATGAAATGGCCGGTGGACAACAATCTCTTTTTCCATACACAGGAAATCGCGCAAGTAATCAAAGCCCGCCTCTTTTGCAGTTACATATGTAATGTCAGCGGCATAGGCATTCTGTCTTTCGCTGGTACTCATCCCTTCATTTACGTACCCCGCCGAAAGACTCAAAAATTCATATATCGGCCCCATCCACAGGGCATCCCTGCGGGCAAGATAATCATTGAAAGTCAGCACATGGACGCCTTTACCCGTCAACGCATTTAAGTATGCCGGCATTACGGCAGCCAATGTTTTCCCTTCACCGGTTTGCATTTCCACCATCTTGCCCTGGTGCAGAGCAATAGCCGCAATAACCTGCGTATCAAAAGGCTTTATTCCTAACACACGCCGGGCAGCCTGGCGAACAAGAGCAAAAGACTGCACAAGAAGTTTATCGGGTGAGACCCCGTTGCAGACCTGCCTTTTAAGGTCCGAAGACAGTTCTTTCAGTTCATGATCACTGAAAGAGTCGAGCTTGACAGCATTGATTTCTTTTAGAACTTGTATGTAGGAGCCAAGATCATATTTAACCGGATATTGGATATTCTGGATTACATGGGCCAATTTGGACAATATGCTTAACATAAATATAATATTCCCCCTCTTCATTCTGAGCATTACACACATTACCTGTGATTGAATGCACCATGAAGAAAGGGAAACGCTTTGATTTCCCAAGGTTAACTAAAAGCTGAACTATAATAGCAGAAAGTATTAAAAGGCAAAAAGATAATATTTCCCAGGATACCATATAATGACTTGCTATGGAAAACAAGTTTTCAGTTATAGGTTGTATGGTTTCGCTGAAAACTTGCTTGATATATATCCATAGTATTGCAATTCCGAAAAATAGACCCAGTAGTATTCGTAAATCGGAAGACTTCATGGGTCCTGATTTACATAGGAAAATGCCGGATAAATATCCTGTCAATATTATTGGAAATGTGATATATATTCCTATCAATAATGCCAGAATAAACATAAACATCCTTTGTCGCCCCACTAACAGCAAAGTATAATAGCCAATTGCTCCCTTAGACTTAGCAGTCACTATCCATCAATATCTTCAGCATTTTTTGAGGATTATTTATGAAGTCTTTCATAATAAGAAAATGGTCTGTTTGTTCATATTCTACTTCAGTAAATCCATTCTGATTAAATTGTAAAATAGCGGCATCGGGATACGCCATTAAAATCGGTGAATGAGTCGCAATGATAAACTGTGAATTTCGCTGCACCAGGTTATGCAGCCTTGAGATAATCGCCATCTGCCGCAAGGGAGACAACGCAGCCTCAGGTTCATCGAGAATATATAATCCTTGCGGACCAAATCGATGGTTGAAGGTAGCGAAAAAAGCTTCGCCGTGGGATTGCTCGTGTAAAGACCTGCCCCCGTAGGAACTAATAATGGAAGGACCGCCGGATCCGGCATCAAGTTCCTCAATGTTGGTAGACAGGTTATAAAAACTTTCGGCCCGCAGAAAAAAACCGTTACGGGGTTTTTTTACTCCTTTGATTAGACGGACATACTCATACAAGTTGGAATGTGACGCGCGGGAGGAAAAGGAAAAATTGATAGTGCCGCCTTCCGGATTAAATCCCCAGGCAACCGCTATTGCCTCAAGTATTGTTGATTTTCCGGTACCATTTTCCCCTACGATAAAAGTAACCCGGGGATGAAAATGCAGCTCGGTTAAGTCATGAATGGCTGGTAAACAGAAAGGATATTTCTCATAATCATTAATTTCGTGGCGGCGTAGCTGCATGCTTCGTATATATTGCTGGTTTTCACCTAACATAACTTTCTCCTTGCGGATGCCTTGCAACCTTATCTAATGTTTTAAGTGACGCAGAGTACTAGAATTAACTTTTGTTAATTATTTTTGTATACGTTTTAAATATTGTTTAAATTGAGGCACAGTAAAATCAACTTCTCCGTACCTTGCCGAATAAATAAAACCTTTATAAATCAACTGTCCTCTAACTGGTGAAATGCTTTGAACACTCGTTTGCATCCTGCTGGCAATTTGTGCCATAGTACATGGCAACGCCCCACATTCAGCCATGGCTATCATAACTTCTTTTTCTTTAGGCGTAGCTCTATCATAGCGAACTTTGAAGAAACTATCATCTAAACTTTTTTCAAATATCGGATAAGCAGCCTCTACCGATGTAATATCAATCTTATTATCCTTAATAAAAGCCCAAACTTGCTTTCCATACTCTTGAAGAAAGTAAGGATATCCATCTGTTATTGTAATAATTTTATCAATTGCTTCATCTGTGTATGTAACACCTAACTTTTTTGCAGGTTCAGTCAATGCCAGCTTGGCCGCCTCTGGTTCTAGAGAATCAATGGAAATAAAACTAACTAATCTTTCTGCATAAGACTTAATATCCCCAGCAATTTTGGCAACTTTAGGCAAACCTGCTGAAAATAAAGTAACGGGTAATCCTTTTTGATTGACTCTGTGGATCGCTGCAATTAAAGCTTCAAACTCATCATCTTTTAAATATTGTATTTCATCAATAAATAAGCAGACTGCATTATCATTCTTTTGAGCTAATGTACCTAATGACACAAATAGTTCTGTAAGATCATTTTGAAAATTACCTGTATCCGAGACACCCACAGCTGCATCAATATTATCTTTTAAACCTAAACTTACTTCTCCCTCAGGAGAATAGGTAATTTGAAATGCTTTTAGTATCGAAAGTGCTTTATCTAAGTAAAATTTGGCTTGTTTTTTTGTACTCAACTGTCTAATCAGTTTTTGGATATGAAAAGATATGGATATTTTAAAGGAAGAACGCTCTGATACTTCGATATGTTCATATAAAACAAGATTTTCTTCTGCAATTTCTTCTATTCTGTTTAGCAGTACAGTCTTACCAACACCCCGCAACCCATAATAAACAATAGAGCGTGTAGGAAATCCATGGGCAACACTAACAATAACTTCTCTTGCTTCACTTATTGTATCGTCACGTCCAGCTAAATAGCTCGGTACTAGTCCAGCACCCGGGGTATATGGATTAGGTAACATCAAAATAATCACCTCTTTATTCGATTATTACCATTATTATACTAATATAAACGTTTAATAACAACCGTTTCCGTAAAATATTTTATATAACTACCTATAACTACCTATAATCATTCTATCTTCCCTATATATCAAATAGTCGCGAATGAGACAGATCGGTCGCAAACTCATTTAACGGAGCTGACGAATCGAGTTACTCAATTAAATACCTCGACTGCCTATATCGATAGGTTAGTTTCGGTGGTGAAAGGGGTATCAGATCAGACAAACCTCCTGGCCCTTAATGCCGCCATTGAAGCGGCTCGTGCAGGTGAACACGGCAGGGGATTTTCAGTAGTGGCGGAAGAAGTCCGTAAACTGGCAGATCAGTCACGACAGTCGGTGGGGGAGATTACTAACCAGCTTATGGACATTCGCAATGAGGTGGAGAATATCAGTCTCGCATTCAAGGAGATGGGAGGAGCTTTTGAACATAATGCAGATGCAGTGAGCATGGCAACTCAAAGTACGGAAAAACTGATGGAAGTATTTGATAAAATTGGCGAGGCGGTGCAAAATCTTGCCCCTATCGCCGAGGAACAATCGGCCACGTTTGAAGAAATTAGCGCTACTATACGGGATATTTCGGATAGAACGGCCATATTGAATGAGGGTACTCAAAAGTGCAATGCGGGTGTTTTGAGTGTTATGAATCAGATCAATGGGGTTCGAACCCAAGTCAGCAGTATGCATTTGCCTTACAAGGCAGCTGACATTATTGAACTGGCGAAAACCGACCATCTGATTTGGAAGGCTCACATTAACTATATGTTGCGAGGACTCCTCACGCTGGAGGTGGCTAATGTACGAAATCATCACGCATGCCGCCTGGGTAAATGGTATTTCGGAGAAGGACAAAAGCTGTTTGGCCACATTGCGATATATAAAAATATGGACGGGGTTCATCATAAATTTCATGAATATTGCGCGGAAGCTATTGAACTTTACCAACGAAAAGATTATGCCGGGTCGCAAAAAATGGCGGCGGAGATTGAGAAATTATCTAATGAAGTAATGTCGATGCTTGATCAGATCAAAAAACTGGTGAAGTAGGATAGGAGAGTAACAAAAAACGGCTGCTCTGCAAAGCAACCGTTTTTTGGTGCGTTGTTAGATAGCCATTACGTCGGATTAGTTATCTGTTTACAGATCAGCTAACTTGAAATTAACCAGTATCTTCTGTATAGGCAAATAATTATCAGCCAGAAACATAATGTTAACAATAGCCACATCAAAGGATTTAGCCCCTTTCATTTCCATGCCTGCGAAAGAGGTTGTGATATTGACTTGATCAAGAGGAATAATTGGCCTTTTCTGCCATTTGGTTACAGGGTGCTCTTTCTTGTCTACTGGCGGCTGTTTGTTTTCCGCTCTATATAAAACTGCGCCCGTTATAGATACCGCTATGATGATATAAACAGCCGATGCGGCTACTTGTTTCCACCATATCCCGGTGCGAAAGCCCGGTATCTTCTCTATAAACCCCGTTACCCGGTTCATTCCAAGCTGACGTTCCAACTCCTGTACACTCTGATAAGGCCATTGGCAAGAATTAAGGATTGTTTTTTCGCAATAATACGGTTATAATAAAGGCATATTTTAGATTTAACGAGGTGTGCCGTCCATGTATATAAGCCGGGCTTTGGAAAAAAGAATATTAACCGCAAGCGAACAGTTCCGTGCCTTGATTGTAACCGGGCCCCGTCAGGTTGGGAAAACCACGTTACTCAAACATTTGGCTGATACGGATCGGGAGTATGTCACACTTGACGATCCCGTGGAGCGTGAGGCAGCAGTTAGCGAGCCGGCGCTGTTTTTAGAACGCCACAAGCCTCCGGTTATCATTGACGAGATCCAATACGCACCGAACCTTCTGCCTTACATCAAAATGTATGTGGATACTCATCAAAAAAAAGGGGACTTTTGGTTGACGGGATCGCAGAAATTTCATGTGATGAAAAACGTGTCCGAGAGCCTCGCCGGACGGATTGCGGTCATAGAGATGTATGGGCTGTCCCAGAGCGAGATCGAGGCCGTGGACAGTGGCGCCAGACCTTCCGGCGAACCCTTCGTCTGTGACCATGAGGTTATGGCAGAACGTCTTAAAACGCGTAAACCAATGGGGCTCTACGACATATATGAGCGGATTTTCAAAGGCTCCATGCCTGCCGCCTATTCAGAAGGGTTTAACCGGGAAGAGTTTTATTCGGGATATGTCAGCACATATCTCCAAAGAGATATAAAAGACCTTACCCAAGTGGCGGATGAACTCGATTTCTTCCGCTTTATGAGCGCCTGCGCCGCTAGGACAAGTGAGATGGTAAACTATGCCGACCTTGCTAAAGATGTCGGCATCAGCGCCCCTACCGCCAAGCAATGGCTGTCGATTTTGGCGTCAAGCGGCGTTGTGGAATTAGTTCAGCCGTTATTTAACAATAGACTAAAAAGGGCTGTTAAGTCTCCGAATATGTATTTCATGGATACCGGGCTGGCGGTCTATCTCACCCGTTGGGATAGTCCGAAAACGTTGGAGGCTTCGGCGATGTCTGGTAAAATATTTGAAACATATGTAGTGAGTGAAATTTTGAAATCCTATCATAACGCCGGTAAACGCCCACCCATTTATTATTACAGGGATACGGACGGAAAGGAAATAGACCTGATTTTGGAATACAACGGTACGGCGTATCCGATTGAGATAAAAAAGACCGGCAACCCCGGCAAGGATGCGGTCAAGAATTTTGGAGTGTTAGAAAACTCCGGCAACGTTGTGGGCGAGGGAGCGGTGGTATGTTTGTATAACAAAGTCCTACCCATTGACAAGAACAACTGGATCATTCCAGCGTGGTTGATTTGACCTTAAATCTACTTAAATCAGTACGGTTCGCTTCGCCGAAACTCTGGAAATGGACGACTTCCCGCTGCCACAAAAAGCGCAGGCTGCTTTCACGCAGAGGCGATTAAATGTTCATAAGTGGTCCGGTCTTTCTGCTCGGCCACCATATTTTCCGTCAGGTCGGTGATGGGATAGCCCAGGGAGGCGATGTATTTGGCGCTCCAGGGTATTCCATTGGCATCCGACCAGAAGAGCGAGCAGTCATGCTGCACGAACTGTCCGTCCCAGCCGGCTTCCTTAAAGTCTTCACAGTCTGCCCCTTGAGTTAATTTATATACAAGCACGACGATGATTTCCATATATGCCAATTCTTCTGTCCCGATAGAAGTATCACAATTACTTATTTAAAGCAAATACCTACTTCTAATATTGCTCTGTTGCTTCACCGCGTTTTTCAATAATGATCATAATTTGTTTTTTTATTTTAAACGCTTTTCCAGTTTCTTAATTGTTTTATCAAAATCCGATTCAAAATTTTGATCTTGGACGACTCTAAATTTGGCATATTCTTTTTCCGCTAACGTTACGGCCACCTGGTGCGATACTTTGCCCGCATCCTGTAAAATCTCGTATTCGTTGAATTGTAAAAAGGCATCTAATTTCTGAACCCAATCCTGCATTTTCATGACAATCTGACGCCTGGCCTGATTTTCTGCATAGTCAAGATACATACTGACAATGCCTTCCAGTTCCTTAATCTCTGATTCAACTAAATAATTTTTAGCTGTAGTAATATCTGATTTTAAAACTTTCCCATGGGGCGCGTTCTTCCAAGTAGTAAGACCCATATTAGGCTTGTTGGCATCCGCTCGCTCCGCAATGAGTTCAGCAGCTGTTTTACCAGTAATAGCCCAATGCAATTTATTCTGAACGGTTTTATAAAACTGTATGGTCAATTCGGCCTTGGGTTGATAATCAATACTACATTGCGCATAAATATCAGTAATCTTTTGATAAAAACGCCGCTCGGAAGCTCTAATCTCCCGAATGCGTTCTAATAATTCATCAAAGTAATCTTTGCCAAAACGCTTGCCTTGTTTTAAGCGTTCATCATCCAGAACAAATCCTTTAATAATAAATTCCTTTAAGGTTTGTGTTGCCCAAACCCTAAATTGGGTTGCCTGACGACTGCTCACCCGATATCCAACCGCAATAACGGCATCCAGATTATAATATTCAAGCTTACGGGAAACTTCCCGTTGCCCTTCCATTTGAACTGTCAAAATTTCTTTGACAGTTGCTTCTCGATCCAGCTCATTCTCACTGTAAATATTTTGTAGGTGATGACTGATATTTTGTTTACTCGTGCCAAACAACTCTGCCATGCGATTTATGGTAAGCCAAAAAGTCTCATCTTGATATACGACTTCAATACGAATCGCCCCGTCCGGTGCCGTATAAAAAATAATATCACTATCCACGATTCCTTCCATATCCGCCATATGCATCCTCCTCTAAGCCATACCTTTATGTTTTTACTTGGGCACAATCCTCACTCTACTTGATATGTTTTTCCGTCCGAAGCAGTTGTTGCAGATTTTGCAACAACTGAATTATAATCAAGCTCTCCTTCATCAAAAACATTTTTATATGCCTGGAAATAACTGATTTATCTCTTTGAAAAAGGTCAGTCATTTGATTTAACGAAAGCCATACTGTTTCATTATCAAGTCTAACATCAATTTTGGTTTTTCCATCTTCGGTTTGATACATCAATATATTGGAACTTCCAGCCTGTAGATCACTCATCCTTAACACCTCATAGGGAATTTGCAACTTTTAGCATGAAACAATTATATCATAATAATATTCTTATTTTTTACATTTTTCCTTCTTAAGTACCGTAAATACTGGGGAGTAGATCTGTAGGCGCTACTTACATAGCTCTGAATAACTACCGGCTTGTCCGTCAGGTGTTTATTATATTATATTGAAAAGCCATTGTTTCCCACTGACTTTTCAATGAGGAAAAACCAATTTAGCCTCCGAATATTTTCGGAGGCCCAATTTAGTGTAAGATTCTTAAGTAATGAATTTTTTACTCGCACCCGCACTTGTGCCCCGTCCAGACGTGCGACTTGGCCATCCATTCCTGGACGTCGTTTAAGGTCTCGCCGAAACGCTGGAAATGAACAACTTCCCGCTGCCACAAAAAGCGCAGGCTGCTTTTCACGCAAGGGTCGTCGGTACAGGCGATTAAATGTTCATAAGTGGTCCGGGCTTTCTGCTCGGCCGCCATATCTTCCGTCAGGTCGGTGATGGGGTCGCCCAGGGAGGCGATGTATTTGGCACTCCAGGGTATTCCATTGGCATCCGACCAGAAAAGCGAGCAGTCATGCTGCACAAACTGTCCGCCCCAGCCGGCTTCCTTAAAGTCTTCACAGTCTGCCCCCTGGGTTAATTTATATACAAGCGCGGCAATCATTTCCATATGTGCCAATTCTTCTGTCCCAATATCCGTAAGTAGGGCTTTCGCCTTATCTGTCGGCATACTATACCGCTGATTCAAATATCGGAGCGAAGCTGACAGTTCTCCGTCGGGACCGCCATATTGGGTAATGACAAGCTTGGCAAACTTAACGTCCGGGCATGTAACCCGTATGGGGTGCTCCAGCTTTTTCTCATATATCCACATATTCACTGCTCCCTTACATTAATTCGCTTACAGTTCCCACGGCCATGGGCTTTCTATCCACTGCCATGGTTTTCGGCTGAAACCGCCGAATCCGAAATTTAAGAGCGGACCATATTCAGATTCATATTTTTCCTTATATTTTCGCAACTCTTTTACGGCGCAATTGTAATCATTTATCGCGTCCGCATCACAGGGGTGAGTATCTAAATACAAGTTAAGTTCTACGGCCACGAATTCCATTTCCTGAACTTTTAATAGCAATGCCCTTTGTCTGTCATCGTCCATTCATCCGCACCTCCCTCTATGCCTGTATTATTCCGGGATAGGATATACGCCCCAAAGTTCGGGGAAAAGAGTGCCTTTCATCAATGCTTCACAGGGACTAAAAGCCGTCTCATAACATTGCCATGGCACATACGCATGGGCAAGAATCCCCGTCTCCGTGCATTTGCACTCCGTGTGTTTCATTTTCTTTTTTGGTTCTCTATCTTCGCAGTCCATGTCTTCCATATATTGTCCGGCATCCTCATCCCTATCAATGCCTTCCACGTCCATATCTTCCATTTCTTCCATTTCATCAATATCGTCGGGTTCCATTATATCCATCTCTGTTTTGACTTTTTTCAGTTTAGATGATCCAGAATACCCACGACTTCTGGTTTTTTTCATAAAAAAGAATGCCTCCTTTTTATTACCTAATGTATTTTATGTGAATGATTGAGAAAATGTCACAAGTAAAAAGTCCGGCTACAGTGATAAAATCTGTAACCGGACTTTTTCTGGGCAAAATTAGCTGGCTGTTTAAAAACAAGCTGCGTGACTATCCGTTTATGATACCGGCATAATCAGAAACGCCAGTATGTATAAGGCAATGCCTATACCGCGATAAAAGACAGACAGGGCCCACACCAACCGTATTAATGACACATCAATGCCTGTATAATTGCTGATACCGGCACAAACACCCAATACCATACCGTGGACCTGGTCTAGGGACAAATGTTTATGAAGTCCTGCAACGTCTGCGGGTCCCTGGACAAACTGCCAAATAGTAAAACCACTCAAGAGATAAACTCCGGCGCGAATCAGCCATCCCATTGTAGCGCCCCCTAGCCGGATGGCGCCTGTCGCACCATCCTTTCAGAATAATGGCGGTATATTGCTTTACTACCATTATTGCCACAATGGGGACTTAACATACATCAATTTCCACATATTACCATATTCTATGCACTTGTTGGACCGGAGCTGTTGACTGGTCGCCGGCGACTTCGCTGCAGCCTTTCCCTGCGGCCGGAATCCGGGTCTGTTTTACCGCTGGCCTGACGCCCGATACTTATCAGCAGACCGAGGGCCACCATGTTAACTAAAAGAGATGTCCCGCCAAAACTGATAAACGGCAGCGGAACGCCGGTTACCGGCAGCAGCCCGACAACCATGGCAATATTCCCGGCTGCCTGACCCACTATCAAAGCAGTAATTCCTAATGCCAGCGTCAGACCGTATCCGTCAACTGCCCGGCAGGCGATTTTAACAGCATACCATCCGAACACGGCTAATACACCCAGAACAAGTAAAGCTCCCACAAATCCCATTTCCTGGCATAAAACGGCAAAGGCGAAATCGGTATGAGCCTCAGGCAGATAATGAAATTTGCTGGCGCCCATACCCAATCCCATGCCAAACGGCCCGCCCGAACCGATGGCCAGCAGGGACTGTACAGTCTGATAACCAGTTGTCTGCTGGTAGGACCAAGGATCAAACCAGGCCGCAATCCGTTCAGCCCGATAGGCGGCAGCCTGAATAAAAAACACCGCCATAGCTGCCCCGCCGGCAAACAGGATGGTTATCTCCCGGCGAGGAATGCCGGCCATAAGGAACAAAAACAGGCTAAGGCCTACAATGACCGCTGCCGTTCCCATATCCGGCTGTCTTAAAACCAGTCCGCCTATGACCAGAGCCGCGGCCACCGGCCAAGAAAAGAGTGTTACCGGCCGCTGACGGTCAATTTTGGGACCAAGATAGGCGGCGGAAAGCATAATGATAGCTAATTTAGCTATCTCGGAAGGCTGAAATTGGATTGTGCCAAGTTTCAGCCAGCGACGGGCCCCGTTTGCGTCAACACCGCCGTAATGTACGGCAACCAGCAGACAAATAACGGTCAAGGTTAAAAGAATAAGCCATTCGCCTCTAAAACGGCGATAATCCATTTTCGCCACAATAATCATAATAATAAACCCAACAGCCGAAGACGCTATGTGGCGTTTGATAAAAAAGTAACTGTCGTGAAATAATTGTCCGCCCAGAACAAAACTGGCACTAAATATATTAACTGTTCCAATGAGTAACAGCACCCCGGCAGTAAAAAAAACCGCCTCCGCCGGATTTGTCCATAACTTGGGTACCTTGTCCATGTTTTCCTCCTTACATCAACCATACATCAATCATCTTACAATTATCCTGCTCGTCTCTTTCATTATAAGACAATTATAAGAAAATATAAGAAAAACCGGCATACCTTTTCCAAAAGCCAGGCAAAAACTTTCCTTTTCATTAACCATTCATGGCCATAGTCAATATGATATATAAGAATGTATGGCATTCATTGATCAATGAATAAAAATTTTTTTGGGGTGATAGCATGGGGACTACAGCCTATAAGTTACTGGTGATTGATGGCGCCAGTCACACCCTGCTGGCCGTTGACGGTCCTAGCGGCAAGATATTGCATGAATTGAGTTTCCCCCCGGACTATACACCGACTGACATTGCCGTAAATATTGAATGTACCCGTGCCTACCTTCCTGCCGCCAGTACCAGTGGCAACAACGTCATATTTGCAGTAGACTTAAAAGATTATTCCCTATCCCGTCTGTCAATCTCAATTCCATACCCGGCCCAATTTACACTGAGCCCTGATAACGACTATACCGCCGCTTATCTCACTGATCCCGCCGGAACCCTATACCGTCTGGACCTAAAGACAATGACTCTGGCCGGGCTGGGAACGCCGGGGACAAAAGCCTCCTGCGTCGGTTTAGCCACGGATAATACCGCTTTATATAGTGCCTGGGAACATGAATCCGGCGGTACGGTGGCGGTTTTTAGCTTACAAGGCAGGCTTGTTTGGCAGCGCGATGTTGCCGGAATTCCTACAAATATTATTCTTGACAGCGGCCGCTGCCTCCTGGTCCCCTTTACCAATACGGCATTTACCGGTGAAGGAGTAGTGCTGTTCAATATTGCCAGGAAGAATCTCACGACTCCTACCGTGATTACTGTCCAGTGCCCCAGTTGTCCCAGTGGTTTAGCCGCTTATCCCTGTCATGCAGCCGTCCCGCCTGATGGTAAAACGGCGTATATCGCAAGTGAGGATAGTTCTTCTGTCATCGTCCTGGATCTTGCGTCGGCACGGATTATCGACCGCTTTGTGATCGGTCGCTCAATATCCCGGCTTTACCTGATTCCCGACAGCCATTTAGCTATTGCCAGCAGCAACTTGTTCGGCGATCTTTGTTGTATTGACCTGAATTGCGGGGAACTTCTTTCCGTCACGGCAACTAACCGTCAGCTCTTAAGCTATATTGCCGTATTACCTGCCGGCGAGCCTTCATAGCTTCAATAACCGTTGACCCCTTGTCCTCTTTTCCTCTTTGTATTCTACAGCTCAAATCAAACCCCTCCTGCGGATGCGGGAGGGGTTGTTTGTTTAGCATAAATTTTAGTCACGGACTTTCCCCAATTGCCGGGGCCAGTTACCTCCCCATTTGAATTTTGTTTGTTTCTTGCTTTTAACAGGTTCAAGGGGCGGGTTCAATATAATCGGGGTTGCCATAGCTATCGCCTTCTCTTCTTCCGTTTTCAGCGGCTTGATTGCCGCCGAATCCTCTTCCGGCCTGCCGCTCAACTCGGATGCGACTTCCGGCTCTGCTTCGGCCAAAAGCTCTTCCCCTTCACTTTCCCCCTTACCCTCCTCGTTACTCTCCACCGGCAAGTCGGCGCTTGCATCATACTTAACAGATACCTCAGGTTCCTTCTTGCCATAGCTGAATTTCGGTTTATGAGTGAAGGTTCCGCCAGGAGAAGTATCTTCTTCTTCCCTGTGTTTGCAGCCGGGCGTAAAGTCCATATCAAGATTGTCAATATCATCTTGGATATTGCCGACAGCGATTTCATCCACATCGATTTCCACCGTGGACCCGCACGGCTGAGCGAACTTGGCAATTATGTCTTCATCACATTTGGCCGACTTAACCACTCCTTTTTCCATCATGGCCAGAATCAGCAAGAAGTGGTCGGCTTCGCGGCGTATATGGTCAGGCAGCTTGGGCGGGAAAATACTTAACAGCCTCTTCTCAGCAACCATATCATTCAGCGCTCTTTTGAAATCTCTCAGACGCATGGTTGCCACCCGGCTATCCTGAAGGAATCTGTCAAAAGCAGGAACTTCCAGCGACTGCTCATTTAGCATGCTTAGCCAATCTCTCGATTGACAGGACAGGGCAGCAAAGTCCCCCATATAATTTTCCGCAACCTCAATGATGCCGCATTCCGACGGGTCAAGCAGCTGGCGGATAAGTTGAGTGTGGTCATCCATGACCCGCAGCCAGAAGTCAGCCTCCATTGCTTTGACGACTTCCATGGTACTGCCTCGCATTTTGGCAAGCAACGCCATAAAATACTCAGCTTCCCTAAGTACATGATTCAAAAACAGCGGATATAGCGAACCTCCCAGGCGATCGGTAATCGCCATACACAAAAGCAGCCGCTTATAACGTATGAATTCTTTCATGGTACGGCATACATCCGCTACTAAATCGGCAAACTTTTTATCCGACTGCATTTTTTCAGCCCGCTGGCGTAGGGACTTAAATTCCTGTTGGAAGGCTTTGGCTTCTTCAATTAAGTCCGGCTGATCACAGGGCAATCCATTGCGTATAAACATGGCGTGTTCTTCCATTATTCTAAGCCAAAACTTCAACTCTTCCATGTTAAGCGGCGGCACAGGATGGCCGCTGCTTTGGGCATGGTGGTGACGCGGCATAGCTCTCACTCCTATACACAAAATTATCCTCTACATTATATGCCGCGCCTTGCCCAATTGCTAAAGGCTGGTTCAAAACATCCATCTGCGTTGTTGCTCCTGCGGGCGTTCACTCCACGTACTTCTCTGTACTGTTCTGCTCACGTCCTCGTCGCGCCTAGCATCTGAACATTTTGAACCAGCCTTCTTTAATATTAAGGTTGCGTGTTTTTTGAACACGCTCTGATATTTACCCTAATGTAATTTCACAGCGATAAATCCGCATGCCCCGGGAACTGAATCTGGTTTCATATTCCGTCATTATATTGCCTTGATAGCCGCTATTATGAAGATCAAAGGTTATATTCGCAAGTTTTGCCCCAGAATCGGCAAATTGATTTAAGGAAAACTCAAATAGTTTCTCGTTGTCGGTCTTGAAATAGACTTGCCCGCCCGGCACAAGTACGGTGCGGTATTTTGCAAGGAAGCCGCTATGAGTGAGCCGGCGTCTGGCGTGGCGGTTTTTAGGCCAGGGATCACAGAAGTTGATATACAGCCGCTCGACCTCTCCCGGCGCAAACAGGTCGAGAATATCATTGATATTAAATACCAGCAGCCTTACATTGTTCAGTTGCTGCTCCCGCACTTTTTTAGCGGCGTATATTAATACATCCTGCTGGGCTTCCAGTCCAATAAAGTTAAGTTCGCCTTTATACCGTTCCGCCATTCCCGCTATGAACTGGCCTTTACCTGTTCCCACTTCCACATGAAGCGGCAGATTGTTTCCCAATAGTTCCCGCCATTGTCCTTTATAATCATCAGCCTTTAATACAATATCGCCATAGCCGGCCAGAGCCTCCGCCACCCACGGCTTTTTCCTGAGTCGCAACCGTTATCCCACCTTAGTTCTTACCTTAATTCTGTCGAGGCTGGTTAGCTTCCCTTACTCTTTGTCCAGGCCGTACTTCTTTAAATACCGATACAATGTCACCCGGCTGACATCCAGCATGTTGGCCAGCCGGCTGATATTGCCCCCCGCCGCATTCCAGGCTTCGATAAAGGCAGCTTTATCTTCTTTCCAGGCGCGGCTGAGGCCGGTTTCACCCGGTATGGTAATATCCTTGGCGCTGATGGTGTCGCCGGCAGTCCGGAAAAAAGCTTGTTCAATCACGCTTTGAAGCTGTTTGATATTGCCTGGCCATTCATAGGACATTATCAGTTCCGCCGCCTCAGCCGATAGTTTTTTCGGCGGCATACCGTGCATGCCGGCCAATTCCCCGATGATATGTTCAGCCAGCAAAGGTATATCATCTTTTCTGCTTCTTAAAGCAGGAATACGGATTACAACTTTTGACAAGACATCATATAAAGCCGGCAAAAAATTTCCTTTTTCCGTTAGCCGTTTCAGATCGCCGTCAGAAGCGGAAATCACGCGGATATCAAGGGGCCGGGGCACATTTTCGCCAACGCGGCACAATTGGCCGGCAATGAGCGTCTCAACCAAATTACTCATCAACTGAGCCGGCAGTTTTTCCACCTCATCCAAAAACAAGGTCCCCCCATTGGCCAGTTCCAGTTTTCCCGGCCGGCCCTCGCCGCGCACGGCGCTGGCGCCAAAAAGTTCGGTTTCCAACAGTTCAGGCGGCAAATCGCTGCACTTAACCGCAATCAGTGGTCCCGCCGCCCGGGAACTGCCCTGGTGAATACCGTGGGCCAACCGCTGCTTGCCGGTACCTGCTTCGCCTTGCAGCAGGGTATGATGGTCATGCCGGGCCGCCCGGCCAGCCTTTTCCTGCATGGCAACAAAGATGCCGGCCTTCCCCACCATGCTGGCGAGACTGTAGCGGGCAGTATAGCCGGCAGTATGGGCCACCAGTGTTCGCAAGTCCTCGATCGGCAGCGAAACCGCCACAATGCTGCCCACTTCCCCGTCATCATCATAAAGCGGTACCACCGTCGTAATATCTTCGTAGGTTTTGCGCCCGGTAATCCAGGTTGCCTCGCGGTTGTAGGAAGGAATACCAAGGAAACCTTTGTAAATTGGCGTATGCCGGTAATTAAAGAGAACTTCGTTGAGATTGGGGCCTTCCCCGGCAGGTGCAAGGGCTGTAGTTCCCGCCGGTATGATGCCGGCCAGGCGCTTAAGCCCCAGCTTGTTGGCGTAGGATACCTCCCCGCCGGGCAGAATGTGGTATACTGCCAGCGGCACGGCATCAAGAATAGTATGCTTGGCATTCAAACGGGCAACCAGGCTTAAGTGCTGTTCCATGGCAAACTTGATGCTAAGCACCAGGGCAATAATAGTATCATGGGGAAGGTTTTCCTGTTGGATGGATACAACTGTTACGACAAATTTGACCTGGTTATCTACAAAAATAGGAGCGGAGCAAGCCTCTTCATTTTGGCAGCTGGCAATCCACATTTCCGGTCCGAATAGAAAGAAAGGGGCTTTATGCCGGTACGACAGGCTGATACTGGAAGTACCGGTATCCGCTTCCGTCAGTCTGGCTCCTTCCAACTCTCCCGTCGTTTTCTGATAAAAAGGCATGGCGTAATTTTTCAGGGCGTAACACTCATAATCAAGGAGCAGCATACTTAAATTATAGGTAGTAAACAGCTCACGGATTTCGCCGTACAGTCCGTCCAGAAAACTGATGGCGGCCTGATACCGCTGCCGGCGGGCAGCCAGTTGCTCTTTAGTCAGCTTTGCTTTAATGGTTACTGCGTCCCGGCTGATTCCTCTGTCCCGGCTGCGCTGCCAGGATTCCGCCACCCAGGGATGTACGTTGGGGTCCATTTCCCCTGTTGTAATAAATTTATGATAATACTGTTCCAGTTTGGCCCTGTTGCGTCGTTCTCGAATCATACCTGACCTCCGTCATATTGCTCTATAAGGAATAATATCACAAAATTAACAATTTTTCATTCTTACTCATTTTTTCATTTCCTCATTTTCTCATTTTTAGTCACTTTCAGTGAATAACAGCAAAAGGCGGGGCTAGTATCCCCGCCTCAGGCTGAATAGTAATTGCATTAGCTGGCACGCCATAATTAGGTATTAGGTCCGGTACTGATTCAAGTCTTCACCAAAATGCTGAATAACCTTTTTAAACTCAACTATTTTTCCCATCATGTTCTGGAGTTTTTCGTTATATACCTGCACGGAGGCGCTAACTTCCTCACTGGCTGCCGAATTCTCCTCCGAAATTGCGGCTAAAGACTCAATTTTGCCGTATACGTGGTTGAGTCCGGTCATTTCCTGTTCTAACTTGTTGATCATATCCACAATGTTTTCCGCTACCTGGTGTATATTGGACACATGCCGATGGTTTCCGGTCACAACGTTATTAAGCTGACGGCTTTCCGCGGCCAGAATATCATACTCATCCTCAATCATGGAAACTACGCCGCTAATGATATCCATAAGAATCTTTAAATCGCTGGAAATGCTCTCGGAATGATGGTGAGACTGCTCGGCCAGCTTACGGACCTCTTCGGCCACTACGGCAAAGCCCCGGCCTTGCTCGCCGGCCCGGGCCGCCTCGATCGCCGCGTTTAAAGCCAAAAGGTTGGTTTGACCGGCAATTGCAGCTACCATGCCGGTAATCTCATTAATCTTGGTAGCCTGCGACTGCAGATTTTCTGCTGAACGTTTGACCGCGGCAAATTTGCCGAGACTCTCTTCCAGTTTGGAACTGGAAGCTTGTACTTCGTTAAACCCTTTATTAATCTCGGCCACAGCCGCCTCAAGGTGCTGCTTGTTCCGGCTCTGCTCGGTAACAACCGTACGCAGTGTCTCCAGGTTGCCGTTTAATATTCCCACAGCGTTTTCCGTTTCCATGGCCTGATTGGTAGCCGCGGTTGCCACATCATAGACAACTCCCGAGATCTCGCCGGATGTATCCTTCATGCGTTCCGCCAAGGAGTTAAAATCGTCACCGTAGTTATTCATTTCGTCGGTAATACCTTTAAAACCGGTAAACTCGCTCTTAATTCGTTTCTTATACAAGGCTAAACGGTTCATGATTTCTTCAAACTCATCGCCGGATACCAGCGTCGTCTCCGGATAGTATTTATGATTGAAAATACTATCCAGTTCGGCGCGAATGACGGTGAGCGGCCGCAGCAAAACCGCCGCAGCAGCCCCGGCAACAGCTCCGTTGACAATTGCTAACCACAGTGGCGCCGGAATACCGGCGACGGATAAGATGCCGTTTACAATCAGGGTGGCGATTGCCGCCAGAATACCGACTTTGGCCGGCACATTCTTTATAACGCCAAAGGATAAGAATCTGTTGACGGGAAAGGTAACAGAACTGGTAATCGGTTTGGGAAAAGTAAGCTTCATCTTCATGTGCCCGGCCGAAGACTCAATGATTTCTGTTTTGATGTCTTCCTTAAAGTATTCGGCGGCGCCGGCGATAAGACCTTTGGCATAACTGAGCATACCCCGCTGGGAACGGTAGCTTAGAACGGCCTGGTATTGGGAAATGGGATTGATTAAGATTTCCGGCGGGTTGGCGCCGGGAAGGCGTTTGACCATAACCACATGAACGTCATACATGGACCTAAGAAAAGAATACAGGTTTTCCTGCTGAAAGAAGGCGGGATAGGCGCGGGAAAAGGTTTTGATATTGTCTTTGCCTATGGCGACCCATATTTCTTCCGCTGATTTCCCCGTGGTGCGGCCGATAAAGGCAGCAAACTCCTTTGGTTTGTTGTCTTCAATTTCTTCTGTCGGCAAAAAAATCCTGTCTGCTTCCCAACCTACATGATTCATGGCCTCAGCTGTTACTGATTCGCCCCAGATTTTGCGGGCCGTACTTACCCAGGTTCCGACTACTGTTCCTTTCATGCCGTATCACACCTCACGCATAGAATAACTGCTTGCTGGACTCGCTATTACAACATAATTCATCATTCTTCGTCAAATTTATATATATATTCGCGCCAAGTCCCAATTTTCCTCTTTTTGCTAGGCTGTTGTCGTCTTTTTTAACTTAAAGTTAAACCTTTGCCAGACCCCTTTTAAATCATCCATTAGCGAATATACTACCGGAACAATAACCAAGGTGAGAATTGTCGAAGTAACCAGGCCGCCGATAATGGCATGCGCCATGGGAGCGCGTATCTCCGCGCCGGGTCCGAATCCTGTTGCCAGCGGCAGCATGCCGAATATCATGGCGGCAGTTGTCATCATGATTGGCCGCATACGGATGACGGCCGCCTCTACCAGTGCCGTATCCCGTTCAACGCCCTGCGCCCGCCGCTGTTTGGCAAAGTCAATCAGCAAAATGGCGTTTTTGGTTACCAGTCCCATAAGCATGACGATACCGATCATGGACATAATACTGAGATCGCTGCGCATCACCAACAGGCCTAAAATTGCGCCAATGATGGCCAGAGGCAAGGACAGCATAATGGCGAAAGGATCGATATAGCTTTCGAATTGAGCCGCCAGCACGAAGAAAATAAACGCAACTGATAAGAACAGGGCCATAACCATACTGGTAAAGGTTTCCCCCATCCGTTCCGACTCACCGACAGCCCCCAGCTTATACCCTGGCGGTATATTGATTTTTTTGATTTCATTAAAGAAGGAGTTATTAAATTCTCCCAGGGATGTACCTTCCAGGTTGGCCGTCAACCGGATCTCCTTTTGCCGGTCATACCGGTTGATCTGGCTGGGAGTGGTGCCGAATACCGGTTCCGTAACCTGAGATAAAGGCACCAGCACCGATTTGCCCTGACTGTCCTTGTACTGGCTGTTTAAATAGATTCCGGACAGATCATCCATGCCCCTTCTGTCGCCTTCCTGCAGGCGGATCTTTACGTCATACTGGTCATCGCCGTCTTTAAACCGGCTGACGGTCAGTCCGTTAAACATGGTGCTCAGCGTGTCGGCGATATTACCGGTGGATACTCCTAAATCGGCTGCCCGTTCCCGGTCGACCGTGACTTGAATATCCGGTTTGCCTGGTTTAAACGTGGATACCACATCTACTGCGCCCGGGGTGTTTTCCATTATCCGCTGGGCCTGTTCGGCCATTTCATTGAGAACATTAATGTCATCCCCGCCTGCAACAATCTGTACGGGTTTTTCTTCCCCAACGCCTGATCGCTGCAAAATACTGACTTTCACATTGGGTATGGCGTTCAATTTTTCTCTCAGGTCGGCTGTGATTGCAGTCATACTGCGCTGGCGGTCATTCTTATCTTTAATCTTAACAAACAAACTTATGGTTTCGACGCTAGCGGTGCCGTAAGTCAGCACAACCTCCGGCGTCTCTTTGATAATTTCCGCCATGCGGTCGGCTAAGGCTGCGGCCCCTGCTACGCTGGTGCCAGGCTCCACATCAACAGCTACCGTAAACTCGCCATTATCTGTACGGCTGATGAAAGTGGAACCAAGCAGCGGCGTTAGCGCCAAACTCCCTACAAACATAATCAGCGCCAGTGCCAACAGTTTTAAACGATGCCTGAGGGCAATCTTTAAAAGCCCGCCGTAAGATTCGGTCAGCCGGTCAAAGCGCTGGTTCCACCAAGCAAGCATTCTGCCCAGTAGATTCTGTTTCTGTCGGTGCGCCACATCCAGGTAGTTGGCTGACAGCATGGGAGTAAGGGTAAAAGCTATAAACAAGGAAACCAGCACGGAGAAGGCAACAGTAATTCCGAATTGTTTAAAGAACTGACCGACGATTCCCGTCATCATCCCAACAGGTACAAACACCGCCACCAAGGTAAAAGTAGTGGCGGTTACGGCCAAACCAATCTCCGCGGTACCTTCGGCGGCAGCCTGAAATTTGTTTTTGCCCATCTCCATATGCCGGACAATATTCTCAACAACAACGATGGCGTCATCAATCAAAAGGCCAATGGCCAGGGACAAAGCCATAAGCGACATGGTATTGAGACTGTAACCCAATAGCTTCATAGTAAAAAAGGTGGAGATAATGGATGCCGGTATGGCAATCGCCGCAATCATTGTACTGCGCCAGTCGGCCAAAAAGACAAAAACAATGGCAATAGCCAACAAGCTGCAAATGATCAAGTTAGAAACAAGGTCGCCGATGGATTCCCTGATATACTTGGAGTTATCCCTCACCACAGTAAGTTCGACTCCGGGCGGCATCTCCTGCCGAAGCTGCGCTACCACCTGCTTAACATTCTCAGCCACCTGAACGGTATTTGAACCGGATTGTTTTATAATATCCAGGCCTATAGCCGGTTTTCCGTTAAACTTGGCAACCGACTCCGCTTCTTCGGTAACGTCGCCTACGTTCGCGACATTATCCACGTAAATTTGCACCCCGTCACGCCGGGCCAGCGGCGCCTTCAAAAACTCCTGCGCGGACGGCATGTTTCCCATGGTGCGCATGGTTACTTCCCGCTCGCCCTTAGTCAGCTTGCCGCCGGGTACTTCCAGGTTTTCCTGTTTCAGACTATTGGCGATTTCCGAAATACTCAGCCCGTAAGCAGCAATTTTGTCTTTATCCAAATCAATATGTATTTCCCGCTTCAGTCCCCCCTGGATATCGATAGAACCTACGCCGCTGATAGTTTCCAAGCGTCTTTTGATCACGTCTTCATTTAGTTTGGTAAGCTCCCGAATACTTTGGTTGCCGGTAATGGCTACGGACACAACCGGCTCCTCAGTCGGGTCGAACCGCATGATGATGGGTTCTTCGGCATCTTGCGGCAAATCCCCGCGGATCCGGCCGATTTTATCCCGCACATCCTGCGTCGCCGTGGCCGGGTTGGTTTCCAGCGAGAATTCAACGGTAGTAGTAGATACTCCTTCCCGGGCGACAGAGGTAATGTGTTTAACTCCGGAACAGGAACCTACCGCTTCTTCCACTCTTTGGGTAATTTTGCTGTCCACTTGTTCCGGGCCGGCGCCTGTATAGACTACCTGAACAGTGACGAATGGGAATTCTACATTAGGCCACTCGTCTATATTAAGGGACAGATAACTAACGAAGCCCAGGGTAATAAGGGCCAGAATGGTTACCGTGGCGAAAACCGGTCGTTTAAGACTTATATCGGCAAGTATCATAACAGTTTTTTCCTCCCCACCCTATTAGCGGGTGACCTGAACGGTATCGCCGTCTTTTAGTTTGTTAACATTGCTGGTAATTACCATTGTCTTCGCCTGAATACCCGACTTGATTTCTATCAAGTCGCCGATCACTGTGCCGATCTCCACTTGATGCCGCACAGCTTTATCGTCTTCCAGGGTATAGACATAATACAAGCCTTGTTTTTGGTAAATTGCCGCCTGCGGCACCGCCAATACACGCATTTCCTGACCTGTTACTATGTTCGCTTTGATAAACATTCCCGGTTTCAATAAACCGTCAGTATTGTCAAGCCTGATTTTCGTGCGATACATACGGTTGGCCACTGCCGCCGCCGGGTTCATTATCTCCACTTTGCCGGTAAAGGCTTGTCCCGGATAGGTATCTACAGTGACTTCCGCCTCCACCCCGGGCTTAACCGCAGCCAGATCCTTCTGCTCAATATTCACAACCGCATACACTTGACTAATATTCTCAACCGTCATGAGCGTCATGCCGGCGGAGACTACCTGCCCGATAACAGCCGCCTTATTGGCCACAACCCCGTTAACAGGCGCTGCGACTACCGCATTGGCATGCTGTTCTTCGGCGGTGCTCAATGCTGCCTTAGCGCTGGAGAGATCAGCCGCGGCCACCTTTAAATCGGTCTCAGCCCCGTCGAGGGTCTGTTGCGATACTGCGTTTTGCGCATACAGGGACTGATATCGCCGGTAATCATTCGCCACGTTTTCATAATTGGCCTGGGCTCTACGCAGAGCATCGTTGCTGGTTCTTACCGCATTAGCCAATTCAATGCTTTCAAGCCTAAGAAGCGGTTGACCGGCGGTGACCGCTTGACCGTCTTCCACTAATACCTGCTCGATACGGCCGGCAATTTTGGCGCTAATGACCGCCGACGTATCGCCTTCAATAGAGCCGGTCAGGTTGAGTTTCGGCATTTTTCCCACAAATTGGGCCTCATTCACCGTAACACTCATTACTTCCGGACTCGCAACCTGTTTTTGCGCCCGGCTCAAGGATAAGATACCGGTCTCAAAAGCAACGGTTAAGGCAATGACCAGTGTTATAGGAACGATCCAATACTTTAAGCGAAATCCTTTCATGTTTTTTCCTCCCTCGTAATCTAGTGCAATCTAATGCCGGTTTTCTCCCTATTCTAATGCCGGTTTTTCAGTCAAGACACCGTAAAGAAATATATCGGTCAGTGCCTGAAGCGCATCCGTAAAACTAATATTGTTTTCGGCCAGGAAGCCGTATTCCAGAAATTCACCCACCGCACTGCATAACATCTGCGCCGCCACCGCCGTGTTAATCCTGCGGATATGGCCGCCGGCTATCCCCTCTTCCAGTATCTTGGCCATTGCCTGGGTTCTTTCCCTGCGAAAACAGGTGATGCGCTCCCAATCCTCAGGCCGGTGCCGCTTAATATCCTCCAGGACCCAATCGTGTACTTTACCGAAGATTTTTGGTTCAACAGTGACGATAGCCGCTAGTTTACTGACAAAATCTTTGTTGCTGTTCATGATTTCAGCCTTTTGGTTTGCCATGTCAACTATGGCCGCATCCACAATACTGGCGATTAAATGATCCTTAGACTCAAAATACTGATACAAGGTTTTTTTACTGATTCCAAGACGGGCAGCAACAGCATCCACGGTAAATTTAACGCCTCGTTCATTCATCTCCTCGGCCGCAGTTTTGAGGATACGCTCTTTCATTTTCGTCCCCCCTTGCTACAATCCTTACTACAATGTTCTCCTGCCGGAAACTTATTTCGTTCCATTAGTTTCCCATTTTTTATATTACTTGATTTTGATTTCATTGACAATAAAAAGGCGTAAATATTAACATATTTTAACATAGGCCGCTAGTGGTCTGTAAACTCTAAAGCTATAGGATGAATTGCGAGAGATTTTTCGTCCTGCGAGGCGGAGGAGGCGCGCATATCGGGAATATGTAAGCCGACGACAACAAAGCAGGACGGGAAAGATCTCGCAAGAACACTATAGAATTAGGGTTTACAGACCACTAGGCAGGACCGGTCAGGTCGCCAGCCATAAAAAATTAAAAATGCCGGTGTTATTCCACCGACATAATAATTACCGGTATATCCTTCACTTTTTTGTTTTTCAGACTAATACATCCAATTTTTTATCCGGTTTATTTGCTGGATTTTTAATTGCCAATTCTCTGGCCAAAACATCTTTGAAACTCTCAGGCGCTCTTTTTTTCGTCCCATCGCCGCCGGGCTGATAGTCGCGTTTTTGAAAAGTCACCCGGCCAACTGGATAAACTGGCAAAATTTTAGTCACCGTCATTATCATCGCCGCCTCAATAGTTATCATCTTTAGTTATTATCAGTTATCATCAGTTATCTTTGGATAACTAAAAACTGACACACATCAATTCATTTCGTTGGGATACACTAAAAAACAGGAGGTGATAAATTTGAGCAAAAATGATGTACGTTGCGGAAAAGGATGTAAAACGAATAAAGCCTCTGTTGATTTTGGTAAAGAAATTTCCCCGCAACCTAAAAAAGACGAAAAGTGTAAGTAAATTTGTCAAGAGGATGGTTCAAAATTCCATTAATGTTTAATATATTCACCTTCCGGGAATACTAATTTTGGAGGTGAGTAATTTATGGGATTTAAGGATCTACCTGGCAGTTTAAGCAATAAAAACAAGAACCAATCCAATCAAACTACCACCACAAAAACTGTTCCAGCAAGCACCGAAAGACTTCCAAAGCAAGAATCTCTGACGACTACCAAAAAATAATCCATAGACTTTAGACTTTTCAACAGGGCGGCGTAAGCCGTCTTGTTGTTTTATACTTTGGACCAAGCCATACCAACCATACATGGTAAGGATATTTTAATTGTCCTGTCCTGAAAAAGATAAATCAGGTAATACGGTGTTTAAAAACATTATAAATAGATTTGCCTGTATATTTTTGTAAAAAGAAAGTATCAAAGAGAGATCAAAAATTGCTAAAAATTGCGTTAAAGCAACGCGGTTTTACAGAAAATCGCATTGTTTTCCTAATCGGTCTGCTTGTTACAATTTTTACGCAAGAAATATGCCAATTATATTTTTTTAATACCCCGATTAGCAATCCGTGAATATATAAGGCTTGTCCGGTCAGGCGGATAATCGGTGCTGGTTATCAGGCACAGTTGTTTAGCGAAAATGGACATATTGCGTACACGTAATCGTACACTTGATCACCATTCCTTTTGTATAGTAAATAACTTCAGCGTCCGGCGGCGGGTTGCCGGCAAATTAAAAAGACGCGAAGCATTTTCGGAAACGCTTCGCGTCGTCTTTCTTAATTTGCGAATCTACCGTACTTTGCGGGCCAGTTCTTCCAGCTTGGCGATGCGCTGCTCAGTGGCCGGGTGGGTGCTGAATAAGCTAACCATCCAGCTTCCCGCACCACTAAGCGGGTTAACAATAAACATATGGGACGTAGCCGGAGTGGCCTCAGGCATGGTTCTATGCTGAGCGTAGTACTCTATCTTTCGCAAGGCACTGGCTAATGCCAGCGGTTTTCCGGAGATAATACCGCCGGTTTCATCCGCTTCATACTCCCGGGAACGGGAAATACCAAGCTGAATAAGTGTTGCCGCCAACGGCGCCAGCACGACAAGAAACAGAAACTCGACAATACCGCCAATTCCACCGCCCTCTTCATTATCACTCCGGCCCATGCCAAAGATTGCACTCCACTGGGCTATATTGGCAATCATGGTTATAACGCCGGCAATAGTAGCTACAATGGTGCTTATCAGGGTATCGCGATTTTTGATATGCGACAGTTCATGGGCAACAACGCCTTCCAATTCCTCATAGGATAAAGCGCGCATAATTCCGGTAGTGACAGCCACTACACCGTGCTCCGGATCCCGCCCGGTTGCAAATGCGTTGGGAACGTCGGCATCCATGATGTATACCCTGGGCATCGGCATTTTAGCTTTCTGGGCAAGGCCGGAAACCATCCGGATAAGGTCGGGGGCGTCTTGAGGAGTAACCTCCCGGGCGCCATACATGCTGAGTACAATTTTATCACTGAACCAAAAGCTTGCAAAATTCATCACAATAGAAATCACAAACATCAACATCATGCCTTGAGTACCGCCGAACAAACTGCCAATAGCCATCAATAACCCCGTTAAAGCGGCTAACAAGATGGTTGTTTTCAAGGAATTCATTATAAAACACCTCCGAGTTATTTTCTCATTTTCTTTATGTTTCCTCTATAAGAATAAGATCTTCCTGGTTTGTCCACTTATATTACTTTCTACACCGGTATAATACGACCTCCTTACGTTATTTACGGTATTTATATTATCATTTATATTCTCTATATTATCATTTATATTATCAATATGAGTAAGTAACTGGATAAATTCTTCATTATTATTATTGGGATCAGAGAATTTAGACAGGTAATTTAGACAAAAATAAGACCTAGGTACGAACGTATTATCCATACCAAAGGTCTCGCTTATTGGCTAAGCCTGGGCCAACGGCAGTGCCAAGGGTGTGAACCCCGGTGTATGTTGACACTAACCTTTGCAAGCTACTCCCCTTCAGGGTGAAAATTTCAATTTTCCAATTTAATTCTATCTTAAATTCATTCAAACGTCAAGAGCCAGCCTTTATTTTTTTCGTTTATTTTATTTCTTTTGCTGCATAGGTTGTATTAGCTGCTAAATATTTGTATAATAAGCCTGTAAAGTTACGAAAGGAATTATTTTTATGCTAAATTCAATCGATTTGAAGCTTGTTGGCCATCTGATGAATTATGGCCGGACAACATGGGCGGAATTAGGCACCCTGTTAGACTTATCCGCCCCTGCCGCTGCCGAACGGGTTCGCAAACTGGAAGAAAAGGGAATCATTAAGGGATTTACTGCCATAATTGACCCGGAATCCGTGGGATATGGACTGTTGGCGCTAATAGCCGTTACACTGGAGCGATGCGAACACAAGGACGCGTTTCTGGCTAGAATCGGCATCATGCCGGAAATCCAGGAATGCCACCATGTCGCCGGCCAGGAAGATTATATTTTAAAGGTACGTTGCACCGGTACCCACGATCTGGAAAGAATCATCAGCAACGAAATCAAAATTTTCCCAGGAGCAAAAACGCGGACAACCATCATTCTCTCTACAATTAAGGAAACTCCCATTCTCCCGCTACCAACTGACAAAGGGTGAAAAAATGGAATTGCATATTTTTATCAAAGGTCTGATCCTTGGCTTCTCCATTGCCGCCCCGGTAGGTCCTATGGGGTTACTTTGTATCCGCAGAACCTTATTAAACGGAATGACCACCGGCTTCATCTCGGGCCTGGGAACGGCGACGGCAGATGCACTCTACGGCTGCATCGCCGCTTTCAGCCTTACGGTTGTTTCCACATTCCTGTTCGATCATCAGGAATTGTTACGTCTTACCGGCGGCCTGCTTTTACTTTACTTAGGATTCACCACTTTTATATCTAAGCCGGCGCCGGTGATAGACAATTCCGACAGCACCTGCATACTTCGCTCGTATACATCCGCCTTTTTTCTTACCCTGACCAATCCCTTGACCATCATGGTATTTGCAGCCATATTTGCCGGTTTAGGCCTGGGCAGCCCCAGGCAAGACCTCAGTCTCTCTGTTTTGCTGGTCGCCGGTGTATTTTCCGGGTCATCCATCTGGTGGTTGATCTTAAGCGGAACAACGGCGATGCTGCGAGCTCGCTTGAACCAGGCATGGGTAAAATGGATTAATTGGTTATCCGGGATGATCATTGCTGCTTTTGGCTTACTAAGTCTGCTCACTTTATTTTAGCTTGGTTCCCTCATTGCCGTCTTCTAACCAGGCTAAATATTAAACTGACGGGGCGGACCCATTATTTAGGGCCGCCCCGGTTATGATTCATTCCACCTAGGATGCGCAACTTCGCTTATATGAACATTTGAATCGGAGTTTTTTGGACGAAACTGATTTATCAGGAACCGTACTTACATTCTTCACTAAGAAACTGGCAGCACAGTTATTCTCGCTTTCCACGGCAAAAGTGAGTTGATCCGGGATCAGAATCAATTCACCTTTAGTAAGACGTCGAGCCACGTTGTGAATTGGCAGACGCAGTTGTATATTGCCATCTGTGACATAAAGCAAGCGGTAGCTGCTGGCCTCAGGCTTACCGGTCAGGCCACACAAATCTTTTATGCAATGAAGGCATAAATTTTCGCAGTTCAGGCATTTTTGGAGTTGAGCGTCTGATCTATTTTTTTTAGGCTCCAATATATTGACACTTTTATCCGTATGCCTTATTTTGCGGAAAAAAGGCATAACCGACAACTTCCCACCTCCTATTAAATTTTACAAAATTTAATATAATCATAACATAAATTAGAAAAAAAGTCTCGATTTCGGACTTAAGTGTCAAAAAAGTTTCCAATAATTTAAGAATATATTTACCGATTTATCTTGCATTACTGCCCGTTCCTGGAATGAGGGAATGAATTAATACTTATAGCTTGCTTTTACCCAGATGGTACGGCCAGGTTCGTTCACTCTGAAGGAAGAAGCGATGCCCAGCGCCGGGATAGAGGCCCCCGACCGGCTAATAAATTCGGCGTAATTTTTGTCAAAAATATTATCCACACCGGCTGCGACCGTAACCTCTTTACCGGCTTTATAGGCCACATTGGCCGAAAGAATGCCGAAGCCGCCGCTTGCGCCCAAATCGTAGCCAATTTCGCTGCCGCTGTTTAAATCATAACGGGTTTGCGCCTGAACGCCGCGCCACAGCAAGCCGGCTTCCACCTTCTCATGATTGTATTTGAGGCCCAGCGTTCCTTCCAGGGGGGGAATTTGGGCCAATGGTTTATGATCCGAATCATTATTGCCGTGTACATAGGCCAGGGAAGCCGTGGCCGTCCAGTTCTTATTCAGCGAGTAGGCCACATCGATTTCGCCGCCATACAGTGAGGCATCCACATTCTCCGCTGTCTTTGCCGAGCTATTGGCATTTTTGAATAGGATAAAGTCATTAATATCGGCATAAAACACCGCCAGGCTGGTATTCAGTTTGCCGGAACGGTAGATGAGCCCGGTGTCAAGCTGGGTGTTCTTCTCCGGGCTCAGGTAAAAATTGGTCCGCCGCTCCCAATAATCGGCCGGCCTTTGGGCATGACCAATGCCAATATAAGAGGTAACGGGTGCATTGGGATGATTATATTCATACCGCAGGAAAGCGCCGTAGGTCCGGTTATGATCTTCCGCCGCTGTTTTTTCATTCTTTACGTCCAGGCTGTCGATCCTGAGTCCGGCCAGCAACCGGCTGTTGTTATTTAATTGATGTTTAAATTCGCTGAATACTCCATAATTGGTGAAGGTTAGATCGCGGACCATGCCGGTACTGTAAACCGGAGTTCCCGTCATCGCCATGGCCATGCGGCTGGCATGCTCATTTTTTTGATAATCCAGTCCTATGGTTGCCGTGGTGGATTTGCCTAAAATTAAATCAGCCGCTAAACGCGCGCCGTTTGTCGTCCGGTCGACTTCCATGGCCATAGGCGTCATCCCGGCCGGCCGCAGCGAATAGTTGTCCATCACATGATCGACATAGTTGTGATATGCTTTGAATTCTAAATTGCTAATCACCGGCGACAGATTTTGCTTGCTGAATTTAAAGCTGTAATCATTGCGGTCGAACTGGGGGCCGTCCATGGATCTACCGCCGTAAGCCGCTTCGGCGTCACTGGTATCGGCCGTAAATTCATACAGGGTATTGGCGTCAGGCGTCCAGCCGAAAATGCCGGTCAGGCTCTGGCGGGTATAGAACGAATGAACCTTATTGCCGCTGCCGTCCGTATAGTCATCGGCATGTGACCTGGTTTTGATAATTCGCACATAGCCTTTGGCATCACCGGCGGTAACGTCCAGTAATTCATCATCGCGGCCCTTACTGCCGAAAAGTACGCTGCTGTTGACCCGGACGCCCGGCTGGTCAAACCGTTCCGTCTCCCGTTCAAACAATACCGTCCCGGCGACATTGCCGCCACCGTATTTTACCGTCTCCGGCCCTTTTAAAACGGTAATTTTGCTGTACGTTTCGGGAAAAACATAAGAGGTGGTTGGGTCCATCCGGCCGGGGCAGGCGCCAAACTGATAAGTGCCATCCAATAAAACATTAAGGCGCGTTCCTCCCAGTCCCCGGAAAACCGGATCACCACCGGTCCCTCCCTGCCGGACCACGGAAAACCCGGGAATACTTTTCAGATAGCCGCCGCCGTCAGCAGCCGGAACCGGCTGCCGGGGCGACCTGGGGTCGGTTTCCACCGTCAATGGGTCACTGACCGCCGGCGCGGTAACAACAACCTCATCCAGCGTAAATGCTGCTTTTTCCTCTTCCGCCGCCAAAGCCGGCTGAGTGTTGGCGGAGATTAGCAATAGGGAAGAAACAACCAGGGACCGTACTTTTTTCATCAAATCATCATCCTTATCATCAATTCTTTTCGCTGACAAAAGAGAATCGCGGCCTGAAAAGCAATAAAGGCCAGGTGTCCCTAAGAACAATCCTGGCCTTCAGTTTTACTAATCAGCCCATATTCAGTTATCCTATCCGTACTATTAATTATATCCTTTTACTTTGTGCTGAAAT
Organism: Methylomusa anaerophila; assembly: GCF_003966895.1. Classification (NCBI taxonomy): domain Bacteria; kingdom Bacillati; phylum Bacillota; class Negativicutes; order Selenomonadales; family Sporomusaceae; genus Methylomusa; species Methylomusa anaerophila. Next base: position 1,513,289 of record NZ_AP018449.1, on the reverse strand, counting down.
ACTATCCTAAAGTACCATTCTGTCACCTGTAAGTACTAAAAATAGTTGCTTATCTCCTCCCCTTGTCAATATGTCCATTTGCGATCCGCTCCTTCATCCCGGGAATTACCGGCTGCCAAAGCCTAAAATAGTACTTTTGGACAGTCTCAATAGTACTTCAGGATAGTAGACATTACAAAGATATGGTTTTAATATAAATAACGTATAGTTGATTAGCAACGGCTAAAGGCTACAAGGGTCATACGACCTTTGTAGCCTTTATTGCTTTCCCGGCACGGGGCCCAAGTAACCCGGCGCTAAAAAAGTCAGGAATGATTTTATATTTTATATTTCACTAAGAAAGGAGGCTGCTGTTCTTTATCGGCAAATGCAGTAATTCCCACAAAATAAGGAGGTTTTGCAATGAAAACCCGTTTCCTGCTGGTACTAACACTGCTTTTGACTTTCACATTAATTCCGGCTTACGCTCAGGAAGAACCCGCCGCCGGTCATGCCGCCGGCGGACATGACGGCACTGCGTCGATTCACGCCAAAATTGACCAGCTGTTAAAATCGGTGCCTGGCAATCATTCTTTTATTGTCAGCCCGGAAAGCCAAACGGCCAATGATCTCCTGCTGGATGTGCGCGCGGCAGAAAGTTTCCAAAAATCGCCGGTCAAAGAGGCCTTGAATGTGCCGCTCACTGATTTACATGATCATCTAAAGGACTTGCCCAGGGACAAGCGCGTATTGGTCGTTGGCGACTCTACTGTGGACGGGGCGTATGCCGTCTTTGTTTTACGCTTGCATGGCATAGACGGCTGGCTGGTGAAAAGCAGCGAAGGGTCAGGCGGCTGCCCGATGGGGGGAGCTGATCATAAAAAGCATCATTAACATCATTAAAACATCATTAACATCATTAAAACATCATTAACAAACAGAATTAACAGACCTGACAGACGCGAACAATGCATAAAGAATGGCCGTGCGGCCATTCTTTATGTGTTTGTTCCACACCGGAATTTCATTATACCAGGAGTTAATTTTGATGGATATTGGATATTAAAACCAAACATCAACTATATGGAGGATTAGCAAATGAAAACATATTGCTTTACCGTATTGCTCATCGTTTTTATCCTGACAGACTTCTCCGCGGCCACTTTTGCCGCCAGCCAGGAGATCACCATTGTAAACGCCAGTGATTCTGACATTAATGAATTATCTGTTACGCCCGCAAACAGTACTGCGCCGGGACCAAACGCCTTAAAAGGGCAGGCATTATTAACCGGCCAAAGTGTGCGGATTGTCTTCCCCAATTATGACGCCGGCATTTCGCAATGGGATATCTGGGGGATTACCTGTTGTGGCGAAAAATTGAAATGGCAGCAACTCAATTTAACTGCAACGCACACGATCACCTTACGCGAAGGCGGCCTGGCCGAACTGAATTGATATCCTGCTTTTTTATCTATAAAAAATATTTGCCGCTCGATATGCCAATTGCTCCTATTGACAAATTAAATATTTATGATTACAGTCAGACTACAATAGGCTTTCCCGGCGGGAGGTTTGGCATGAATATTACTAGAATGAAATGGATCGCGGCCATCGTACCGGCCATCTGCATCGGCCTGTTTGAATTCGCCAGGCACGAATTCCTGGATGTTATTTCGATGGATTGGGGCAATGTTTTAGTAGCGGCATTGACTGGCGTAATTTTTATTGTGTTTTCTCACGGCATTTTCGCTTTGATGGAAAACCTGTACGGCAAGCTGCAGCAGGAAAAGCAAGAGACGGCGGTATTGCAGGAGCGGTACCGGATTGCCCGCAATTTACATGACAGTATCGCCCAGTCCTTATTTTTTATGAATGTGAAAATAATGGAAATTGAAACGGCCTGTAAAAATCGCCAGGAGCCCTGGGCGGCAATCAACGATTTGCGGGAAGCCATTCGTTTTGCCGATACCGAACTAAGGCAACATATTTTTGCCTTGCAAACCGTGGCAGCGGATGAGAATATCGATCTCATCGCCGCCATGCAGGATCATTTGCGCCAGTATGAAACGCAAACCGGCACCAAAGTCAATCTAGCTCTCGCTTGTGACAACGAAATTTCTTTTACCCCCTATGAACGCAAAAAACTGTTCCATATCTTCCAGGAATTATTATTCAACATCCGCAAGCATGCCGCCGCAACGCAGGTGAATGTCAGCTTAAGTGAAAATGACGAAGCCTTTACACTGACGATCGCCGACAACGGGAAAGGATTTGTGGCGGCGGAAAATCTCCGCCAAAAGAAATCTTTCGGTTATAAAATATTAGAACAGGATATCCAATCCATCGGCGCCGACCTCAGGCTCACCAGTATTCCCGGCACCGGAACCACTGTAACGGTTACAAAAAACAGTAAAAGGTAAGGTTTGGGAACAGCAGACCTGAGAGCTAAGCCTTTGTCTTTACGCGGGATGTTTCAGGTTACTTCGAAGCAATAAAAATACAAAGATCGCAATGATCTCGATGACTGCCACAAAACTAAAAATATAATGAACCGACATATCGTACAACAATCCCATGGCTGCACTGCCGACAAACCAGGCTGTACCGTAGAGCATGTTAAATATGCCGTAAGCAAAACCCCGGTTACCGATGGGAGTCATGTCGGCAATAGCTGCCCGCATAATCGTTTCGTGAATACTCATGACAACACCCCAGAGAACCGCCGCTGCCACCACCAGCACATAACTATCGGAAAAGCCTAAAAACGGGATAGCCACGGTCAATACAGGAATGGCAATGAGTGAAATCATTCCCTTTTTGTCGTAGGTCTTGCCGATAATCAGGGCTCCCACCGCATCCACAGCCATGGCCACTGCGTATAAAGTGGGAATCGCGGCTGCAGCAACCACTTCTTTGACCTGCCAGTGATACGATATCAGTTGAAAGTTGGCAAACCCCAGGACGCTTAAAAACGTAAATACCGCATACAGCCAGAACGCCTTGGAAAGCTTTTTATCCGCCGGCTGTTCTGCCGGCTTATGGACCACATCTTCTTCCAGCATGGCCGGATTGGGGACTTTTAGCCTGGTTGCCACCACGACAGCCACCGTCAGGATAGCCGGAATCCACATGATATGAAATCCGGTAGTATAATTCCCGTTAATGGCCAGGCCTGCCGCAAATAGCAACGGCCCAATGACTGCGCCCGTTTGGTCTAACGCTTCGTGAATGCCAAAACCTAAGCCGGTTCCGATCCGTTTGGTCGCATAGGAAAGCAGCGCATCTTTGGCCGGACTGCGTATGGCTTTGCCGATTCTCTCCAGCATAATAAAGATAACGGCGACTTGCCAATTCCCGGCTATCGCCAGCAGCGGGACGGCAATCAGCATGCCGTAACCTAAGATGGTAATCAACCAGTATTGGCCTGTCCGGTCAACAAAATAACCGGATACCAGCCGTAAAAAATAACCGAGAAATTCTCCAATCCCCGTGATCAGCCCGATTACGGCGGCGCTTGCGCCTAAAAAACCCAGATAGGGTCCATAAATGCTGCGCGCTCCTTCATACGTAATATCGCCGAGGGCGCTTACGACACCAAACAGCAGGATAAACTGCACCGCCAGTTTCTTTTTGTCAGCGGCATTCATTAATTTGGGTTCAGCCATTACCGGCATCACCATCCCTTTCGTACACCTTGTCGCTAAATTCATTGAGCAATACCGAGCACTTTGCCAGCGCCTCGATAATCGTCTGTTTGAACTCGCAATGAAAAAAATCTTTTTTCTCAATTTTTTTCAACCAGTTATTCAGTTTTTCCAGTTCCTGTTCATTCTCTTCCAACTCGGCAAAGATAAAGTTCTCCGCCTGGGTTTCCCGTTCCATCTCCTCGAAAAAATCACGGCATTTGCTTAATAGTTCCCGATAATCCGTCTCTCTTTCCCGGTTGAAATTTGCAATGTATTTTTGATTATCTTCCTCGCTTGGGATATCGGTAGTACAAAAGACAGCCGACCCGCCATTAGCCTTAACATATTCCACCAGTGCTTTGAACTCCTCCGCCGATTGATCGTTCCGGGGCAGCACCCAGATGGACTGGAGAACATTCAACGCCCCTATTGACTTGAGCTTCCGCCAGACAGCCATCCTGTTTTTTTGCGGCTCGCGCGGCATTTGATAGATAAAGGTATTCCAGATCATAGATCCTCTCTTTTTAAATGTAATACCGGTTACTTGTAATACTGGTAACACAATTATATGCGTACCTTGTAATCTTTGTCAATATATTGATTGCACCAAGCATTGAAACGTTAATAAGGCTGTCTTGCTCGTCCTAACATATACTTTCTTTTATAATTCCAGCCAATGCCCATCGGCTTTATCAGGAGTTGGAACAATATTCAATTGAGACCTGGATTAATAATGCGGGATTAGGAAATGCTGATTAATATTTCCTCCCGGGGCGGCTATGTAATAGTACCCAACGTCATTACTTATTGTGCCGCCAAATTCTACGTAAGCGCCTTCACCGAAGGGCTGGCGCATGGGTTAAAGGCGGAACGAGCCGAACTAAAGGCTAAGGTACTGGCTCCGGCCGCTACACAGACAGAGTTTGGCAAAGTTGCCAACGATGTACCGGAATATGATTATGACAAGAGTTTTGGCCACTACCATACCAGTACGGAGATGGCGGATTTTCTGATGGCGCTTTACACAGCGATCAGACGGTGGGCGCCGTTGACTGGGAAACATTTGCATTTACTTTGCGAGCGCCGGTATTGAATTACGCCGGCGGTTCACTGCACAATCAAAAAGGAATCAAAGTGAAGAGGAGAAATTAAGATTCGTAACATACGACAGCGCTGCTTTCCAGTACACTTGCGATGTATTTGGCGACTTCGACATGAACGGGATGAATAATATAAGCCTCTAAATCTTCCAGTGAATCATATTGGGCGCTCATCAGGAGGTCATAGGACGATGCCCCCTGGCGTATATTGGCTTCCACTTTCAAATCCCGCAAAAATTCAATTTTTCCCTGCATACTAAGCAGCACATCCCGCGCCTTGGCGATAGTTTCACTACTCCTATCCTTAAATTTAAGCATTTGCGTATTCGTAATCATTTTTTCTCTCCTTGTGTATAGATTTTGCCCATTAGGGATATTTCTTCACTTTGTTCCTAAGATTATTTACAAACCCTTTATTCTTTTTAAGGGGTATCCCGATAATTAAGATTGGTTCAATCTAATACTTGTGGGATTTTGAGTTTCAGTACTGTATAAGCGACTTCTTGCCCGTTGACTAAAAGCACAATCCGATGGTTCCCGGGATAATGCCGGCGAGTTGTCATATCCGACCAGTTATGAGTCCGTGTCCCGGCAATATTGCTACCGCCGGCTACTGTTTTATCAGACAACAGGAATGATTTACGCGATGTCTGTCCCCTTGCCTTAATGAAATCGATCCCATATTCAATACGAATATGCACCGGTTCGCCCTCCCGTATTTCCAGGCTGTATTGAAGCTCACAGCTTTCGCCCAGTGTTAGCACAACGGGTTGTGCCGATAAGGAAGCGCGAGTGATAAACCGGAATTCATCTGTTGGACTCGTGTAACCGAATAGTTTCATAGCTTCGGGATTTGCTCTGCGGATCAATGTGCGGCAACCCTGCCGTATAATCCAGTCCGTGCCGGGGTTTTTACCTATCCAGCGACGTACCGTTTCCAGTACAAGCGAAGGATTATCTTTGGCAATATCGTTGAGGTTGTTGGCAACACTTTTGCGCACATACAGCGAGGGATCTGCTTTTAAAAGTTCTAAAATGGACAATACCGGTTCAGGATTCTTCTTAAACATAGGCAGCGCTTCTCCCCAGGGAAGCCGGGGCCGGCATCCCTCGCTGGCCAACCGCCGGATATGCTCATTCGGATGCTCCGCCCATAGGGTCATTTGGCCCATTGCCCGTTCCGGATTGGATAGGATAAACGGCCTAATAGCAAATTCCGAGGATGATTTCTGGGTAAAGTTCTCCAGCGCGGTCATGGAAAGTTCCCAATGCTTTTCCGCCCGGCCGTATACGGCCACAAAATCCGGAAAGAACAGATAGGGAAAACCTACACAGGTATCGGCAATTGCCAATAAAATGTCCAGTGCGGTTTCGTAACGGCTTGGCAAAAAAGTCCCCAGCCTTTCGGAAATTCGCCGCGTCCGTGCTTTAAGGGGAAGCTCCTCCCAGGTTTCATTCATAACAGAAGCAATAAATGCCGCAGTATCAAAAATGCCATAAACAGCCAGGACCTTCTTGCCAAAGCCCAACAAGAAATTTTCGGTATAGATGTTTTTCAATAATTCCGCCGACTTCACCGCCACCTTCCCAAATAATATACGGAATAAAATTCATATTCCTCCGCTTTATCACCAGCATTATTATACACCATATCTGACAAAACACCGTATCATTTAATGCATTTAGGTCCCCGCCGCCTGAACCGCTTCAAATAATTGCTTTAATTGCTTATTGAGATTATGGTCTATTATTTCCCTGCATTTAGTTATTTCATCTGGACAAAAACGGCAGCCGGGCTTATAATAAAGCTAAACAATTAAAACGAATGTTTTAATTTGACTTCTTCATCGGAGGACCACAATTTTGAAGCATAAATATCTTACCGGACTTGATACAGCTGACCGGATCATGGAAGCCGCCATTCCGCTTTTCGCCGACAAGGGCTTTGCCGGCGTCTCCGTCCGCGAGTTGCTTGACGCTGCAAATATCGGCAATGTCGGCGCGCTTTCCTACTATTTTAACGGCAAAGAAGGACTGTATACCGCCATATTAAAGAAACAATTTGCAAGAAACCTGGCACTGGCCGCTTCTATAGGCAGCATGCAGGACTCCCCTGTACAAAAGTTAAAGCGTGCCATTCAGGCGATTGCCGCCGTGCACCAACGCTCGCCTTATACCCTTAAGCTTATTTTCAATGAAATAAATAACCCCACCTGCTGCTTTGAAGCCATCAAAGAACCCATCGAACGACTGCAATTTTTCCTGCAGTCTATCATCCAGGAAGGAGTTTCCCAGGGATATTTTCGTCCGGATACCGATCCCGGCTGCGTTGCCCTGGCCATCTACGGCATGATCCAGCTTGCCTTCCTTAACCCGAACTTTTCCGGTAACCTACTTCCCAACCGGGATGACAAATACGATTACTATATTGCCCATATCAGCGATTATCTGCTGCAGGGACTTCTGATTGCCGACGTATAAGTCTCTTTTTTCTTTTTTTACCCAGATTAAAACAAGCGTTTTAATTTTACAATTTTTTTCATTGTCCCAAAGTTATATAAATAACCCCGCATTTAAAAACTTTCTGCTACCATACAACACCGATACAACGCTATTAGTTTGCCTGAAGCCTCTGCACGCTAAAATTTAATGCGTTACTATAAATAACTTTTACAAAAAAGGAGAGAGATCATGCGAAAACCCAGCACCAAAAAACTATATTACATAGCCGCAGTTATAATCATCTTATCAGCCGCAGCCGGAATGCTGTGGCAACATGCCGCCCGCCCCCAGCCCGTTGTCCAGGACGCACCTCAGGTCCGCGTTGCTGTCATCGAGCCCGACAGTACATCCAAATTCTATTCCTACGCCGGGGAAGTGCGGGGCCGGTATGAAAGCCAGCTGGCCTTTCAGGTAAACGGCAAAATTATCAAACGCAACGTTGATCTGGGCAGTCCTGTAAACCCCGGCGATGTACTCATGGTCATTGACCCCAAAGACCTGACCCAGGCAGCCAGCAGTTCTTCCGCCCAGGTCTATTCCACCCAGTCCCAGTTGCGCCTGGCGGCGAGCAATCTGGAACGGTACCGTCAATTATATGAACAAGGGGCCATCAGCCGGGCTCAGTATGACCAATACGTAACGGCGTACGACTCTGCTGCCGCCGCTGTTCAACAGGCTTCGGCGCAGTATGCTCAGACAGCAAATCAAGTGGATTACAGCCAGCTCTATGCCGATGCCGCCGGTGTGGTTTCGGCAATCAGCGTGGAAGCCGGACAGGTGGTAAGCGCCGGACAAACGGTTGTTACCGTCGTTCGCGACGGCGAACGGGAAGTTGAAATCAACGTTCCCGAAAACCGTCTCAATGAGTTACGCCAGGCAACACAAATCAAAATAACCTTTTGGGCCCTGCCGGACGTTTCTGTGGACGGCAGCATCCGGGAAATTGCCCCTATGGCTGATAAAATATCCCGTACTTACAAAGTACGCATCAGCCTGCTTGAGCCGCCGCCGGCAATGAAACTGGGCATGACGGCATCGGTGGCTGTGGCAAAAAGTACGCCGGACAGCGTCTCTTTCTATATTCCGCTTACGGCAGTCTTCCAGAACGGGCAAACTCCGTCCGTATGGCTCGTTGCCGATAATACGGTGCACTTACAGCCGATCAAAACAGGCTCCTTTATGGATGACAAAATCGAAGTCAGCGAGGGCCTCCAGCCCGGCGACATCATTGTGACAGCCGGCGTACACAAACTGCGGGAAGGGCAAAAGGTTACTGTAACCGGTGAAAAGCGATGAAGTTCAATGAGAAAATGAATCTTAGCGAATGGGCTCTGAATCATAAACAGCTCATGTACTTTTTTATTGCAGTCACGATAATCGCCGGTTTTTTTTCTTATCAAAACCTGGGGCGCATGGAAGATCCTGACTTCATCATCAAGCAAATGATCGTCAGCGTTTCGTGGCCCGGGGCCACGGCACGGCAGGTAGAAGAACAAGTCACCGATAAAATCGAAAAAAAGCTGCAGGACACACCCGGACTCGACTATATCAAAAGCTACTCCCGCCCGGGGCAGTCCCTCATCTATGTTACCTTAAAAGAAAGTATTCCCGCCAAAGACGTCCGGCCAACCTGGCTGGAAGTCCGCAATATGGTTAACGACATAAAAGGCACCTTGCCGGACGGGGTGGCCGGCCCTTTTTTCAATGACCGTTTTGACGATGTATTCGGCTGCATTTACGCCTTGACCGGTGATGGCTATTCTTTTGAAGAAATGCGGGAAAAAGGGGAAAAAATCCGCCGCATTCTCCTGGGAGTGCCGAATGTAAGAAAAGTCGATCTGATCGGTGTGCAAACCGAGAAAATTTATATCGAAATGGAAAACAGCAAACTGTCGCAGCTGGGCATTGACCCCGGCCTCATCACTTCCACCATTCAGGCCCAAAATGCCATGGCCGCTGCCGGCATGCTGGAAACGGCAACCGATAATGTGTACCTGCGGGTCAGCGGTATGTTTGAAGATCCGGACGCCATTCGCAACCTGCCCATCCGGAGCAACGACCGTACCTTCCGTTTGGGGGACATTGCCAAAGTTATCCGCAGCTATGCCCAGCCGGAAGACCCAGCCTTTTACTACAACGGTCATCCGGCTATCGGCTTGCAGCTATCCATGGAAAAAGGCGGCAACATTCTAACCCTTGGCAAACATTTGGACTCAGCCATCCAGCAAATTCAAACGGAGCTGCCTTTTGGCCTGGAAATTCATCAGGTGGCGAATCAACCGAAAGTGGTGGAAAGTTCGATTAACGAATTTATCGAATCGCTGGCGGAAGCCATTATCATTGTGTTAATCGTCAGCTTTATCAGCCTGGGGGTGCGTTCCGGCCTGGTGGTTGCTCTTGCCATCCCGCTGGTGATTGCCGCCGTTTTCGTGGGCATGGAAATCCTGGGTGTCGACCTGCAGAAAATTTCATTGGGAGCCCTTATCATCGCCCTGGGATTACTGGTGGATGATGCGATGATCGCTATCGAAATGATGGTCGTCAAACTGGAGCTGGGCTGGGACCGGTTTCGCGCTGCCAGTTATGCCTATACGGTAACTGCTTTTCCCATGCTCACCGGCACATTAATCACTTGCGCGGGCTTCATTCCTGTCGGTTTTTCCAAAGGCAATGCATCGGAAATGACCGGAAGTATTTTTGCCGTGGTCACACTGGCCTTGCTCATATCCTGGATTGTAGCCGCAACAGTAACCCCGTTATTCGGTTATGCTTTAGTCAAAGTCAAGCCGGCCGGCAACGAACACGACCATAATATCAATATCTACGATACAAAATTTTATCGCAAATTCAAAAGACTGCTGGTCTGGTGCCTGCAGCACCGGACAATCGTACTCGGGGTAACAGCGGTTTGCTTTGTTGCCTCCATACCATTATTGGGACTGGTTAAGAAGGAGTTCTTTCCGCCCTCAACCCGCCCGGAGCTCATTGTTGATCTTACCCTCCCGGAAGGCTCTTCCCTGAAGGCAACGGAAGCGGTCGCCAAAGATTTTGCCGGCCGCCTTAAGGACGATCCCACGATTGTCAACTACAGCTACTATGTGGGAAAAGGCGCTCCCCGTTTTGTCCTGCCTTTTGATCCCGCCTTCAATAAAAGCAACTTTGCCGAGTTTGTCATTGTCGCCAAGGACATAGATACCCGCATCGCGCTGGCCGGCAAAATCGATCAGTTGCTTAAAACAGACTTTGACAATGTACTGGGAAATATTAAAATCCTGCAAACGGGTCCCCCCAGCGCCTATCCCGTCATGCTCAGGGTCAGCGGTTATGACCATGAAAAGGTTCGCGAAATTGCCGAAACAGTACGTAGCACCATGGTCGCCAATCCGGATCTCCTGAATATTAATCTGGATTGGAATGAGAAAAACAAAGTCATGCATCTGACCATCGATCAGGATAAGGCCCGCTTGCTCGGTCTGAATACCCAGACACTGGCTAACTCCCTGCAGGCCCAGCTTTCGGGAACCCCAATTGCCCAATTCCGGGAAAAGGACAAAACCGTGGACATGGTGTTTCGCATTTCTCCTGCCGACCGGAACAATCTTGCCAATATACAAAACATGAATATTCATATCGGCAACGGCAAATTTGTACCGCTTGACCAAATTGCCAAGATTAGCTATGATGCGGAAGAGGGGCTCATCTGGCGGCGCAACTTAAAACCGACGATTACCGTACAGGCCAATGCGGCTCCCGGCATTACCGGTAATGATGCAACTACTCAGACATATGCTGCCCTTCAGGATTTACGCGCCAGCCTGCCGCCCGGCTACAGCATCGACATCGGCGGACCGACGGAAAACAGTGCCAATAGTTCAAAAGCATTACTTGGTCTCGTACCGGTTATGATTTTAATCATCATCACGCTCCTGATGCTGCAACTGCAAAGTATTCCCAAAATGATCCTTACCCTTTTAACCGCTCCCCTTGGCCTGATCGGTGTCAGCACCGGATTATTATTAACCGGAAAAGCCATGGGATTTGTGGTGCAACTGGGCATTTTGGCTTTGTCCGGCATCATTATCCGTAACTCAGTGATTTTAATTGATCAAATTGATTTGCAGTTAAAAGCCGGCGACTCTACCTGGAACGCCATTATCAACGCGACAATTCACCGTTTCCGCCCCATCATGCTGACGGCGGCAGCCGCAGTGCTGGCTATGATCCCATTGGTTTTCAGTGTTTTCTGGGGACCAATGGCTGTGGCAATTGCCGCCGGCCTGATTGTGGCAACGCTTCTGACCCTGCTGGTTTTTCCCACCATGTATGCAGCCTGGTATAAAGCCCAGCCGGATCAACCCGCAAACAGCCCTGTAGAAGCCCCGGTCACTATGGATTAGCCTATCTATTACCTATACCAAGAATAAAGGTGGCGTTGTCTTGTTAGAACAACATAATACCCCCAAACAACTTTTGGCAGCCGCCGCTGTTGTCGCAATTGTTGTTCAGCGAATTGATCCATCCCACAGACTATGGTCAGCCCATCATTCAAAACTATCTTGAGCGGTCTTTCCGGTGCATGCACCTCATTCTTGAGGCCGGTATCGAAAGCGGTGATTTTAAAGCCAATCTGCCTGTAGATTATGTCAAGATCATGTGGCATGGCATTTTGAATTTCCATAGCACCTGCATCCCTGCTAAGGATATGCAATTCCAGGCTGAAACTTGCCCACTGCATTGACATGCTGACAGTATGTTTTTTTGATACATGATTACTAAAAAATCCATATATTTCGTATATAAAAATAAAAAGAAAGCGCAGGTGATTCCAATGAAACCGGTTCTCTTCCTGGCGACAGAAAGCTTTCCCTTTGTCAAGTCCGGCGGTATGGGCGATGTAATTGGTTCGTTGCCCCGGGAACTCAGGCGGCAGGGCGTGGAAGCGCGGGTCATTCTTCCTAAGTTCAGCGCCATCCCGCCGTCTTTAGCGCAGGCAATGACGCCGCTCTCAAGCTTTGACGTCAAACTTGGCTGGCGCAAACAGCCCTGCCGCCTCTGGCGCCTTGAATACGACGGCGTGATCTTTTATTTCGTGGACAACGACTACTATTTTAACCGTCAGGGGCTCTATGGCTGGCCGGATGACGCCGAACGGTTCGCCTACTTTTGCCGGGCGGTCCTGGAAGCGCTGCCCCATCTTGACTTTGCGCCGCACATTTTGCATTGCCACGACTGGCACACCGCCATCCTGCCGCTGCTGCTGAAGGCCGGTTACGCCGGTCTGGCCTCCTATTCCCGGCTGAAAACGGTGCTAACCATCCACAACATCGAGTACCAGGGCTGCTTTGACCGCTCCGTGTTGACCGATCTGCTGGAACTGGATAACACTTACTACTTCACCAGCGACCGACTGGAGTTCTACGGCACCGTTAGTTATTTGAAGGCCGGCATTGTCTTTGCCGACGCCCTGACGACCGTCAGTCCCAGCTATGCCTGGGAAATCACCACCCCCGAAGGCGGCCGGGGCCTGGACGGCATCCTCAGAGAGCGGCAGGCCGACCTGACCGGCATCGTAAACGGCATTGATTATGACACCTACAACCCCGGCGGCGATCCGCTGATTGACACGCCCTACACCTGGCAGTCCGTGCAACACAAACAGCAGAATAAAACGAAGCTGCAAGAATTGTCCGGCCTGCCGGTCCAGCCGGACATTCCCCTCATGAGCATGGTATCCCGCCTGGTTCCGGCCAAAGGTCTGGATATTCTGCTGGAATCCCTTCCCGTTATGATGGATTATAACGCGCAATGGGTCATCATGAGCACTGGCGAGGAACGCTATGAAACGCTGCTCCGGGCAATCGCTCACCAGTACCCCGACCGGCTGTACGTCCAAACCTACTTTGATGAAGGTATGGCCCACCGGATTTATGCCGGCAGCGACCTCTATCTCCAGCCGTCCTTATCGGAACCGTGCGGCACCAGCCAGTTAGTAGCCATGCGGTATGGCAGCGTGCCCCTGGTCCGCGCCACCGGCGGCCTGAAAGATACGGTCATTCCCTTTAATGAAGCGACCGGCGCCGGCACCGGCTTTGTTTTTGACAGCGCCAATTCCAGGGAATTCTTAGCGGCCCTGCGGCAGGCCGTCATCCTTTATCATCACAGGGAAACCTGGCACAGCCTAGTCAAAAACGCGATGAAGTCCGATCACAGCTGGCGGCGTTCGGTGGACGGCTATCTGGCCGTCTACCGCCGCCTGCAGTCATAAGGAACAAGGGAAAAAAGAATTTGAGTGTTTATTTATTAAGGGAGGCGAGTGAATTGTTAACCAAAGATGAGTGCAAAACGGCCCTGCCGAAACGGTTGTTAACGCTGACAGGAGCGAGCTTGGAGGAAGCCTCGGCTGCGGACAAATACGCCGCGCTGGCCAGTCTGGTCCGCGATTACATCGGCCAGAGCTGGGTGGATACCACCCGCCGCTATGACAATCAAAGGCAAAAACAAGTGTACTATTTCTCCATTGAATTTTTACCGGGACGCCTGCTGGACACCAATTTACGCAATCTCGACATCCGGGAAGTCTGGCGGGAAGCCCTTGCCGAGCTTGGCATCGACTATACCGAACTGACGAACGCCGAACAGGACGCCGGCCTCGGCAACGGCGGGCTGGGACGGTTGGCCGCCTGCTTTCTCGATTCCCTGGCTTCCCTCGGTCTGCCTGGCCACGGCTGCGGCATCCGCTATACCTACGGCCTGTTTGAACAGGCCATTGTCGACGGCATGCAGGTGGAAAAACCGGATACTTGGCTGAAGGAGCTGAATATCTGGGAATACCGCAAAGCCGGCAAAGCCGTTTTGGTAAAATTCGGTCCGCCGCTGGGGGGTGTCAAGGCCGTCCCTTATGATATCCCGGTCATCGGCTTTGACAACCGGACCGTCAATACCCTGCGCTTATGGAGCGCCGAGGTGCGGGACGGATTCAACGTGAATTATTCCAGCTTCGGTCCTGATGATTACCGCAAACTGCTGGAATATAAAAGCTGGGTGGAATCCATTTCGCAAATTCTGTATCCTGACGACCGTTATGAGGAGGGCCGCCAGCTACGCCTCGTGCAGGAGTATTTTCTGGTTTCGGCCGGGCTGCAAAGCATTGTCCGCCATATCAAGCGCAAGCAGGGCCCTGATCTGTCGCACCTGGCCGACCAGATCGCCATCCATATTAACGACACCCATCCGGCTTTGGCCATTCCCGAACTGATGCGCATTCTCATGGACGAAGAAGGCCTGGGCTGGGACAAGGCCTGGGACATCACAACCCATACCATTTCCTACACCAACCACACCGTCTTGCCGGAAGCTTTGGAAAAATGGCCTGTTGGCCAGATCCAAAGCCTGCTGCCCCGCATCTATGAAATCATCCATGAAATCAACGAACGCTTCTGCGCCCAATTGTGGCAGCGCTACCCCGGCGACTGGGGCCGCATTGCCGCCATGGCCGTCATTGGCGACTGCTTTGTCAAGATGGCTCATCTGGCCATCGTCGGCAGTCACAGCGTCAACGGCGTAGCCGAACTGCACAGCCAAATCCTCCAAAGCGATCTTTTTAGCCGGTTTTATCAGCATACACCGCAGAAATTCAACAACAAAACCAATGGTATTACCCACCGCCGCTGGCTGCTTTCCGCCAATCCCGGCCTGGCCGGATTAATCACCGATACCATCGGTCCCGGCTGGCTGCAACGGCCCAATGATTTGGAAAAGCTGCTGCCCTTTGCCGCGGACACCGCCTTCCAGCAAAAACTGGCGGCTGTGAAACAGGAGCGGAAAGAAGCCCTGGCCAACTATATTTTTAACAAGTACCGTCTGGCCCTTGACCCTCATTCCCTGTTCGACGTACAGGTCAAACGCATCCACGCCTACAAACGCCAGCTCCTAAACGCGCTGCGGATTATGGAACTCTACCAGCGGTTAAAGGCCAATCCCGGTCTGGACATTCTGCCCCGCACCTTTATCTTTGCCGGCAAAGCGGCGCCCGGTTACTACCTGGCCAAAAAAATAATCCAGCTGATCGTTACCCTGTCCAAACAAATCAACAACGATACCGCCATTCAGGATAAGCTCAAAGTGATATTTCTGGAAAACTACAATGTGTCGTTGGCCGAACGGATTATTCCCGCCGCCGATATCAGCGAGCAGATTTCCACCGCCGGCAAGGAAGCCTCCGGCACCGGCAATATGAAATTCATGATGAACGGCGCGATAACGGTCGGCACCCTGGACGGCGCCAATGTGGAAATCCGGGAAGCCGTAGGCGATGAGAACATTGTCATCTTCGGCCTCACCGCCGGGGAGACGGCGGCCTGCTATCAAACGGGCCGCTGCAATCCCTTAACCATCTATAACCAGGACGAACGGGTGAGAAATTGTGTAAATCAACTCATTGACGGCAGCCTGCCCGTCTTTGGCGACGAATTCCGGCCGCTGTACGACTATTTGCTGCATCCGGGCGGCGCCTTTCTCGAACTGCAGGACTTCGCCGCCTACCTGGAAGCGCAGACCAGGATTGACCGCCTGTTCCACGACAACCCCGCCCGCTGGCAGGCGGCGGCCACGAACATTGCCCGTTCCGGCCGGTTCTCCAGCGACCGCACCATTACCGAATATGCCAACGGCATTTGGCATATCCATCCGTAAGGGAAAGTCCGCCACCGCATCAGGAAAAGCACTTCTCTGACCGGCAAAGCCGCTGTCTAACAAGCTGCGGATGTCCTTTGACCGCCGATGCGCTTCCTGCCTGGCTTACTATCGCAACCGGCCTCTATTATATCAGACGAATATGACATATAGTTATCATATTCGTCTGATATAATTGGAAAATACATTCTTGGCTATGATAGCAGTCATTTACAGCCTGCATCTCAGCCAATGTCAGCCCGGCCTTCGGATCCTTCACCGCCACTTTACCTGCATCAGCGGCATAAAAGTCAGTAAATTTATTATTGACATATGAAGAAAAATGGAATAATATAACGCCAGAATGCCTGTACTAACTTTGTCAAATCGGTACCAGGAAATCGAGGTGAAATTTTTGCGTAACCGTATTCTAATGGCGGCATTTGAGGAAATGAATGTTCGTGGCGTCAAGTTTACAATGAGTGATCTTGCCAAACGGCTGAATGTCAGTAAAACATCTTTATACGAACACTTTTCCTCTAAAAGCGAACTGGTTCAAAATATCTTAATTACAGTAATTCAAGATATTCAAGAACAGGAAGAAGCAATCTACAATAATTCTGAATTAACTTTTGCCGAAAAAATACCCACTTTACTCAAAGTAGCACCAACGGTATTTGGCCCTATCAACAATTATCGACTGCAGGATGACCTCCAGCTCTATTATCCCAAAGAATTTCGGATAGTAGAAAAATTTAAAGAAGAACGACAAGAGCGATTTTTATTCCTTATTGTTCAAGGTATCGAAAATAATGCGATCCGGCCCATCAATACAAAAGTACTCCGTCAACTTATTGTCAGCACTACAAATGATTTATTCTCTTACCATTTTCTCTCTGCAAGCAACATGACCGCCCCGGATGCCCTAGCCGCTATGTCAGATATTATTGTCAATGGATTGCTACCAAGAAAAGCCTAGTGTAGCATATCCTATATGTTGGTATTTTAAAATCGCGCAGGCACGCGATTTTAAAGTACCCCTTCCGACTATCAGTACCAAAAATGAAATTTCGGTACTGACTATTATACCTTGACTCTTGCTACATACGCTGTCTCTTTATTACATTCCCATTATCAAACCTCTTAATGATGCAACTGTAAAGCCTACCCAAAATGATTCTGACGCTGCTTACAGCGCCACTTGGCATTATCGGCGTTGCCGTCGGACTGGTTCTGACGAATAGTCCTATGGGTTTTGTTGTACAACTTGGCATTTTGGCTTTATCCGGGATCATTATTGGTTGTTAAATAATCTTGATTCAACTAAACCGCGGCAACCTTTTTTCCATATTTAAGGTCCGTTGACAGCGGCGAATGCAATTTAGATATAATATGCGATAATAATCAAGTTCTTGAAAGAGGTGTCCGCCATGTTTCAATATTTCGATTGTTTATCAGCATTGTGGTATACAGTTACCGCTGTATGTGTACTAGCTATTCTATGGTTGATTGATGAAGATGACTAACAAGTCATCGTTGGTGTAAGTCGCAAGAGAATAATGCCGTTATCCACTCGTTCGACTTAATCAACTTCTAAAGTGCAGAATGACTCTCTACGAGCAATATCCAAAACCTTCTGATAATTTCACTCTATCATCTAATAGTGAATTAATTGCTTTCATTATTTTTATTGTCTCTTTGTAGTGCCCCCCAATGTCAAGACACGGAAACAAAAAAGATAAGTTAAGCTCCTTTCCGTGTAGTTTGATATAAAACAGCTCCTTGGAGCTTGTTTTCCAAGTAGTATTGAACCGGGGATTGTTCACCCAATGCAACCCTTAACCATCTATAACCAGGACGAACGGGTGAGAAATTGTGTAAATCAACTCATTGACGGCAGCCTGCCCGTCTTTGGCGACGAATTCCGGCCGCTGTACGACTACTTGCTGCACCCGGGCGGCGCCTTTCTCGAACTGCAGGACTTCGCCGCCTACCTGGAAGCGCAGGCCAGGATTGACCGCCTGTTCCGCGACAACCCCGCCCGCTGGCAGGCGGCGGCCGCGAACATTGCCCGCTCCGGCCGGTTTTCCAGCGACCGCACCATTACCGAATATGCCAACAGCATTTGGCATATCCAGCCGTAAGGAAAAGTCAGACCTAACCGCATCGGCTGGTGCGTACCCTTGCTCATCATACCCTTTCCTTGTCCGGCCGCCGCAACGCCATCGGTGCCGGCACCTGCGTCAGCCTACTGAAATATTTTTTTCAACGTATCCAAAGCCCATCGCTTTAAAGAAATACTGGCACTGGACTTGGCGTCCACCGGCGCAGCCTGGTTGAGCGCCTTTTTCACTGCTTCGCTAAACTGCTGATACGAAACGGTGGCCCCTGATACCGCGTCAATAGCCTTCACGTTTTGCGTCTCCACCAGCTTGGCCGGATAGGCCGCCGAAGCTTTCAACGCGTGTTGTGCTTTTTTGTAAAATTCCTGATTTTCAATTTTACCGTTGGTTTTACCGTAATCTTCATCCTTGATTGTGCCGTCTTTTTTAATTCCTCTGTAATCAGCCTTGACGATCCGTCCTTTTTCGATGACCAGCGTGATTTCACCCACTGCGCCCCGTTCATCGGGGCTGCTCCGGGCCATATAGGTGCCATCTGTATAGTTTTTTGCCGCTGGCCCCGTTTCCTTAACTCCGCCGCAGCCGGCCAACAGACCGACCGTCAAAATACACGCCGCTAAACCGGCTAGCCATTTGCGCATGTGCAGGCCACCTCCCCTGTCCGGCAGCCGTTTTGCCGCTGATCGGCAATCCGGCCATGCCCCAGCACGATGCACCGTTCCGCCCGCTCTGCCACTGCCGGGTCATGGGTCACGGTAATAATCGTATGTCCTTCCCGGTGCAGCTCCCGGAAAATGCCCAACACCAGATTCTGGTTGGCTTCGTCGAGATTGCCGGTCGGTTCGTCGGCCAGGATAAGCGCCGGATAGTTGATAAGCGCCCGGGCAATGCATACCCGCTGCTGTTCGCCGCCGGAAAGCTGGCTCGGCAAATGCCGGGCCCGTTCTTTAAGACCCACCCGCTCTAAAGCCGCCAGGGCCTCGGCTTCGTCCGGCATACTGTGATAGTATTGCGCCACCATTATATTTTCCAAAGCGGTCAAATACGGCACCAGATGAAACTGCTGAAACACCAGTCCAATTTTATCCCGGCGAATGGCAGTCAAGCCTTTGGCAGGTAAAGTGGACAAGTCCACCCCGTCTAAAACGACCGCCCCGTTGGAAGGTTTATCCATACAACCAATAATATTCATCAGCGTAGTCTTCCCCGAGCCGGACGGGCCCATAATCGCCAGCCATTCGCCCTGCTTGACCGTCAAGTGAATGTTGTCCAGGGCCTTGACCGTCCCGTAATCCATGGTAATACCGCGTAATTCCAATATATTCATCATAGTCCTCCCTTACTCGCCCCGGAGCACAATCGCCGGTTCCACATGGGTCGCCATCCTGACCGGAATGAGACAGGCCAGGCCAGCCACCGCTACCGCCACTATAAAAGCGGCCAGCGCTACGAGCGGTTGAAAAGATATGGACCGGGCAAAAACCTGGATACTGACGGTCTGCGCAAAAAAGAAGCCGCAGCCGGTGCCCAACAGACCGCCCAGCCCGCCGAGCGCGATTCCTTCCCCCAGAAACTCCAGGACAATGCTGCGGTTCTCCGCCCCCAGCGCCTTTTTCAGTCCGATTTCCTTACGCCGCTCGGTCACTACCGCCATCATGGTGGTAGCCACACAGATCAGGGTTAACAACAGGACAATCAGCGTAACCAGATACACCAGCGCCTGCAATTTACCCAGCACCAGCCCCTCCGACTGGGTCAGTTGTTTGACCAGCCGCGGCATGATGCCAGGCACTGCATCGGTCACTTGCTGCAACCAGGCCGTCAATTCGGTTTCGCCAGCTTGCACGCTCACCTGGGCCACACTAACCTGGCCGGGTTTGCTCAGCCACTGCTGCAGCAAGGGCAGTTCCATAAAAATAAAGTCCTCTTCATTGCCCCCGGTGTGGACAATACCCGCCACCGGCAGCTTTTTCTCTTCATCAGACCCCGGCACCGCCACTGCCACCGTCTGGCCTGGTTCCAGGCGCAGCCGTTCCGCCACCTCTGCGCCGACGACTACCCCACCGGAGCCGGGTGCCGGCCACTGGCCTGCAAGCTGCCAGTAGGGGCTGACTTTTTGCACGGCGGCAAAATCCGTGCCCGCTGCCAGGACCGGCTGGGCATTGACTTTTACCCGGTCATACAAATACGGGGCTAAGCCAATCACTTTCCCCTGCGGCAGCGAACCCACCGCCTGCTGCACGGCCTGTTCCCGCAAGATTTGATTGTCCCCCGCCGGCAACAATAAGAGATTGGCACCGTAGGAGCGAAATTCCCGGCCCATTTGCCGGGGCACATCGTAATACAGCGTCACCAGTCCTGACAGCACGGTTGCACCAATCGCTACCGCCAGCAAAGCGACAAGCATGCGCGACCGGCGGCGCAACAAGGCATATAACACCATTTTTCCGTATAAAGAGTATTTTGTCATACTATTCTATCACCTGCCATGAAGTACTTCAGCCGGCCGTAGCGTAAGTAGCATCCGCATGGCCGGCAGGCTGCCCGCCAGCGTCACCAGCGCGACCAATATCATGACCAAAGGGATGACCATGCCTTTGGCCGCCACAGCGGACCCAAACACGCTCCAGCCGATAATCTGGGCAAAACCCAAACCGGCAAAATAGCCGAAAAGCCCGCCACCAGCCCCGGCCAGCAACGTTTCCACCAGCACTAAGAGTGCCACCGCGCCGTCAGTCGCCCCCAACGCCTTCAGCAGCCCGATTTCCTTACTGCGTTCCATAACACTGGCGCTTAATAGATTGGAAATGCCCAATGCCGACCCAGCCAGACTGAGAACGGTAATCAGCAGCATCAACAACTGTGTCTTCTGCAAGATTGCCCCTTCTGATTCCGCTACCTGCCGCACCGGTTTGGCGCGAGCTCCATTTACCACTTCCTCGATTTGATATGAAATAGAGCTGACATAAGCGGTGCAATACCAGGTTTCCCATTCCTTAAGCGATAGGCTTTTCGGGTCCTGAGCCGCCTTGCGGGCCAGCTCGTTTTCCGGGGTAGTGATGGCGCTTACCTCCACTTTGCCGATTTTCCCGTCCAAATGCAACGCCTGTTGCACCTTGCGGAGAGGCACAAAAATCTGTTCATCCTCGGCTCCGCCACTATTAAACACCCCGGTTATCGTGAAATTCTCGGCCTGCTGCCCGCCCGCCAGCCGAAGGGTGACTATATCCCCCGGCCGCAACCCGAGTTTTGCGGCCAACAGACTTCCCATCATTGCACCTTGATTATCAGTATCCGTAATCCAGCTTCCCTGAACATCCCACCAGGATTTCAATGCCTTAATGCCCGTAGCGGCCGTATCACCGGTCGGCAACGGGAGCTCGTGGTCAAACCAGGTGCCCACGACCGGGATGGTTTGTCCGTCCGGGCCCACGGCATCAGTGACCAGACTGGGCGCAAAAGTCACAATGTTGTTCGCCCAAAAGATCGTCTTAATTTTGCCCAAATCGGCTTCTTGCAGGTACTGACCGCTTCCTTCGGTCGTCTCCACGCCGTACAGATCTTTCACCACCGACGCCGCACGGGGCGTAACCGTGATATTGGCCCCGTACGCTTTGAGCTCCCGGTTGACCTTATCGCCAACATCCAGCATCACGTTAAGCATGGCTGTCGTCAGGGAAACCCCCAGCGCAATGGTCAGCGCTACCATGAACAGCCGCCGCTGTTGTCTGGCCAGCGCGCCTTGCAGCATCCGCCAAAACATAGTCCTTCCTCCCCGCTAAAATCGTTCTTTTTCCTTTTCCAGGGCCGTCACCGGTACAACCAGGGTTCCCCCGTCCACCTTATGGGCCAGCGGCACCGGATTGCAACCGCCCGTAAACCCGATGGTCGCCGTATTCATCACTACATCGCACAGCTTGCACACCACCTGGCCTTCGCGTTCGTAATACCCGGTCGGTCCGCAAATATCACAGGCGTCCAATCCAACCCCGTAGGCCGAACCACTTTTCTTAATGATGATAAACCGAACCGGCTTTCCATTGGACGCCGTGTAGACAAAACGGTGCAGATGACCGTCACCCGCTGTTGTCAGAGGCACCCGGACTTCATCCTGCTCGGCCGTCACCGGCACAGCCGGCGACAATTCCACCTTCTGATCCACATAGGCCTTGCCCACGCTGGTCAACAGCAAAATACACAGCAAGTTTGTACCAGCCACCGCCCCCCAGCGCCGCCGATTGCGTTCGGTGGCACGGATTTTGCGCTGCTTGGCCGGATTGAGGTCCGGGTCCACTGCCCCTGACCGCCGGAGCAATAGCGCCACTGCTAATACCAAAGTGCTGACCAACAGCGCATAAAAAAACCAATCCAGACCATTAATCAGCGGCACCATGACCGCCAACAACCACTGCTTCATCGGCACCAGTCCGCGGACCAGCATTACTTGCACCACACTGACCGTCTGTTGGGCCATCACCGTCAAAAAGCTACCCGTAGCCACACCAAGCACCGTGACGGGCGGCAAGGGGAAGGCTACCCTCAGTACAGCCACCGCCGCCAGTACCGCCAGGCCCATGCCCAACAAACAACCGGCGATTTGCAGCCACAGTTCGCTGCTGGCCCAGGTGGTGGCCATCACCAACCCATTGGCCGGCACCAACAATACATCCGGTCCCCGGTAAAAAAGCAGTGCCACGGGCACGAGAAATGCAACACCCCTTGGCAGCCAGCCACCCGCATACAACTTCCTCCGCCAATAGCCCAGCCAGCCGTAGAGCAGCAACAATACTTCGCCGATCAGCGCCACTCCTTGTATCCCCAGTTCGTATAATTCACGATTAATCCATACCGTATACCATTCCATCAGCACCACAGCCAGTGCGCCTGCGCTGCCAAACACTACGCCCCGCCAAAACCATTTCGTCACCCTTTCCCCTGGTCGCTGGCCGGTCAGCGCGAAGAGCAAAGCCAGGGGAATACAGATTGCTGCCAGATTTTGCAGCACCGGTATCAAGTATTGAAGCATACGCTACCCCCTTTTGACTTAATCCCCACAATGGGGGAAAAGGTCCGGGAACGGATTCCCGGACCACTTGTTTTTCTACCCTTTTTCAGGAATGCGATTACACGCCCCATTTTCTTGGAATGAAATCAAATTCCCATTTGACTTCCAGTGGTTTGGTCCAGAACCGGCCCGGCACCCCGGTTTCCTTGTCGGTATGTAGCATGAAGCCCTGTTTTTCCGGACTTTCGATAATAAACACCACTTCATATTTGCCGGCACCCAGCATTTTTACATTAGCGCCATAGTGGGGCCCGTCCGTAGCATTCATCGGCATGAAATTGCCTTCCATGACTTGCCCGTTATCCAATTTTTTCAGTTTGTATTTTACCGTCAAATTCGGCACCCAGTCCCCTACACCGAAACCGGTTTTGTTGTCCGCGGTCGCGGAAATATCGGCTTCCAGATGCAAGTCGGCTTTATCGGGCGGCAGGCTCATGCCGGCAGGCTCCATTTGCACCGGCTGGAAGTACACGGCAGCAACCTTCAGCCCCTCCATCTCCTGTTCCTCGCCAATCGGGAACTCCTCAAATCCCTTAGCTTCATGCGGCGCGGCCGCTTTATCAGTCTTGGCATCGGTGTTGGTCTCCGTTTTTGGCGCTTCACTCGGTTTCGTGGTCTGGCTGCTGCCGCAACCGGACGCAAATACTACCAAAGCACTAACCAGTACAATCATTAGGACAAAATACATTTTCTTCTTCACCTATATACCCTCCCTTTTCTCTTCCACCTTATTGTTTGTAGCATTATCCAGTATAAGTACACAATAGCATCAATCAGCTTTCCCTACCGCCAAGGTCAAATTCCGGTCGAAAGCTGGCTTTTGTTTTTGCGCCGTTGATATAGTACCCCGCCGATTGCCAGCAGCATCAAGACAAACTGGGGCACCAGCGTCTCCCAAGTGGGATAAATGCCCAATAAGTCGATGGTTCCCACGCCCGGTACCGGCGTTACGCCCACTACACCGGCCTCCTGCAATTCTTTTACGCCACCGCCGGCAAAGCTGATAGACAAAAGGTACATGAGCACACTGGTGCCCAAAAAGAACGGCTTCAACGGAATTCGCACGCTGCCGAAGCGAATAAAAGCAAAAATGACCACCAGCGCCACGCAGCCTACAGCAAAGCCGCCCCAGATCATGCCCTGCTGACCGTCGGCATCAGCAAACAATGCCTGATAAAAAAGTACCGTTTCCGCCCCTTCCCGGTAGACCGCCAGAAATGCGGCCGCCCCCAGAGACCAGGTATTACCACTGCTCAAGGACTCCTGCACCTTGCCCTCAATATAGTTTTGCCAGGCTCGCGTTTCTGCCTTGCCCACCATCCAGTGGCTGACGGAAAATAGCACCACTACTGCCAGCAGCATGGTCGCACCTTCCAGTATTTCCTGATTGGCACCACTAATGCTGAACAGTTGCTGAAACGCGACGGCGGTTGCAAAACTGGCCAGAATCGCTGCCAGGGAGCTATAGTAGACAATACGGGTTTTGGCGGCGTTACCGGATTTGATCAAATAGGCAATAATTGCGCCAATAACCAGAATAGCCTCAAACCCTTCGCGCACCAGAATCAGTAAGGACGCTACGAATGTCTCCGTCGGATTCTGCTGTTTGCCATCCAGTTGAGCCGCATCCTCACGCAACATGACAACCAAATCCTTGACTTCCTTTTCCACTTGGGCCACCGGGGCCTGGTTGGACATCAACTTGCGAATTGTGCTGATTTTATATTCCTCGATACTGGCCCGTTTGCCGGAAATATTGGACATGACTGCCCGTTCCATGCCGTCTTTTTCAAACACGCCGAAGTAGGCATCGTTCACCAATTCCCTGGCTTTCTCGGCATCTCCCTGTTTATACACGGTCAGTGACTGATTTAAGGCCTTCTCCATATCGCTGACCACATGCCCCCAGGTCTTGGCTGCCAGGGCAGTATTGGTACTAAAGGCGAATAATAGCGGCACCAGCAAAAGCAGCAACCATTTACGCATATTTTCACCTCCTTTCACCGTCCTGCTTCCAGGAACAAATTAAGTCTTCTTTTAGAGAATAGTAATCATTCTCATTGCGTAGATTAAAAAAATTTCTTGCCTGAAGCACCCCGAAACCAGTACCGCCCCTAATTACTTGCGGGCACTGGCAGGTATTAGTCTCTCTCGTTTTCACGCTGCTTTCCTTTGCAGGACTCGAAGGCACATTGCTAATATATAATATATATGAATACTTTTTCATACATACAATATACTCCTTACTGCCATGGCTGTCAAGAAAATAAATGACTATATGTAACCATCAAAAGCTTGCTAGCCACCATCCAGAAGACCGACAGCAGCAAGCCGTGGTTGACGCAGTACCGGACGCTGGACCGGTCATCCCGGTCCAGCGCATGCCAGTAGCAAACCCACTCCTATTCTATTTTTCCCTTGACTTTTTTATCGAACCCTCATATATTATACATATGAGTATGTATTCATATATACTATATCAAAGCAGAGAAGGCTGCTTATGCTGGCTATAGAGTATCAAGACAACTTGTGCGCGCAATCTTGTGAACATCAGGATGTTGTTGCCGCCGCCAAAAAAAGAAGCGCTCCCGGACCAGGAAGCGCAGCAAGTCGCGCAATGCGCGTCTGGTCAAATATCGCCGTGAGGGAAAAACTGGCTTGGTATTGCCTGGATGACAATCATGTAAGCTCGTTACTGGTGCAGACGATTGCCCATAGCAAACACAGATAGGAGTGAAAGCAAATGTCCTTTAAAAAACTATCAGGAAATAAACCGCCCAAGAAAACAGCCTGCCAGAGCGGCTGCTGTTCACCAGCGTCCGAACCATCCACCAAACCGAAACCGGCAGCGACTTGCGGCTGCTGCCCGCCGTCAATCCCTGCAGCCGCTGCTGAACCGGGTTGCAGTTGTTGTTCAGAAGAGCCGCCAGTCCGGCCGGTGGCTGAGCCGGCTTGCGATTGTTGCACCGGTGCGGATGCAGTCGCCACTCCGGCGCCTGCCACCTGCGACTGCTGCGCTGACACGGTTCACCCGGCAAGCGCGCAAACAACACCGTCTAGGGCTAACACCCTGACCAGCACTTTTACCGTCGATGGCCTGGACTGTGCCGACTGTGCCGCCAAACTGGAAAAGAGGATCAGTAAACTAACCGGTGTCATGGATGCCAACGTTAATTTTGCCACCGCTAAGCTGAAAGTCACCTATGATCAATCTAAGCTCCAGCCGGCACAAATTGCCAAGGCAGTTGGCGGCTTTGGCTATCAGGCCGCGCTCATGCCCGCAGCGGGAGGGCCTTCCGGCACCCAGCAATCGGTCTTTCAGGTTGCTGGTCTGGACTGCGGCGACTGTGCCGCCAAGCTGGAAAAACGCATTGCCGCCCTGGCGGGCGTAGCGTCAGCCCAGGTG
Organism: Methylomusa anaerophila; assembly: GCF_003966895.1. Taxonomy (NCBI): domain Bacteria; kingdom Bacillati; phylum Bacillota; class Negativicutes; order Selenomonadales; family Sporomusaceae; genus Methylomusa; species Methylomusa anaerophila. The sequence goes on along the minus strand of NZ_AP018449.1, from coordinate 1,486,758 downwards.
AATTTTGCCGCCGGCAAAATGACGGTCGAGCATGCTGCCCCGGTTGCCGACATTCTGCAGGCGGTTAAACAGGCCGGTTATCAGGCCGAACGCCTGACGGCAGGCCCGCGCCGGCCGGAGGCCAAAGCCGCGTGGTGGTCCAACCGGCGGACCCAGGCGATGATTGTATCCGGCGTTATTCTGGGGTTGGCCACGGTGCTGGAGTGGCTGAACTACGGCAACACCGTTCTCATTCCCCTGTATGTTGCCGCCGCCGTGATCGGCGGTTACAGCGCCGCCAAAAGCGGACTGTACGGCCTGCGCTCCCTTACCTTTGACATGAACTTTCTCATGACCGTGGCCGTAATTGGCGCCGCGGCCATCGGCGAGTGGAGCGAAGGCGCCGCCGTTGCCTTTTTATTCTCCTTCGGCAATACCCTGCAAACCTACACCATGGATAAAACCCGTCAATCCATCCGGGCGCTGATGGAGCTGGCCCCGCCCGAGGCGCTGGTACGGCGCGATGGAGTGGAGGAACGGCTGCCGGTGGAAGAAATCGTGACTGGCGATGCCATGATCGTCAAACCGGGTGAGCGGATTGCTATGGACGGCATTGTGAAAAGCGGCCTGTCGGCCGTTAACCAGGCCACCATTACCGGCGAATCACTGCCGGTGGAAAAGACGGCCGGAGACCCGGTATATGCCGGAACGGTTAATGAGCACGGCGCTTTGGAAATTGAGGTTACCCATATTGCCGCCGACTCCACATTGGCCAAAATTATGCACCTGGTGGAAGAGGCCCAGGCCCAGAAAGCGCCGTCCCAGCAATTTGTCGATGTTTTCGCCAAGTACTATACCCCGGCGGTCCTACTTGTTGCTGCCGGTATCATGGTACTGCCGTGGCTGCTGTTTAATCAGCCGTTTGCCCCCTGGTTTTATAAGGGCCTGGTGCTGCTGGTCATTTCCTGCCCCTGCGCCTTGGTCATCTCCACGCCGGTTTCCATTGTGTCGGCGATTGGCAATGCCTCCCGCAACGGCGTACTCATTAAAGGCGGCGCTCATTTGGAACAAATGGGCGGTATTCAGGCCATTGCCTTTGATAAGACCGGCACCCTTACCTATGGCCGTCCGGTCGTTACCGAGCTGCTGCCACTGGGTGAAAAAAAGGAACACGAGCTGCTGACCCTGGCGGCGGCCGTGGAAAAATGGTCCGAACATCCGTTGGCCGTAGCAATTGTGGAAAAAGCGAAGCAGCTTCCCCTGCCGCCGGCTACCAATTTCAAGGCCCTGGTGGGCCGCGGCGCGCAGGCCGATGTCAACGGGCAAACGGTCTATGTCGGCAACCCCCGGTTATTTGAAGAACTGGGCCTAAGCCTTAAGCAACATAAAGAAGTCATGATCAGCCTGGAAGAGCAAGGAAAGACGGTCATGCTCATCGGCTCCCAAACGTCCATTTGGGGATTGATCGCCGTAGCGGACACACTGCGGCACAACAGTAAAGACGCCATCCGGGAACTGCGGCAGGCCGGCATGAAACACATCGCCATGCTGTCCGGGGACAACAGCCGGGTTGCCGCCTTTATTTCCAAGACCCTGAATCTGGACGCCTACTACAGCGAGTTGTTGCCCCAGGACAAAGTGACTACCGTGCAAAAGCTGACCAAGGAATACGGCACCGTCGTAATGGTCGGGGACGGCGTCAACGACGCTCCGGCACTGGCCGCCGCCAGTGTTGGCGTAGCCATGGGCGTGGCCGGCTCGGATACGGCGCTGGAAACGGCCGATATCGCTTTAATGGCCGATGATCTGGGCAAACTGGCCTATGTCATTAACCTAAGCCGCAAAACGGTTGCGATTATCAAACAAAACATCGGCTTTTCTCTGTTGACCAAAATCGTATTTGTGATCTTTACCTTTTGGGGTTATGTTGACTTGTGGCTGGCGGTATTAGCCGACATGGGGTCCTCCATTCTGGTGACACTAAACGGAATGCGCCTTATGCAAAGGCTGCGTTAGATAGATAAACAAGAGGACTGACCGCATAGCGGTCAGTCCTCTTGTTTATCCGGTCATTTACTTCTCATTTTGCTGGATATGATGGATCCCATGCTGCAGCAGGACGGCAATATTATCATCATTAAGCGAATACCAGGCCAGCGTCCCTTCTTTGCGGTACTTTACCAAGCGGGCCCCGCGCAGCAGACGAAGCTGATGAGATACAGCCGATTGCGCCATATCAACCACCGCTGCAATATCACAGACGCATAACTCCCGGCTGGATAACGCTTGCAGGATTTTAAACCGGGTTATATCACCCAATAACCGGAAAATTTCCGTCACTTGCTGCACTTCCCTTTCCGGCATCATCTCGCTTTTCGCCAGACAGATAGTCTGAGGATGTTCACATAGCTGTTCACACATATCGGAATCACAGGCATACTTTTTCATCACACACCGCCTGAATATATAGTCATTTAAAATATATCTGTTCTTTTCCCTGCTGTCAATAGAGCGGTCCTGGTTACCAGGGCATGTTCATGAAAAAATGCGATGATTAAAAAAACGGTTTGCATCAACTCGAAGTCAAAACCGAATCTTGTCGAAAAAAACTCTGCCGCTTCTGCCTGTTTAGGCGTGTAGAGGAGTTGATTATTATATTTTCCCTATTGCTTTCCGGAGGCAATTAGTTTTCATACCGGCTGCATATGGTACAGCGCATTGCCGGCATACTCTTAGCAATCAGTGGGGTACTCATCTTCTTCGAGCTGATTGGCTAAGAATTTGGGATTGATTCACCGTTTCCGGGGCATGAGTGGAAACAGAAATACTGCAGGTGAAATGCACTCTAATATGGGTTATAGTACTTAGTAAAAGCCGGATTGCAGGCAGGCGGTTTTCTAGGTCTGCACGAAGGATAACAAAGCGGCCTGCAGCTTGGCAAACAGTTTGGCATACAATTGGGTGCACATATTTGCCGTACTTCAAACTCATTTGGCCATTCCTCTATTTCTGGCTCATCCCAAACCTTTTTCAAAATGAGTCCTCCCTATCATGATGTGCGGGAACGTCTTATGTAATATTCTATGTTGTTTCTAGAAATGAGTTACTTACAAGTTTTACCCACTAGGTGTGGCTGATATGCTCCAGCCCCTGACGCATCAGGTCCACCACATGGTCATCGTCCAACGAATACCAGGCCTCCTTGCCGACCTTCCGGAATTTGACCAGCCTGGCGGCCCGCAGCACCCGGAGCTGGTGGGAAATGGCCGACTGGCCCATGGAGAGCGTCTCGGCAATATCGCACACGCACATTTCCCGCTTGGTTAAGAGCTGCAGTATTTTAATCCGGGTGCCATCGCCTAAGACCTTGAAAGTTTCCGCCAATTGCTGCACCGTATTTTCCGGCAGCATTTCGGCTTTCGCGCGGCATATTGTCTCAGGATGCTCGCAGCGCTCCTCGCACATATCGCATAATAAATCTTCCATACGTCACCTCAAACCATAGAATTATCCCTGAACTTTGGCGTCACAGCCTAGGCACCTTTTAGGCCCCTGCCGCCTGAACCACCTCAAATAATTGCTTGTTGAGATAAATTCGCTCCTTGCCAATTTTCTGCGATACAAGGAAGCCAGTTTCTTCTAGAGCCGACAAATAACCGGCCGCTGTCTTGCGCGAAACGCCGAGACCTGCTTCAATGTAGGCGGTTTTGGTATAAAACTCATAAAATAACAGCTCCACCAATTCTTTTGAATAAACCCGTGGCAGCGTATTTTTTATGTCTTCTGCAGTCTTGTCCACCACTGCATTAATTTTTTTCACCAATAGCAATGTCTCTTCGGCGGTTTGTTCAATGCCATCCAGGATAAAAAGAACCCATTCCTCCCAAGCCTCTTTCGTCCGCACTTCCTGTAGCAGCCGATAATAGGCGCTTTTGTTGCGTATGATGTATTTACTAAGATATAGAATGGGACTATCTAACAGTTCTTTAAGAACCAGGTATAAAACATTTATGATTCTTCCGGTGCGTCCATTCCCATCATAAAACGGGTGGATCGATTCAAACTGGTAATGAATTACTGCCAACTTTATCAGCGGGTCAATCGTATCATAATCATCATTTATATATCTTTCCAGGTTTGACATGAGGGCAAGAATTTCTTGTTCACTACTGGGTGGTGTATAAATCACTTCACCCGTCGTCTGGTTTTGCAAAACCGTTCCCGGTAACTTTCTGATACCGGCCCGATTTTTCTCAATGTCTTGTTGAATTTCAACAATCATATTCGTGGTCATCATTTTTTTGGCTTTGACGAGCTCATACCCCTTCCAGAGAGCCGTCCGATAGTTTACAACTTCCTTGGCCGCGGGGTTATGATAATTTGCTTGGGACATAGCCTTAAACAATTCGTCGTGAGTGGTTATGATATTTTCTATTTCGGAACTATCCTTCGCCTCATTGGTGGTCACTGCATTGAGCAAAATGTTCTTATTCGGCATCGTATCGGCAAAACCTTTTAACTCCGCCAGTGCTCTATGTGATCTGGCAAGCTGTTTTAGAACTTTTTTAGTCTCAAGGTCAATATCAGGCGGTAAACATTTTAACATGCTATCTTGCATCGTATCGCCCCTTCCATTCCATTATATGGGTAATTACTTCCTATATCAATATAATACGGGTAAAAAAAAGTAAAAATTACTCACGTTAATATAATGTGAGTAATTTTTACTCAAATGTTAAACTCAAATTACCGAATGATACCATACAATACAATTAAAACTCTGTGATATCTTTCAAGCATCTTCACTTTTGCGGGATTTTCCCAACTCGCAATAGTCGCAATAACTTCTTCAACTTGATGCTTTGAATAACGATCAGCCTCGACTCTTTACGAGAAACCTCGCAAACCCTTTAAATACATACGGCGGCCCCGGCAGGATTCGAACCTGCGACCTTTTGATTCGTAGTCAAGTCTAGGCATAACCCCCGGGATTACTTATCGGCAGAACGGGCATTTCCTTTGCACCCAGCCCATATTTGCCCCACAGCGGGGGCAAATGTTTCCCACTCCCTGCCCTGCGGCGGTTACAAAGTTCAGCTCCTCTTCCAGCAGTTCTCCTTCTTTCCTGCCGTCGTTAGCCATAACAGCCAGGATGGCTTTATCTTCCGGCGACAGCCTGCCCAGAAGTTGTTTTCGCAATATCTCCCTGATTTTGCTTTTACTGCTGAAATCTGCAGCAATCATGGTTTGGGCCAGCCTGATGAGCTCGGCTATCTCGCCGTCCTCTACCGGCTCGATATCTTTTTCCCCGGCCAGGATCCGGTCCAGATAGGTCAGGTACAGTTCGGCCTTAGTCCGTTCCGTCATCAATATTCAACCCCCTGGCTTTCCAAAATCAGGCGAAGCCGCCGCATGGCCCGGAACAGGGTAACGCCCGTATTGCTTTCGCTGATGCCGATAACTCCGGCAATCTCCCTGTTGGAAAAACCGCTCCAGAACTTAAGCGCAATAATTTCCCGTTCCCGTTGGGATAAAGAGGCCAAAGCTTCCCGCAAATGCTGCCACAGCTCACGGGAGGCCACCGTGTCGTCAGGCCCTGGCCGGGAATCGGAGAGGTCGGAAATTACATCTAAAGATGTGGCTGGCTGCAGGCCTCGTCGATAATGATCAATTACCGAGTTGCGGGCTATACTGAAGATCCATACCGGCAGGGAAGCCTTTTCCGCCTGATAGCGGTTCAGGCTGGTAAAAATTTTGACGAAGATCTCATTGCTCAAATCATCTGCGTCATGGTGGTTGTTCACGCGATAAAGGACATAATTGTATATCCGTGGAAAGTACTCTCTGTAGATTTCGCCAAAAAACCGCTCATCATCCGACTTACTCCATGCCTCTTCCTCCATTTGCGTCAGCCTGACCGTCGTCATCCATAACCCGCCTCCCGACCAATACACCGGCTTGTCCTTCTGTCTTTGCCACAGAAAGAACCTTACTGCACTATATTGATTATAGAAAGCCGCCTACCACCAAAACTGCCGCCAGCCACCATTTTCGACAATTTATCCTATGGTTCGACTCATTCATGCATTTGCAAGCCATAAAAGGGGAAATTTGTCTCACATTCTGTAAGTTCAGCTCGATATTGTTCGAAAGTTCGCTTATAATGAAAGAAAATAATTAGCATTGAAGACGGTCGCACAGGTCGTGGAGGAGGATAAAGGTGCAATATATCACTCCCAAAGAAGCCGCAGCAAAGTGGGGAATCTCTCAGCGCCGGGTCCACACCCTCTGCCAGAAAGGCAGGATCAAAGGTGCGGAGCGCCATGGCTGGACGTGGCTGATTCCTAAAACAGCAACCAAACCGGACGATGCCAGAGTTAAATCAGGCGGTTACCTGAAGCAAAAGAAGGACCTTCCGCTTTTAGCCCCAGGCGACGGAATCATTTTCCGTTCCCGCCTGGTGGAGAATATTTGCCCTCCCGGCAGCAAACTCACCTATATTCATGCCGGGGCGGGATATGGAAAAACCATCCTGATGCTGCAATACGCCCAGAACCGGAATGATGTGGTCTGGCTTTCCCTGGATGACAGGGACAGTGATATACCGTATTTTCTGGGCCATCTGGAGTCGTCCATCCGGAAGAAGCTGGGAAGCTTTGAGTTTTACGCCGCAGACTATATCCCTTTTGCCCTAAGCGAGCGCTTCACAGCCCTCCTGTTGCCCGCCCTGTTGGAAGCAATCGGGCAGCGAAGATTGTCGATCCTGATGGATGATGTTCATGTGATTCATAACCATACCATAACCGCCTTGCTTACTGCGTGGGCAGTGGCTTGCCCTTCCACCCTCTCCCTGATCATAGCCAGCCGCCATGCCCCGTGGGATGGGCTTCTCCCGTTGAAGCTGACTGGCGGAATGGCTGAATTTAACAAACAGGATTTATGTTTCAGCCGGGAAGAGGCTGAGCATCTTTTAGGTTTTTTTGATGAAGATATTTACGAGGCCACCGAAGGCTGGACGTTAGCCCTCCAATCCTACCGTCTGGCCGCAAAAGGCAGCCGGACCCTTCCTGTATCGAGACTCTACGCCGAACAAGACCTCTACCGCTATCTCTTAAATGAGATCATCCTGCAGTTGCCCGCAGAGGTCCAGTTTTTTTTGAAGGCCGCCTCCGGTCTGCCTGTGCTGGAGCCCGCCTTCTGCGATACCCTCCTTGGCATTGGCAATAGCCGGGAAATATTGGAGAACCTTGTCCAGCACAACATCTTCACAGTACGCCATTCTGCCTCGGCTTATCGCCACCACGTCTTATTCCGGGCTTTTCTGCGGCAAATTAGCGAGGGACTGTACAAGGAAACCCTAAAGCGAGCCCTGGCTCTTTCTTACGAAGAAGGAGATTACGCTCAGGCCGCCGAGTATGCCTTGCTTTTGGAGGACGGCAGGGCGATTCAGAATTGCATCGGCGCCATCTTGGCCCTGCCGTTTGCCCGGAACCGCATCCGCAGCCTGAAAAAATACCTTGACTTTCTGGAAGAACGCGCCGCCGATTTATCTCCCCGGGTCATGCTGGCCAAAGGCATGATTTTATCTAATCTGGGAGATTTTCATCAGGCGGAAAAATATTTACGCGCTGCAATCCCCCATTTAAGCGACGATGATCAAACCCTCTACCGGTACGCTATGACCCATATAGCCAGAGTACTGCGCAACAAGGTCTCGTTCGAGGAAAGCACCCGCTGCCTTGACTCCCTGCTGCCGTTGCCGCCGGACGCCCCCATGCAGGATTGGTATGCTGTGGTCATCGAAAAAATCTACAATCTTACCATGACCTCCCGGCTCTCCGAGGCAATGGAACTGACCATGACTATGATGGATCAATGTCTGAGCACGGGAGCGGTCGGAGTGAAGGCATGGTTTGAACGCTATTTAACCGCCATTTATTTTTACTGTGGCGATTTCAAAAATTGTCTGAAAGCTTATGAAAAATCCCTCTCCATCCCCCAGGAAGAACGGGACTGGCTGCTGCGCCACAGCGTAGGCGCCTATGCGGCCAAGGCTTATCAGGTTACCGGACGGGAAGAAAAGGTGCTGCCCTTGCTGGACACGGAACTGACGCGTCTGAAACAACTGGAACTTTACGAAGATTATAGTATCCACTACCTCTCTCGTGTGGAGATCCTCCATTCGGAAGAGCTTTTGAAATGTTACTGCGGCCTGCCCTTCGATTTCTCCATTATTGACCGGTATCTCAGCCTGGCGAAGGAATATGCCGTTCTGAACCGCAGCACCCGCGATCATTACCTATTCATAAAAATATGGGCGCTTTGCGCCGGACTGCTGACACAGCCGGAAAAGGCCGGTCACATTATCAGCGAAATTCTTACTCTCTTAAAAGGGACAACCCCCTTTTTCCAAATTATGGCCTATGGGCGTATGGCCAATGCCTTGGACACACTGCATCTGGACAGCGAGCAATGCAAGCACTTTCTCCACGAAGCCATCCGGATTGGTGAAGACATCGGCAGCTATGCTTACCCTACTGTCGCTTATGGAAGGCTGGCAGCGATTTACCTGCGGGAAGGGAATATAGTCACAGCCAAAGAATACACCCAGCGCTTTTTGGCGCTTTCCCAGCAATACGATCACCGCTATTACATCCGCTTCAAGCCCCTCTTCGCCCCGGTCCTCAAGCTGGCCGCAGATTGCGGCATCAATCCCGAGTTTACTCAGGAAATGCTGTCCTATGGCGGATATACAATAGAACGGGTTTATATGCATACTCTGGGCGCTTTCTATATCGCCCCCGCCCACAACAGGAAAAACCGGGTTAAAATCCGCACGCAAAAGGCGCGGGAACTTCTGGCCTACTTAATGGAACACCGCAAGGGAGTTACCCGGGAGCAAGTCTGCCGAGACATATGGGAAAATAGCGAGGCTGATGCCGTCAACCTGTTCCACACCCGCCGGGGTGAAATCCGGCGAGCTTTCGAAAGCCTGGGAGCAGCAAATCCCGTTTTGCATGAAAACGGCTTATATCGCCTGAATAGGGAAGAAATCATCTGCGATCTCGACCTGTTCCGGCAGGCAACGGAAGAATTCCGGCAACGGCCCGAACCCGCAACTGCCCAAAAAGTAGTTGACTGTTATACCGGCCGGTATCTGGATGATATGGAGACACTGTGGGCTGAAAGTACCAGGCTGGCCTACGAGGACAGCTTTCTGGCGGCAGCCCAAACCCTGCTGGCAAGTTACCGGGCCGCAGGGGAAAGGGCCAAGGCCACGGAACTGCGGCGGCGCTGTACCGCCCTGAGCTACCACGGACATACCATACTTTAGTTTTTATAACGGCGGAGTATAAATCCGCAACCAAAAAGGAACTCCATCAGGGAAGTTCCTTTTTGTCTACATATTTGAGCTTCGCGCCTTCCAGCTACGCCATCTGCCGGTAAGCCAGCGTGGCAAATAAGCCTTTTTCCGCCATCAATTCGGCATAAGTCCCGCTCTCCACGATCTCGCCCTTATCCAATACATAGATAACATCGGCATTCATTACCGTGCTCAGCCGGTGCGCCACCACGATGCGGGTGGCGTGCATCCGGTCCAGGCTTTCGGTCACCATTCGCTGGGTCTTGTTGTCGAGCGCGCTGGTAGCCTCATCGAACACAATAATTCGCGGACGGTGGACAACGGAACGGGCGATTAGAATCCGTTGCCGCTGTCCGCCGGAAATATTGGAAGCCCCCTCGCTGATCAGGGTATGCATACCCATGGGCATAGCGCGAATATCCTCAGCCAATCCCACCATTTCCGCCGCTTCCCATGCGTCATCAATGGTCAGCGGCAGCGAGCCGATAATATTGGTGAGGATATCACCGGCCATCAACTGCCCGTTTTGCAGCACTACCCCCATTTGTGTCCGTACGGAGGTAATATTCACCTCCGCCAATTCCTGTCCGTCATAGTAAATGGACCCTGTCTCCGGTTTCTCAAACCCCAGCAGGAGGCGCAGCAAGGTAGATTTGCCGCTGCCGGAAGACCCCACAATGGCGGCAAATTGCCCCGGGCGAATATTCATGGACACATTACGTAATATCGGCGGCAGATCAGGACCGTAACGAAAAGACACGTTGCTGATTTCGACCCTGCCGCTTAACGCGCCGACCTCGGCCTTATCCTCGGTTACTTCGGGTTCAGCTTCCAGGATGGGACGCAGCCGTTCCAACTGGGGCACGATTTCAAGCAAATTCACGCTCAATACCATCAGTCCCGTTATGGTGGCGCTAAAGCCGGTCAGTGCCGCATTGAAGGCCATAAATTGCGGCAAGGTGATGAACGGTGTCTGCGTCCCGGCCCCTTGTTCCAGCCAGTCCATTGTCAGCCAGAAAATCAGCATGGTCAGCAGCAACGGCTGCAGCGTATTAACGAGTTCCAGCCAATTGGCCTTCCAGCGAAACTCCCTGTTCCATTTCCATTGTTCGCCGAATTTCCGGGACCATAAATAAAACGCCTGGGCTTCCGCCCCCTGAATACGGAACTTGCTTAAGCCGTTAAAGATCTGGAGCACTTGACCGGCCGTTTCGCCCATTGCTTCCATCATCCGGCGCTTGGCCGCCACCATGCGCCATTGGAGAAAAATAGCCACACCAAGATAACCGATCCACACCGCCCCGGCCATAAAGGTCAGCTTCCAACTGTAATACAGCATGGCCAGCAGGCTCCAAAAGGAAAAAAGCGCATTGAACAGGGCCGACACGGTTGAATTGGAGAGCAGCGTGAATATTTGCGTGACACTATGCATGCGCTGAGCTAAATCGCCGGCCTCATAACGCCGGAAAAAGCCGGCAGGCAAAGCCAGCAGCCGCAGCCACAAAGCAGCCTCGGCAACCAACTGCGACCGGCTTTTCAACCGCAGAAAAGCGACACTCCGGGCAAAAGAAACACCGGCCGTGGCAAAAGCGGCTACCAGCATGACCTGCACCACCATCACCAGGCCCTGGCGGTCGTTAATCGGAATGATATGTTCAAAAATCGTCTGCGTAATAAACGGGGTCAGCACCGGAATAAGACCGGCCAGCATACTGATCAGAACAATACTCCAGCCATCGCCGGACCAGCACTTCCCGAGCATGAAATTCAGCAAGTCGGGCAAACTTCGCGCTCTGCCGGGCAACCCGGCATATAGGATATACGCAAGCGGCTCAATCCCGAGGCCTGTTCCGTCTTCGATCATTACCATCTCCGCCTGGCCGGGATCAAACAGGCGGTATTTGCGCGGCGACACCGGCAATAACGTCACCAGATGCCGGTCCGGTCCCCGGAAAGCGATGAGCGGGCCATTGTCCCGCTGCTGCCAGCCCGGTTCCAGGCATACCTGACGCACCTGTATTCCGGCCAGCCGGGCCACACTGCGGAGCAGGGCCGGATCCTGCCTCAGCGGATCCGCTCCGGCCGGCAGGCGCACCTGCCGCTCCGCAATGCCCAGATGGCCGGCCGCCGCTCTCACCACCATTAATAACGGTGAATACGGGCCGTCTGGCACCGCCGCCGGAGGCAAATCCGGCATATCGGTACGCAGCAGATGATTGGCGGCGCCATACAGCAACTGCTCCTTCAGCCGCCCTCTTGCCGCCAGCCGTTCGCCGTCGCGCCGGTCTTCACCAGTAAACCAGCCGGCCATCAAGGTCGCAAACAATTGCTGACAGCGGTCCAAGGGCTGCCAGAACCGCTGTGGATTCTCCATTTGCGCCGGAACGAAAATATCTGCCGTGGTCAGCCCCTGTATTACGGCCTCGCTGTTCGCCACCAGCCAGGTCTCCTTAACCAGCGGAATCGCCATATCCGGCGCCAGGCCATCCTCCGGCCTGGCGCCGAGGCTTATTTCTCCCGACACGGCACGCGCCCAGGTTATGTCCCGGCCTGTTCTGACCGCCTGCCCCGCCGGCAAAGACAGGGTTTCTCCCGGCGACAGCAGGGAAAAAGCTGTCGGACCGGCCGGTGGTTCCGGTCCGGCCAGCAGCGCTTCCAACCATGCTTCAATGGCGGGCAATATCTCCTCCGGCTTACATTCGCCGGCTTCCCGGGCTGTTTGCAGCAAATCCGCCCGCGGCATCGCACAAAGCTTCGCCGCCTTAACAGCGATGGCCATCAGCCGGATACCGCCGGCTGTTTCCGGGGACAAGCCGAACAGCAGCCGCCCCTCCCCGGCCTGGGCTAGAAAAAGCTGCCGGTAATGGTGGCTTTCCGCAGCGGTGACGGCATAGATGTCCACCGTTCCTTCGTCCACCCGCCATACCTTGTCCTGATCATCCAGCCATGCAACCTGGCTGTTACTTAGTATAAGCTGCCGGTTTCCTGTCATGTCCGCTCCCATATATACCTCCTCCCCGGTACATCACCCGGCATCATGGGCAACCAGTTGCCGGTACGGCCCCTCGGTTGCCATCATTTCCTCATGCCTGCCACGCTGTACGACTTTGCCATGCTGCATAACAATAATTTCATCACAATCCCTGATGGTGCTCAAACGGTGAGCAACCACCAGACAGGCGCAGCCGCGGCGGCGGATATTGTTAATAACCGCTTGTTCCGTCAAGGGGTCCAAAGCACTGGTCGCTTCGTCAAGCACAAGCACGGACGGGCTTCCGGCCAGGGCTCTGGCAATTTCCAGTCGCTGCCGCTGTCCGCCGCTGAAATTCCGTCCTCCCTCCGCCACCTTGGCGTCGTAGCCGTCCTGCAGTGCGGTAATATCGCCGTGAATGGCGGCGTCTTTGGCCGCGCGCGTAATTTCGAAGCGTGCCAGGGTGGTATCGAACAGGGAAATATTCTCCGCCACCGTACCGGCGAACAAGATGATCTCCTGATCTACCGCCGCTACCGAGTTAACAATGACCTCCCGGGGAATGCGGCGGCGCGGCAAGCCGTCAAACATGACTTCCCCTGTCCAGGGCTGATACAGACCGCCTACCAATTTGGCCACCGTGGACTTGCCGCTGCCCGATCCGCCGACCAGTGCCACCCAGCGCCCCGGCTCGATGGTTAGAGTGAAATCTTCAATCAGCGGCGCTTCCAGCCGGCTATAGCCAAAGGTTACCTGCCGCAGTTCCACGCGGCCGGACAGTTTGGTACGGTCGATGGCCGGCGGCGGCTCCGCCGGATAGTTGGCCTGGTCAGTCTGATAACGGAATACATCATCAAGGCGCTGCATCTGCATCTGAGTCGTCTGCAGCGCCTGGCTTAGATTGAGCAGATTCGTCAGCGGTTCCTGAAATTTACCCATCAAATGCTGAAACGCCACAAAAATACCAGCGGTCATTAGTCCGTCCATGATTTGAAAGCCACCCACCGCCATAATGACGGCGGTATTCAAACCGGCCAGAAAAGCCGGCGCAAGCATGAGCGTCTGTGCGGATAATTCGATTTTTTGCTGCGTTTCCAGTAATTTGCTCTGATAGCCCGCCCACTTATTGAAAAAATCGCCCTCGTTGCCACTGGCCTTCAAGGTTTCGATGATCTGAATACCGGCGATAGCCGTACCATAGGCTTTGCCCCTATCCTGCTGGATTTTCATCTGCTGCTCGGTCATCCAGCGGAACATCAAATAGAGAATGCTCACATTCAGCAAGCTGAACACAATGCCGATAAGGGTTAAGGACACATCGTACTGAAACAAGAGATTTAGATAAAACAGCGCTACCAACACATCCAGAACCGCCGTGGCGGCCTGACCGGTTAACACCGCTGCCACCTCTTCATTGAACTGTACCCGGGAAGCTACTTCTCCACCGTAGCGCTGTTGAAAGAACTCCATCGGCAGCCGGAGCAGATGCCAGAAAAAGCGGCTGGACTCCCCGACGGTAAGCGCGCCCTGCCAACGGGTGAGGCACCAGGAACGCAGCCAGGTCAGCGCCCCCTGCAGCACCGCCGCGAACCCCATGGCCAGCAGCAAATTAAACAGCCAGTCCGCATGTTTCAAGGACAGAATATCATCCAAAAACACCTGACTGAACACCGGAATGGCCAGTCCGGGAATGATCAGGCCGGCACCGGTCAGCAAGGCAAAAACCAGCACTTTGTTCTGACCACGCAACCGTCTGGCTAGAACCGGGATAATCCCCGGAGTCGAGCCGCCTTTTTGAAAATCCGGGCCGGGCTTCAGCCGGAGCGCGACACCGGTGAAGGAGGCGGTAAATTCGTCCCAGGTCACCGTCCGGTGACCGGCGCACGGATCATTCAGATACACAAGGTTGTCTTTGAAACCTTCCAATACGAGAAAATGGTTGAAATCCCAGTGAATGATCAAGGGCAGCTCCTGGTCCCGCAGTCCTGCTGCGCTGTCACGGAAGCCCGCGCCCTCCAGTCCCAGGCGCCGGGCGGCTCTCATCATATTGCTGGCCTTGCTGCCGTCGCGGGACACGCCGCATTCCAGCCGCAGCCGCTCCAGGGGAAGGAACAGCCCATAGTAGGCCAGAATTATGCCTAGGGAGGCAGCGCCGCATTCCACCGCTTCCATTTGTAAAACCGTCGGAGTTTTAATACGTCGTGGTTTCATCATGGTCAATCACTCCGCAGCCACTGGTTCAATTTTAGAAAAGCCTTGGTAATCGGTGCCTGCCGCTTCACCACAATACTGCCCGTACAAGCCGTCCCCGCTGTAATTTTCTCCGGCGCGCCATGAATGGACGACCACAGATAGCCGGTCGCCGTGTCATTGTCCTTGATCAAGTCAACCTGGACCTCCATAGCCGCGCCGCCGGTTTGCCGTAGAATCCAGGTGGTCAGGTCCTTGTTGCCTGTCCAGTTGGTCATGCTGTCGGCCTGGAGGGGATAATTCGATACACTGTGCACCTGTCCAACCAGAGTGCCGTATTCCGTGGCGTCCACCGAACCGGGCGCGATCTGTACCGTCATTCCCGGCCGGATTTTTTTGCCCTCCAGCACCGGCACATACAGCAAGACCTTGATTTCACCCCGGGCCTCTTCGTCGATGCGCACGTTCAAGAGCGGCGTACCGGGCGCCAAAATGTCACCTACCCCGCTTGCCACCCAGTCGGCGACAATCCCTTCCACCGGGCTGATCACCCGGCTGTTTCGCTCCAGTTTGTCCTGCAGTTCATTCAGGTTGGCCACCATGTTCGCCATATCTTCACGGGACATGGCGGTATTCAGTTCCCGGTTGATCCGGGCAATCTGCGCTTCCAGGTCCGGCTGCTCCACTGTGGCCACAACCTGCCCGCGCTGTATCCGGTCACCGACCTTCACCCGTATTTCAGCCAGCCGTCCACTGGTCGCTGAACTGATATTGACCAAACCGTCGGCATCAATGATCATACCGGTCCCGTTCACTTTGGTGGCCATCACGCCGAAAACCGACCACACCAGCGCGGAAAATACCAGCAGCAGCATGGTGGCCAGGGCAATCCAGGCCACGGGTGTAGCCGGCGCAAACAATTTATCCAGTTGATCCGGCGAGCGCAGCTTCTCCAGCGCTTCCTGCCGGAATAATCCCTGACTTTGCTCTTTTTGCATCGCTCCAGCCCCTTCTCGCTTACGGCGCCTGAATGGCCTGTACTTTCATGCCCGGCACGAACTCGGCATACTTCCCGGCCACCACAACCACTTCATTTTCTGATAAACCAGATTGCACTTCCACATATTCGTCATCCTGTATCCCGGTCCTGACCGGCCGCTGTTCCAGACGGCTGTCCGGCCCGACTACGAACACAAAGGGCGCCGCGCCACCCATGACGGCATCTTGGGGCACGCACAATACCTGCCGTTTTTCTGTGCTGTAAATCCTGACCTGATAATAAGTGCCCGGTTCCAGCAAACCGGCGGAATTATTAATTCGGTACTCCACGGTACGGTATCGGGCCGGCGTCTCCGGCGGGGGTGACACTCCTGTAATCTGCAGGTCAAAAGCATCTGTTCCGCCGGTAGTTCCTCCGTCCTTGAGCGAGGAAGAGTAAGCCTTCTCCATAACATCGCCTCGATGCACCGCCAGCTTGAAGCGCCCTGTCAGCGGCTGCAATTGTTCCAGAATATCACCGGCAACATCGTTGCGAAAATACAAAGATGCCAGTTCACCGATCATTACCAGTGAGCCCCCGCTGCGCACTACCGCCCCCGGCCCTTGATACACCTGCAGGATATCGCCGTCACAGGGCGCCACGATCTGCTGCTTCCCCAGCCGGGTAATCAGTTCTCCATGGTACGCCCGGGCTGAGGTAAGTTCTCCTCCGGCCGCTTTCAGGCTGGTAGACGCCTCATCCAGTTGCTGCTGGGAAATTGCATTCTGAGTCGCCAGGGCCTGATACCGCCGTAAGGTATTCTCCCATTTTACAACAGTGGCTTCGCTGGAATGAATTTTCCCTTCCGCCTGCAACAGTTGCGACGGCAGTTCCGTATTGACGATTTCGCCCAGCAATTGGCCGGCCCGCACCCGGTCGCCCGGCTTGACAAAGACTTTAGTCAACATGCCGTCCAGCTCAAAATGCACGTCCAGCATGTTCGGAGAATAGATATTTACGACCGAAAAATAGACCGCCGGCGCAATTTCCCGGATTAGAGCCGGCGCGCTGCGCACCCGGACATACTGGGCAGCCGCCATTTTCGCCACATGGGCGCTGCTGGTGGCATTGACGTAGATGCCGTACCCCGCCAGTAACCCAATCAGGACAATGGCGCTGCCAAAAAACGCATAAACGTATTGTTTCTGCATCGCACTCCCCCCTGCCCACACAGCCTATAGGAGCAATCAAGCGTATAGCCCTTAAAATGCTCCAATCCGGCGTCCTCCTAACCGGATCAAAGCGCAATATAACCGCTTTCCCCGCCGGCAGCCTTGCCAAAGCTGTCATTGCGCATGCAAGAATATCAAGAGGTTACCGCCCTAAAAATCGATAACCCCTTGATAAAGGAAAGAACCACCACGTCTGAACACTTTTAGTGTCTCAGATAGGCCTGATTTAATTTAACCTGGAGCATAATAATACGTTGTTACCAGTAGATCGGGCAGAAGTATCCAGTGCATCCACCGCCTGCTACGTTATCAAGCTGCTCTTCCGAGAGCGTTCCTGCCTTCTCGGGCATAACGATATACCTCAGTTTAGCCGTTTGTTCAACAACTTTGAGTTCAATACCGGCAGGAACCTTGACGCCGAATTCGGCCTCTATAGCTGCTTTAGGATCAGCTATCAATGACTTTTTGAAATTATCGTTTTCCCAGGCTTTCTTAACAATTTTCTCAAATAAAGCATTTTGATTTTCCTGACTCATTTGTACTCACCTCCTTTCTATATAAACGATTGGAGCCAACATTTTTTATATAAATTTTTTAGTCGGATTATTGGTTCATTTCTGTCGGGCGGCAGCGCAATTTGATATAATCCTCCAGGCCGTACTTCCACTCCAAACAATCCGGTTGGTTGTCACCGGCATGCATCGCCCGATAGCTGCATCCGCCCATACAGACAGGCACCAGCTTGCAGGAAAGGCAGCCGGCATAGGCAAAGGGCTCCCAGGTCAGCCAGCGGATTTCCCGCATGCGCTGCTGTCTGTCCCGGGGTTTGTCAAATCCGGCGATATTGCCGACAGCAAGCGGCTTATTGCCGACTTCATGCCAGCACTTATACATATCACCGTCCGGGTCGATTACAAAGGCGTTCAGATAATTGGCCGAACAGCTGACCGCGGAACGGGGATAGCGGCCCGCCTTAAAGCCCCTGTGGGCCAGAGTCCTGTGAAAGGCGCAGCTAAAACGGGTAAATTCTTCCGTGGTGGCGCATGAGCTTTCCACAGACTTGCAGCCTGCCGTGTCCGCATGAACTTGTCCGAGATATATATTCTGGATATCCTTTAAGTTTTCTGCTTCCAGGATATCGAGCAGTTCCTCCGCGTTTTCCATATTGGACCGGTCCACGTTGATGCGCAGGTGAACTGCCAGCCCCTGGCTTAAAAGCAATTTAATGTTGTTCAGGATTCGCTCGAAGGTGGAACCCCGGCCGGACTTAAGCATCCGCCTCCGGTTGTGGACCTCCGGCGGACCATCCAGAGTGACCTGGATAGTGCTGATTCTGTTTTCTTTTAACTTTTGAACGGTCCAGCGATTTTCGTCAGCCAGATACCCGTTCGTAACCATATAAGCCGAGTAAGCAATGTTATTTTCGGCAGCCAGGCTAATAAATTTTTCCGACAGCTCAACAATAACATCCTGGGCTAAAAGTGGTTCGCCTCCGTACCATATGACCTGTAGGCTTTTTAAATTCTTGGCAGCCCTGGCGACAAAGTCAACTAACTCCTGCCGGACCGGTTCAGGCATTATACTATGGCCGCCGTCACGCCTGTCGCCCTCACCGGGTTGCTCGAAGCAATAGGTGCAGGCAAAATTGCACAGCATAGTCGGGGCAATGGTAAGGCCCATCCTGCCAGGGTCATATTTTTGCCGGTTATAATTGAACTTCAGAACTTGCAATTCGTCGATTTCATCATCCAGCACGAAGCCGCCTTCTTTCAAGCCTGCGACAAGCAGCCTGTCACCAAAAGACAATTCTTCAAGGGCAAAGCCGGGTTTATTCAAGACTGCCGCGCAGTCCTTGTCCAGTTCGATCAAGGCGGTAGTCATGCTGTTAAAAACAATTACTTTGTCCTGTTGTTCTGCCGGCCAGATAAAATTGTATATGGAAGGTTTCACCACAACCATCTCCTCATGGGGGTATATTCCGCAAAATACTTATAATAAAAAGCTCGTCCTCTTTGTCTAACTATTTGTTAATACGTGCCAAACGCATTTTCATTACACCACGATACACACAATTTTAGAAATTTTTTTTAAGCCTTAAAGACCGCGCCAGATAAATCCCAGCCTCTTCACCGGCCAGTTCCTCCAGTGTCAGGCGGGTCAGCGCCGCCAGCAGCGCCGTTTGCCCGGCCGGCTTGTGCAAATGCATTCTGTTTTCCCGGTCAAATCGCGCCAGATTTTCCGCCGCTCTTTTCACAAGAGTCTGCAAAACACGGAAAGCTTCGTCGGAAAGCGACGGATTGCCCCGGTAAATTTCCAGCCGGCCGCCGTCCCGGTAGAGCGGATAATTCTCCAGTCCGGTAAAACGTAAAAACCAGCCGGCCTCATAGTGTCCCGCCGCCACGATGCCTATGTAATCGGCGATTAACTCATCCAGGATATTGTTGCGCATGGCGCCATATAAATGGTAACCACCGCCTTTCGTAGGACTAAACTCCGTCAATTATCTTTTCGCTTTACTACTTATCATAAAGGTAATACGTTGGAGTCTTGTCTGTATTACACGCTTTCCCAATATTTTTTATAATTTCCAACTGCCGGTTTTGTTGCCATCGCAGAAAATGGCGCTCTTTGGAATACCTGCAGGCGGAGCAGACACCACTGAAACTGCTCTCAATATCTACACTCACAGAATACCCGGCGTTCAAAAATGTCAAGACTGACGGTACCAAGCGTCTTCTGCGTTGTTGTAAAATTGCTATGAAATTTTGTGCTAAGTTTACAGCTCCTGATAAACCAAAAAGAATAGATAGTATCCAGCCAAACCGTTGGATCTTGAAACCACGTATCTCTGACAATCTAGCAACTTTCAAAGTAAAATTTTGTTCCATATTTGCACGCATCTTGTCAAGCCCCAGTACCGACCAACTGTGACCAAAAAAGTCATTTAACTCGCCGTGGACACTGCACTCGTCTAAGATATTTTCTAGTACGACAAGTTGCTCTTTCTCACGTAGTATATCCGTTATACTGGTAACACGTAATGTGGATCTTTCAAGCATCCTTCGATAAGACGCATAGGCAAAATCAATCATTTCAACCTTAACTTGGTGTAAACAATAGACTTCATCCAAATTTGGATCTCTAAAAGCTTTATGAAAACGCTTACTCAACTTATGAATTCGCGTAACATGTGCGTCGCCGGTGCGCTAATGGTAGGCTACCCCCAACATCGGCATAAACGCCTGGTAGACAGAGCACCACTACAGGTAACCTGGCAAAGCAACATATAATTAAACGCTTATTCTTACCAGTATGTATTCCAACTAGGTATAGTTATCTAAATAAATATTACAACCGTCGACTAAAAGGCACTTTACGTTTCGCGTAAAGTGCCTTTTAGTCGACGGTCTGGAGCGGAAAATTTCCCGTTTAAGTGAAAGATCACCTATTACCGCCAAACCTATGATGATATAAACTTAACGCTACCGACTGTGCTTTCTCCGCACTACACGCCGGATACTTTTTTATAATTCACTAGCACAATACTCAATACGATTAGCAATAATCCTGCTGCTAAATTGATACTCACTCGCTCATCAAGAAAAAGAACGCTACTACTGACAGAAACCAACGGTATAAGAAACGTGTAAGATGCTATTTTACTTGCTTCCCCAGTGTTAATCAAAACAAAGTAAACCAACCAGCCCAGAGCAATAACGAAAATAGAGATAAACGCGATATCATAAATAAATATTCGGTTCCAAATGACGCCGGACCAATCTTCAAACAGGAATCCGCAAATTAGCATAATCAGTCCGCCGGTCGTAAGCTGTGCGGCAGTCAGCCAGAGGATATCCACATCCATTGCAATTTTTTTAATATATACAGTTCCCAACGCCCAACTGGCAGCTGTGCCAATAGCAAACAATATGCCGTGCAAAGAAATATCCCCGCTCAGCCCTCCGCTGCTGATAAAAGCAACGCCCACAAAGCCCAGCACTAATCCCACCGCTTTCAAAAAATACATGGCTTCTCCCAGCCACAACCAGGAAAGCACTCCGAGCAACACAGGCTGAAGAAATACAATCGCTGAAAATAACCCGGCAGGCATATATTGCAATCCAACAGTTTGAAGACCATAAAACAGAATAATATTCAAAAACGATGAGATAAGATACATCCTCCAGGTTTTTTTCAGCCGGAGTAACTCCAGCCTTCTTAGGGCAAAGCCAAGTAATATTAGACCCCCGAATAAGGTACGCAACCCTGCAAATAATAGCGGCGAGATATAATTCAGTGCATATTTGCTTAACGGCCAGTTAATGCCCCAAACGAACACTAAAAATGTCAAATATAAAGTAGTTTTAGACCGAGAAAGCTGCGGCATAAATACCCTCATCCCCTAACTTAATTAACTCAATGCAATTATGCATGAAAATTAGTCAGGAGCGGTAATCTTATTTTGGAAAATAATTGTCTAATTCTCCAGCCTTACTGAATGAAGGTATCACTAAAACATTTTGTATTTCACCCTAAATCGCGCAAACGTTTCATATCACTGATGGGAGGCAAACCAAACATGCGTGCATATTCGCGGCTAAACTGGGACGGACTCTCATAACCAACCTGAAATCCGGCATTTGCCGCATCCGCTACTCCCGTCAGCAGCAGGCGCCGGGCCTCATGAAGCCGCAACTGCTTTTGAAATTGCAAAGGGCTCATTGCCGTGACCGTTTTAAAATGCTGATATAGTGATGATATTCCCATATTTACGGATAAGGCCAGCTTGTCAATCTCCAGAGGCTTGGCAAAATCCTGTTTTATCAAGCGAATGACTTCCGCGATATAGTATACATGACTACTCACTATCGCTATTTGTTTCACAGTGTCTCCCTGCTCGCCTTGCAGAATTCTATACAGAATTTCCCGAATGATTAAGGGAGCCAGGATGGGAATATCACTGGGTGTGTCCAGGAGCCGGAGAAGTCGTAATGCGGCATCCAGAAGTGAAGCATTCGAATTACTGACAAAAAGCCCTCTTTTTGAGTCGCCTTTTTTGCGCCATGACGGGTCCGCTTCTTTCAGAATGTCAAAAATCTGATCCGGATGAAAATCCAAAAGCATACATAGGTGAGGACATTGCGGACTTGCTTCCAGAACCTGCCCTGAAATTGGCAGATCCACCGAAATGACAAGATACTGGGAAGGATCATAGTAATAACTTTCCTGAGCCAGCACCACCAGTTTTCTTCCCTGGGCCACAATACACAGAACCGGGGTGTGAACAGAATATATCGGCTGTGATTTTTGTGAAGCCCGCAGCAAACGTAATGCCGGAATCGCTGTAGGATGCATCCCGTCTTCCCCGGTAAAAGCTTCTATAAGCTGCGCCAGTTCTTTTTGTTGCTGCATTATCACAATATCGTTCTGTACTTCTTTTTTCACAACATTTCCCCCGCCGTTACCCAAATAATTATTTATATTTTAATATCGTTTGGAGAATCAGGCAATCATTTTCTAAAATCGGATTACCTCCTGTCATGACTTTTGATGCATAATGACGTTGTAACAACTACTATCAAACAAGGGAGGACAGCAAGGTGTGATAAAAAACATTTATGAAAAAATCAGGTTTTTCTTATTATTTACCAGTTTGTTATTGTGCTTTTTCGTTTTACAGGGCTGCTCAGTAGATAAGCCATCACAAGCATCTTCAGAAAGCACTATGAAATCTACCGGAAGTAACTCTAATATAGGGGAAGTGGGAAAAATGGAAAAACAAGCAAACACCCAGCCATCGTATATTGGAATGTGGGTTACCAAAGACGGTTCCGTTCGTCAGGAACTTCTGCCTAACGGCCGCTACGATGAAGCCCGTGGCACTAAAAAAAGCGCCTATACCGGCAGCTACACGATCAAGGGTAATCACATTGATTATGTGGATGATACTGGCTTTAGCGCCGATGGTGAATTCCGGGACGGAATTCTATACCATGCGGGAATGGTATTGTACCGTGAGAAGTCTCAGCCATGATTACAAAACAGACTGCTCACACAAGTACCAATCTGATGTTTATTAATTCTATGAACTGGAGCTGATACAGATGGAAAGTAAAAAAGTATGGTATGTCACCGGAGCATCAAAAGGGTTAGGACTTGCCCTGGTAAAAAAACTAATCACGAATGGCTATAAAGTTGCCGCAACATCACGCAATTTGGAAGAACTAAAACAGGCGGTCGGAGATGTGGCCAAAGATCAATTTTTACCGCTGCAGGTTGATCTTACCAGTCACCAGTCTATTACCCAATCCATAAATGAAACACAGCAAACTTTTGGAACTGTTGATGTTGTACTGAATAATGCCGGTTATGGAATTGGCGGTGCAGTAGAAGAGTTATCGGATAGTGAGATACTCTCCAGCTTTAATGTAAACGTATTTGGTCCGATCCACGTAATCCAGAGTGTGTTACCCGTTATGCGGAAGCAAAAATCAGGCCATATCATCAATATTTCTTCCATTGCCGGCTTTGCCCCGCATACAGGCTGGAGTATATATGCCGCAACCAAATATTCCATTATGGGATTATCGGAAGTACTCGCCGATGACGTAAAATCTCTGGGAATTAAAGTAACCGTAGTAGCACCCGGTGGATTTAGAACTCAATTTAACAAAAAGGATTCTCTCGTTCTCGCAGCAAATAAGATTGACGATTATAAAGACGTTCATGAAGCATGCAATCGTTTCGTATCGTTTGACG
Organism: Methylomusa anaerophila; assembly: GCF_003966895.1. Taxonomy (NCBI): domain Bacteria; kingdom Bacillati; phylum Bacillota; class Negativicutes; order Selenomonadales; family Sporomusaceae; genus Methylomusa; species Methylomusa anaerophila. The sequence continues at coordinate 1,463,284 of NZ_AP018449.1, read as the reverse complement.
GCAAACAGCTCGGAGACCCGGATAAAGCAGCCGATGTGTTCATCGAACTGGTTGAATCCCCCAACCCTCCAGTGCGGTTGTTTTTAGGCAGCGATGCGTACCAGCGCGCTTTGGAAAAAATCGGATTTTTAACCAGAGAACTCGAACAAAACAAATATATTTCACCTAAAACCGATTTTTAAAATAATTTTTCAACAAAAACAGCGTGCCGCTTGACACGCTGTTTTTAAATCACAAATTATCCGGTAGTTTCTGAATCACCAATGCCATTTTACGACTGCTGTTTGTCAGGTATTTCTTTCGTAATCTTTTCCTCTTGTATAGCACTTTCTTCGTAAACTCACAATCCTCAATCCGTTCCTCGTCCTTCGGCGGCGGACCGTACACAGTTTTCAGCATCATTTCTTCGGGACCCCATCCTTTCGACACAATTACACATCTGGTTAATCGCGCTGGTAAGTTCGCCTTATGGCTCAATTCTTCCTTTCCGGCTGCCCCGACCGACCATGAAACACCACTGCAATGAAAATGTACAAAAAGCAATTCGGCCGCGTTGTTGTCACGGTTGTTGTCAAATTGCTATAAAAACGACAAAAAAGGCTTTACGAAAGTATCGTAAAACCTTTGAAATATCTATGGCGACCCCGGCAGGATTCGAACCTGCGACCTTTTGATTCGTAGTCAAACGCTCTATCCAGCTGAGCTACGGAGTCTCGCAAAAATTATATATACACAGCCTTCCTTAAAAACCGTAAGCCAGTTTCTGTTTTAGGAATTCATTTGTCTAACGTGTAAATACGTTCTTCCCTTCGGTTCATTATTCCCTATAGGAAGTTCCCCTACCATAATTTGGGTTTCTGCCTTGCGGAGTTTACCACTTTTCACTAGGCTGTCGCCAGCCTACTCATTCTCTGTGCACTTTATGGTTACTTTCGACTGCGTGAGTCGATTTGGCCGTCGTCAGAACTTTTGTTCCGCCCCATCTTGCGATGGGCACAAACATTACAGCCATCTCAGGCTGTGGCAGTCTGGACTTTCCTCAGTACCGAAATCAAACGGTACCGCAAATTCCCGTTTTTAAGGAAAGCTGGAGTTGTTTTTAAATGAATATTAGATATCCCCCTGTATGGAGTGGAAAACGAGATTTGAACTCGCGACCCTCGCCTTGGCAAGGCGATGCTCTACCGCTGAGCTATTTCCGCATTACCGTTTTTACAGGATAGAATAATATTCTATCAGTATAATTCAATTTTGTCAACAACCCGGATTCTGCAATTTTTTAACACAACAATTCATTTGGAATTAAACGATAAGATCTATGTTTAACCACCGCATACCGTTGTCGGGCGTAATTATAGCCTATCTCAAAATCGCTTAAATGCTGTTCGGACATGATTAACTCACTCCATATCTGATAAGTTTCTAGCGTCACATGGTAAACTAAATTGCTTGTCCTTTTGACCAATTTTATTGGACTAAATGGGTAAAAATATATCCGGTGTCTTTCCAAAAACCTTTGCAATTTTAACCGCCATTTCATACGTAAGCCTAATATTCCGCGTTCCAGTTCTGAAAGCCATTGCTTTGACTTGCCAATCCGTTCCCCAAGCTCTCTCAATGTTATTTTATATTCTTTCCGAACTTCTCGGACTCTTTGCCCCATGAAACTCACCTCTTACTGGCGTCTATTATTTTTGTAACCCCTGCTGCAAAGTCAGCAGGGGTTTATTTTTGGAGAATCCTTTAAAAGCAAAACAGAATCCAAAATAGGACATTACTTTTTTGTTTATGGTTAGAGCAATCACAAGGATCAAGCCTTATTACTAAACTTTTTCACCTTAATAGTTGAATTTGAATCAAGTTCTTCATCATCCAGAATGTTTTTAATATGAATATTTATGTTGGCAGTCGTGGTCTCAAAGAGATCCGCGATTGCTTTTTGTGTCATCCAAAAGTTTTCATCCTCAAAGCGAACTGAAACAGTCACTTTGCCGCTGCCAGTCGTATATAAAATTATCTTATCTTCATGCTCCATTTGTGTTGCCCTCCCGCATATAAAATAAATTACCTCGCAGCGAAGTAATTTAAGACCCTGTTTCTTTTTCTGCCGTTCCCTCGGTTACCTTTTGCTCACTTTCAGCAACAGCCTCCACCACAGACGCAGGAGTAACGATACATCTCTCAAGCGAATAATACAACATAGATTTGCCAGATAAATGGATATACAATAAGACAACAAAAACCGTGTATCCATTGAAACTACACGGTTTTTTCATGGAGCTGGCAAGGTGACTTGAACACCCGACCTGCTGATTACGAATCAGCTGCTCTACCGACTGAGCTATGCCAGCATGTTTGAGGACGGGACTGCCCCCCCTCGTTTTCAATTTTATTATATTAACTTATACTACCTTATCAACAACCTCCAACCCGCTCATTACGAATGAGCTGCTCTACCAGCTGAGCTATACCGCAAATTGGACATTATCATTTTACTGCGCCGATAGATAAAAGTCAACAATTGCACCTTATATATACTTAAACATATTATTCCTGCTCCGTATAATCAACATGGGCAATCTGGTCAATAAGCGACAAAACCTCAGACCGGCTGGAAAACAGGTCGGCGACACAGCTCCCGTCAAGCTTGCGGTTGTCCACCATGCTGCGCATAATCTTTTCCACTTCGATTAGCGGCAGTGGTTTGCGGTACGGACGATTTTCCGTCAGGGCCACAAATACGTCGGCGGCGCTGACAATCCTGGAACCCAGGCGTAACGAGGAACCGGATACCCGAAAGGGGTAGCCGGAGCCATCTATGGTTTCGTGATGAAAGGCCGCCCAGTCGCTGATGGTGGCAAAGCCGTCAATTTGCTCCAGGATTCGATAGGTATAGTAAGGATGCTTTTTAATGAGGGAAAACTCCTGATCGGTTAGTCTTGCCGGTTTTTCCAGTATCGCGTTGGGAATGGCCAGTTTTCCCAGGTCATGAAATAGTCCGGCGATGCGCATCATTTTGATTTCCTCCGCACTATAACCTCTGGACTTGGCTAAAAAGGCGGCCACCCTTGCCACACTGCGGGAGTGAACACCGGTAAATTCGCTGGTGCGGTCAATTATGGTGGCAAATATTTCGGCGATATTCACCACATCGTCCATTGTAAAAGCTACTCGCCCATAAGCGTCAATTTGGCGGAAGAAGTTCTGGTAATAATGGGGATTGGTCAAATCCAGCCAAAAACTTTCCTGTCGCGCAAGTTCGTGGAGAACTCTCACCAGTTCCGGATCAAAGAATGTCCCGCTGTGTTCTCTAATCACCTGCAAAATTACTGACCGCTGATCGAAAATGTCTCTTTTATCGTTCAATGATATTTCCAGCCGGTCTGCAAGATTGATAATTCGGCTGGTCAAAGGTATATCCTTGCCGGCAAGAGCTGACGGATTCGCACCATCCCACCGGTCATGATGGTAACGGATGGTTTCCGCCAACATGCCGAACTGATTTGAATCTTTTAACAGGTGATATCCGTCCTCGGCGTGGCGGTAGACTTCGTTGCCGGGATTGAACTGAGTTAAAATTCTTCTTTCCGTCCAATTGGACACTGCCCCAATATCATGAAGCAGCGCGGCATAAATCAGTATCTGGCGCTGCCGTTCATCCACCCCCAGGCGTTCCGCAATCCTGGACGCAATAAGGGCTGTTCGCCAATGGTGCCTGGATAGCCCGTCGGTTGATAATTCAAGTGCAATGGATAAGGCACTTATCAAGTTGCCAGGGTAAATATTAAACTGCATTCTCTCCACCCCTTATTTCACTACGTCAGATAAGCTCATATATTGCGATTGTTACCTTGCGGTCCCGCTCTACTCAGCCAAATACCATTGTGTCCAATCTGTACAAAAACCAGGTAACCGCAAGTAAGTCTGCCGCCCCGCCAGGGCTGACATTGCGGGCAATGAACTCCGCATCCAGACTATGAATTATGTCCCGTCCCGCTGCTGATCCCATGCCACCGGCAGCTAACGCTTCCTTTGCTTTTTGCCTGACCCAAACGTGCATTTTCTCAGGACCGCAACGATGCATGACGGTTGTGTCTTCCACAACCGTCATGATTGCCAACAGAGCGTCGATCAGCGCATCGTTAATCGTAAGCCCGGCGGCAACAGCTTTTTTCAGAGTTGGCAGACCCCACTGCCGTACGACAGGTAATCCCTGTTCCATTTCTCCCCGTATCCCGGTGATACCATGGGTTAGGTATAACCGTTCCCCAGCGGTTGGTTCGGTTTTTTCGCCATCATGTTTGCCTGCCAGCTCGCGGGCTACGATTCCAGCCGTAATCGCAGCAACCGTATTAAGTACTTCCCCGGAGTTTGCCCGCCCCTGCCGGCGTATCAGCCAGCCGGCCGCCGCCGCCGTAATTCCCAGTGAAAATACTAGTCCTTTCTGAGTATTGATTCCCTGGGTGGCGGCTCGCATGGCCGCTTCACCTTCCCTGCCGATACAACGAAGCACCGGCAGCAATTGCGGCAGCTCACCGGTGTGATTATATCCCGCCTGGGCGCAACGGGCCATGGTCGTGGACAAAGCAGCCGTACCCGACATGAATGTAAAGAAGTCCATGTCGGTATGCGCACCGGCGTTCACTCGGTCAACAAGGCCCGGTGCCGGAGTTGCGGCCACTTCAAACAGCATGGCCTCGACGGCGGCGGTTCCTATTTCCCCGGCAGACTCACTAATCCACCTGGTCTGATAAGCGCTGAACAAGTCAAGCAGCTTGTTGGCGGCAGCAAGTACACCGGCAAGCTGGTGTCTGCCTTCCCGCCGGCAAACAACAGCCGGATCACCGCAAACCAAACAGCCTCTTGCTTGTCCATTATCCTGGCGTGACAAGCGGCCGCCCCCGGCGGAAAATACGTCTAAATCCAGCAGCCGCCCAAAGGACTGCTGCTCCTCCAGGCTCATGCATATCCGTTTGACGTGATGTGCATCTTCGGCAACGGCCAGAAGAATTTCCGGCCCGGTGAAAAGATAAATCCGTTCGTCAGCTATAATGTTCAGCTTTTTTTTCAGTTCTTGTCCGGCGTAATCGGCCAACTGTCTGATAACCGGAGTATCTTTGACCGGACCCGGCATATTGATAGTAATGCTGACCATCGTTTGCGGATGTTGTTTTCTAAACACCGCTTGCCGCGATTGCCGCGCCTCTTTGGCTGCGAGTATGGCTTCCAACGTGACCATGACACGAATCTCCTTCAGATAGTCACTAATATAAATATTAAGAACATTTATTAGTTACAGACGGCATCTCTTTTTATTATATCGCAACGCTAGTATTGACGCCATACAGTCGTAAACCGTTTGATGCCAATTTCAAAATTTCCGTGGGCAGAGTATACCCGCCGCAATACGTCCTTGTTTCCCGCATTTGGTATCTGTTCCATATCGACCAGTATCTGTAAAATTTGAAAGGCCATCTCGCTCAGCCCGATGACATCCTTGGACTTATGAACCACTTCTCCTAAATTGACCTGACAAGTCGACCATAACCCGCCTAAAGTCACTGCCTGGGCCAGCATGGCGATTTCCACACCGTAATTGACCGGTATCCGCATCTTGAGAAGCAAATCCCGGTAAATAGCAACTGTGCCTGCCAGAGGCTGAATATATCCTGATAATATCGGCAAAAATGTGTTAATCCAGGGACGGGCCAATATCTCGGTTACCCTGCCGCCGCCAAGTTCTACCCCTGACGCCTCGACTCGCACCGGCCGGGAAAAATACCCTTTGGTAAAGCGAATATCCGGGAAAGCGAGTATCGGTCCAAGCAGTCCGTAAAAAAAATGGGGCGCAATGTTTTCCACATCGGTATCTACCCAGGCGATGATATCCGCATCGGTAATAAATGCGCTTTTGAACATAGCCTCGCCTTTGCCCCGATAGCTGCCGCGATCCGGTTCTATTTCCTGATGAATATACACAGGTATGTCAAAGGACCTGGCAATTGCCACTGTTTGATCCGTCGACATGGAATCAACAAGTATTACTTCATCAATTACACCGGTTTTTTTCACTTCCAGTACCGTTCTGATAACATTTCCCACTGTTTTTTCTTCATTGAGACTTGGCAGCACAACGGCAACTTTAACACTAAGCTTTTTCTTATAGCTGCGCAGAAGAGCCGGCAGGGAAAATGCATCCGCTTCAAAAGTCCGGTCCCTGACCCACTTAAAGATTTCGTCGCTTTCATCAAAATCGATATCAGCTATCGGCCCCCGGACGATAGTGATGCCGCCGTCAAAATTTTCTTTTAGGTTTTGGTAAAAGGGGAGAAGCTCTGAATGCGCCAATGGTGCTCCGAAAAATAACATACTATAGTCTTTGCCAATATTTTTTATCAGGTCATATACCGAATGTTCCCGCCGCCAATTGATAGATACACTGTCAAACATAGCGTGCGCCGGACCTACCACCGTTGAAATAAACACATCTTCCAAATCGGCTATTTTCTCTTCCAGGTGAAATATTTTAAGTTCAGGAACGTCGGCTTGCGCTAAAACAGTAAGTACAGCATTAGCGTTTATCCCTCCCCTGAGAACGGCAGCTACCGGTCCCTGCCGCCAACCGTCGGTGATAGCGATAATGTCATCCGGATGTTCTTCATAATTATCTATATCCTGTATTGCCTTAATATGAATCCTGGACTCTTCTTCCCCTAATTTGCCAACAGGCCACTGTTCTCTAAGATCCCCTGGCATGTCACATCCCCTCCGTTATTAATACTTATCAATAGGTATGTACTCACCTATAGTCCACACGTGAAAAACAAAAAAGAGCCTCTGTGCAGACTCATTCAATTGAAATAGATATATTTGAGCATACCTTTTAAATTTAATTATAAAACATTTCCTAATTTTTGTAAACACCAATAGCAGTTTTCGCATTTTTTTGAAAAACCATTTTGCTGAAAGGAAATAATTTAGTTCCAATATATCTCGGGATTGATAATTTTGATTGCCGGAAAAACTAATATCAAGGGGAGGTGTTGTATAATGTTCAATTATCCTTCACGTTATCACAGGTCCAAAATGTTGGATATGGGTGACATGATGGATTCAACATTATTTAAAGTTCTAGCTGTCGGTGCCTTGGTCTGGATCGGCGCTAAAGCTATCCATCACATGATGGAAGACTAACACTAACCTTAAGCCTAGGTTTAGCGCCTAGGCTTCTATTTTTTCGCAATACTCTCCGACTGTGTTTGTCCAATTATTGGTCCCCTGACGACGCCAATTTACAAATTCTGCAGAATAGGTTCCTATATACTCAAATATAGAATGAGTGTATAAAGGGGAATGAGCACCTTGCCTGACTGTCAATACAAAAACATCACTATAAATCCCGGTAATGAAGAAACTGCATGTTTTATCCGACGCCAGCTGCTCGAATACAACGCCGGCCATGTTCCGCCGGACGGGCCGTTCGTCACTGATCCGGTGCAGCTTGCCCTGAAAGACGACGACGGCAACATTGTCGGCGGCATTACCGCCACAATTAATTATTTCCGGGCCCGCTGCTATATTGACATGCTTTGGACAGATGCCAAGCTGCGCGGTCAAGGTTTTGGGACCAAACTTCTTCAGACTATGGAGCAAATGGCAGTCGCCGCCGACTGCAAGATCATCCTGGTAGACACATTTAGCTTTCAGGCGCCGCATTTCTACGCCAAACGCGGTTATGAACTCTATGGCAAGCTCGATGACTTTCCCGGGGTTGGCCATTCACAATATTTTTATAAAAAGGATTTGCGCTAAAAAAATAATAGCCCCCGACAAAAAAACACCGGCAGGCTTAAATATAACAAATAACAAAATTATAGAAATTAATTCCAAACTTTACGTAGTCCTAGGTCCGACTTCAAGTTTTTTTAGTAGTATCGACAAATAGGCGAGAAATCCATAATACGAGGACAGCTCCGATTATGCTGGTAATTAACTGGCCGATTGTACCATAGGCCGCGAAGCCCAGCATAGAGAGTGCAAAGCCGCCGATGTACGCACCGACGATTCCTAAAATCATATCCACCCACAGGCCGAAGCCTTGGCCCCGGGTCAATTTACCGGCTGCCCATCCGGCGATTGCGCCGATGATCAGAAACCATATTGCATTCCCTAACAAATTTATCACCTCCAATGATAGTATTGCCAATTATTACACCCTTCATTACCAGAAAGATTTTTCTAGTTGATCTTTTATTAAAAAACCCGGCTAACGCCGAGCCTAAACGAAAGCGATAGCCGTTGGTTGCACTTAGGTCTAACAGAAAGTATTTATACTTTCTGTTAGACTTGAAAAAGCCTTCCGGCAAAAATGCCGGAAGGCTGGATTTTTTTGGAGCGGGTGATGGGAATCGAACCCACGTAACTAGCTTGGGAAGCTAGGACTTTGCCATTAAGCTACACCCGCATATACATATATAATAGTTGGGTTGGTAAGAAGTGTTCAAGGCCTACTTCCCGCCGCAGATAATTATATCACAAGAATCGTGGTAAATCAATGTCCGGCAGCTATTTCCAAAGAATTACAGCCTAACCCATGTATGAAAAATATTACTATATTTACTCTAAAGCTTTAGCACTTATTTGTTTCAGCTATAAAGTATAAAGCGGTAGTAGTCAGGACCTGATTAATAGCACAGGAAAAGGCATTTCAATCCTGGCAACCGGGATTGAAATGCCTTTTTTCCTTTTTATTCACTCTTAGGCCGTACGGCCGCCGGTACTAAGGTCGAGCAGAATTTGCTCCAGCCGGTCAACAAACGGGCTCTGATATTTTTCTATTTTTTTCCTGGCCGTAACTGCTGCAAAAAACGCAACCTGATCCAGTTCGGGGAAAGATTGAATAATACCGGAATGTCTCGGCCATTCCATTTCAAAAAGATTGCTGCTTACCGGCTCAGAGGTGTCGCAATCACCGGGAAAGGCCCAAATATAGACAAATTTCCGGGGACGTTCCAGTACTCTTCCCAAAGGTATCAGTTCGTTATACTGAGGCGTGATTCCCGTCTCTTCTGCGAATTCCCGTACTGCTCCGTCCAAAAGGGTCTCCCCCGGCTCCAGGCCGCCTTTGGGTATCCCCCAGTAGCCCAAATCCTTGTTTTCATAAAGTGGTCCGCCCGGATGGCCCAAAAGTATTTCCAGCCTGCCGGTATGAATCCGGTACATTAAAAGCCCGGTACTAATTTCAAAGTTTTTCATAGCCCCTCCTTAGCTTGTTTGCTTATTCGTGGCTCCTAAATCAGTGTATCATAGAAATATTTCCGGTCTTTTAATTCAATGTAAACTTTTTGTTAAGAGTCACGGTCTGACAACTGCGTTTTCGCTATAACGATGGTATTCCAGCGCTTCTTTGTCGGTCATCTGGCCAAAATCTTTGTAATAGGCCCCCACGGCTTCAAAGACGTCCCGTTGATCCAAAACGGCGAGATTGTCTACTTCTTTTTTTAACTTGGCCAACACGTCGTTGGCCGCTACCGGTACAGCAACCGTTATACTGGATGGTCCCCATTTCTTGAGCCACTTTACAGCGGCTTGCATGGTGTAGCCGGTGGCAATCCCATCGTCAACAATGATGATGTGCCGGCCTTTAACTTCATGGTTTTTTACCACGATATGACTGTAAGCTTGCAAACGTTCATTTAGATCCCTGCGTACTTTGTTAAGAATCTCATCGAACGCTTCTTGCTTGACACCGATACCGCTGACATACTGATTGTCGTGAATCAGGCTGCCGTCCGGCATCATTGCTCCTATTGCCACTTCCGGATTCAGCGGGTGTCCGATCTTCTTAGCAATTAGTACCCCGACTTTAGCTTGCAGTTTAGCGGCGATCGGCGCTGCAACAGCCAATCCTCCCCGGGGCACCGCTAAAATATAAGGATTGTTAAGGTGAAGTTCCGCTAACCTTTCCGCCAATAATTCACCGGCATGAGTACGATTATTAAACATGTTGTCTCCCTCCCTTGATATACGCGGCACAGGTTTAATAAATACCTGTATATAGAATTTGTATTAAAGGAAGTTTTCATGCTATCTTTTTATAAATTCAAAAATAAAAAAAACAACCTATATGGTGGTTTATAGGCTGCTACGATTCATAAATGGTGCCTCAGGGCAGAATCGAACTGCCGACACGAGGATTTTCAGTCCTCTGCTCTACCGACTGAGCTACCGAGGCAAGTTGCGCCAGATTCCAAACGCATCTCGGCATTTATAATCAGCCGCAAGGCTGATCATGATCAACAATAAGGAATAAATTGGCGACCCTGAACGGATTTGAACCGTCGATCTCCGCCGTGACAGGGCGGCATGTTAGACCGCTACACCACAGGGCCAATTAACTGACTTAGTTATTATATATTACATTTTTACATAAGTCAAGAGAGTTATGTTACTAATAAAAAGCTCATCCAGTAACGGATGAGCATCGAACTAGCGCCTGCTGACTAAAAACTGCTTTGGTGACCCACCCGCGACTCGAACGCGGGACACCCTGATTAAAAGTCAGGTGCTCTACCGACTGAGCTAGTGGGTCACTACAAGACAAAATTATACATTAATGAAATGATCCCTGTCAACACCTATTAACGGAATCCCAACCCTTAAACATATTTAAACATATGTCAAATGTCAAAGATATTTAAAACATATCCCGCAGAATGATGGTTTGGTCCCTGCCTGGCCCGACGGATACAATGCCGATGTTAATGCCGCTTACGGCGCTTAACCGCTCAATATAACGACGGGCATTGGCCGGCAAGTCCTCATATTTACGTATGTGACTGGTGGGTTCATTCCAGCCGGGCATCTTTTCATATATTGGTTCCACTGCCGCCAGAACCTTCAGGCTGGCAGGAAACTCTTCGAGTTTTTTTCCTTTATATTTATAACCGACACACAAATTCACAGCCGCGAGTTCATCCAGAATGTCCAGGCGGGTAATTGCCATATAATCAATACCACTGACATATCCTGCATAGCGGACAACACAAGCGTCCAACCAGCCGCAGCGGCGGGGACGGCCGGTAGTCGTGCCATATTCGTGGCCCCGCTCCCGAATGGTATCACCGATTTCATCGGTTAGTTCGGTTGGAAACGGACCTTCCCCCACACGAGTTGTATAGGCCTTGACCACGCCGATAACCCGGCTGATTTTAGACGGGCCGACGCCGGCGCCGATGCAAGCGCCGCCTGCTATGGGATGGGAAGAAGTCACATAGGGATAGGTGCCGTGATCAAGGTCAAGCTGCGTAGCCTGAGCACCTTCAAACAGTACCTTCTTGCCATTGCGGAATGCTTCGTGCAAAACAGCGGAAGTATCAGTTACGTAAGGCCGCAACTGACGAGCGTACTCCAAATACTCGTCTCTAACTTCTTCGAATTCAAAGCCCTCTGTTTCATATACGGCTCTTAACAGGTGATTCTTGGCCTCAAGATTACATTCAAGCTTAGCGCAAAATTCTTCTTCATCCAGGAGATCTACCATGCGGATACCCACCCGGGCATTTTTGTCCATATAGCAAGGTCCGATACCGCGTTTGGTCGTACCGATTTTGCGGTCGCCTTTGGAGTCTTCTTCCAAAGCATCCAAGAGGCGATGATAGGGCATAATCACATGAGCGCGGTTAGATATTCTCAGTCCGGCAGTATCAATGCCTTTGTCCTGCATTCCCTTTAATTCTTGCAGCAGCACCGCCGGGTCTATAACTACACCATTGCCCACGATGCAAGCCTTACCGGCATAAAGAATGCCGGACGGCAGAAGGTGCAGCTTGAATTCCGTACCGTTTACCACCACGGTATGTCCGGCGTTGTTGCCCCCCTGGTAACGGACAACTACATCCGCCTGTTCGGCTAAAAAATCAACGATTTTGCCTTTTCCTTCGTCACCCCACTGAGTGCCGATAACCACAACTGCTGACATATGCTATTCCCCCCATTTTCGCTATAGTCCAAATCTGGCCATAATGGTATCTATGTGCCGCAAATGCCAAGCATAGTTGAAACATTCTTCTATCTCGGCCGGCGACAGATACTTCTGAATATCGGGATCGTTAATAACGTTGGTTTTAAAATCAGCGCCTTCCAGCCATTTGGCCATGGCGTTCCGCTGAACCCAGCGGTAGGCTTCTTCCCGCGCTACACCCTTGTCGACAAGTTTTAACAGCACCCGCTGACTGAAAATAAGCCCGCCGGTTTTCTCGATGTTGGCTTTCATGGCTTCCGGATAGACCAAAAGCCGATCGACAATATCCGTAAAAATGTGCAGCATGTAATCAATCAAAATAGTGCTGTCAGGCAGAATAACGCGCTCGACCGAGGAATGAGAGATATCCCGCTCATGCCACAGCGGCATATCTTCCAGGGCCGCCAGGGCATTGCCCCGTACTACCCGGGCCAGACCGCTTACCCGTTCGCAGGTAATCGGGTTGCGTTTATGCGGCATCGCGGACGAGCCTTTTTGACCGGGGTGAAAATATTCTTCCACTTCCCGGATATCGGTACGCTGCAGGTTTCTTACTTCTGTCGCCATTTTATCCAGCGATCCGCCGACAATAGCCAAGGTAGTCATGAATTCGGCATGGCGGTCCCGCTGAATGACCTGAGTTGCCAGTTTGGCCGATTTTAAGCCCATCTTTTCGCATACATACACTTCAATGGAAGGGTCTATACTGGCGTAAGTTCCCACAGCTCCGGACAGCTTGCCGATCGCTACAGCCTCCCGGGCCCGTTTGACCCGTTCAATATTGCGCTCGGTTTCATCCATCCAAAGAGCAAATTTAAGACCCAGGGTGATGGGTTCGGCGTGAATGCCGTGAGTTCTTCCAATCATGGGGGTATGCTTATGTTCCCCCGCTCGCCGCCTTAAAACGTCCCGAAATTTGAGGAGGTCGGCAATAATGATGTCTGCCGCCTGTTTCATCATATATCCCAGCGCTGTATCTTTCACATCGCTGGAAGTAAGTCCCATGTGTATGTATTTGGCTGGATCGCCTACATTTTCGGCAACAGCCGTGAGAAATGCCAGAATGTCGTGACGGGTTTCCTTTTCGATTTCCCGGATGCGCTCCACCGAAAATTTTGCCTTAGCTTTGATGGCAGGCACGGCGTCCGCCGGGATCTGACCAATTTTGGCCATGGCTTCGCAAGCTGCGATTTCAATAGCCAGCATAGTTTGAAACTCGTTTTCATCAGTCCATATCCGGCCCATTTCCGGCAAGGTATAACGTTCGATCATTATATATCGCCCACCTTCATATTAGAGACTATTTTACAATAAGTTGGGAACTGCTTATAAACCGCCATCTGCGTCGTTGTTCCTGCGGTCCTCACTTCGACGTACGTCCAGTACGCCTCCGTTCCGGTCCTCGTCACGCCTCGGCGGTCTGACTATGATAGTAGAACCGTAATCAGCCAATATTATTGCAATAATTTTTTTTCATATGCAACGGTATCTGACGATTTCTAAGCAGTTCGTGGCATTTGAGTTGCACAGAAAAGAGATTAAATTATTTTCCGGTGCGGCATTGAATCTCCCGCGCAACGACCACACCGGCGGCCGAAGCCTGCGCAAGCCCTCTGGTAACGCCGGCGCCGTCACCGATGGCAAATAAGTTAGATATTTGCGTTTCCAAATTATTGGTCAAATTCGGACGGGAAGAATAAAATTTTACCTCCACACCGTAAAGCAATGTATGCCGGGAGTTAACACCGGGAGCCACTATATCGAGAGCTTCCAGCATCTCGGTTATCGCCACCATATGCCGATAGGGCAGGACCAGACTCAAGTCACCGGGAGTGGCATCTTTTAAAGTGGGTTCAACCAGACCGCGGGTAATCCGCTCGGCAGTAGAACGACGGCCGTCGAGAAGATCCCCCAGCCGCTGCACGATTACGCCGCCGCCAAGCAGATTGGCCAGTTTGGCAATTGACTTGCCATAGGTAATAGGCTCTTTAAACGGCTGGGTAAAGCTCTTGGAGACCAACAGGGCGAAGTTGGTGTTCTGGGTCCTTTTTTCTGCATAGCTGTGGCCGTTAACCGTCACAAGTCCGGAATTGTTTTCCGTAGACACTACCCCATAGGGATTCATGCAGAAGGTCCTTATTCTATCATCAAAAGATTTCGTATAATATACCAGCTTGGATTCATAAACAGTTTCGGTAATATGTTCCATAATAGTTGCCGGCAATTCCACCCGCACGCCAATATCCACCGGATTGGTGACCATACTAAGCCCCAGTTGGGCAGCCTGAGCGGCAAACCACTCGGAGCCTTCCCGCCCGGGAGCGACTACCAGATACTTACTCCTGACGATTTCGCCGTTCACCAGTTCAACGCCTTCGTATTTCCCGTCTTTAACCAAAATATGTTCAACCGGTGTCATGGTGCGGATTTCACATTTATCTTCCAGATAATCACGCATTCGGGTTAAGATTTCCAGGCACTTCTCTGTTCCCAAATGCCGGATGCGGGCAGGAATAAAACTTAGGTCAGCAGCTGCCGCTATCCGCTGCAGTTTGCGAATTTCTTCTTTATGCTCACCACCGTACACAGTTGTTGTGGCGCCGAATTTTAAGTATATTCCGTCAATATATTCAATAAGTTCAGCAACTTTAGTTTTTTCCATGTAGGCATCCAGAATGCCGCCGAATTCCGTAGTCAGGGTCAGCTTGCCGTCACTGAATGCTCCCGCCCCGCCCCAGCCACAGACGATATCGCAGGGTTTGCAATTAATGCAGGTGCTTTTTTCACTGCTGGAGTAACAGTGACGTTTGCGAATGTCCCGCCCTTTCTCCAGCACCAATATCTCAAGCCCTTTATCCGCCAGTTCCAAGGCAGTAAAAATTCCTGCCGGACCAGCTCCGATCACAATTACATCATACTGCTTCAATTACTTCACCTCTAGCCCTTAAGTTTAGCTGCCCAAAAACTTCAATTCATTGGGTCATTGGGTTGTGAGCCGCGCAACTTATCAACTTTCGGGTTTCGGGCAGACCAAAAAAACTCAAATAGTTGCTATGGCCTGGCAATAGTTGAGCTCTCAGGGAAATAAACGAATTTATTACGCTTTTTCCCTTGCTTATCATAGCACCTCAGTAGCTTAATGTCAATTGCAAAATCGAATATTTTTTGTCGATATATCAAAAATGTTCGGATTATGCCGTAAAAAACCCATAAAACATTTTGGTCTGCAGGAAATATATACCCGGCTGCTTGTTTAGCCGGGTATGCGGGATAGATCACTGAATTTAGTAAATTGTTTATGGAAGAATAATTGGAGGCTATCCACCGGACCGTTCCGGTGCTTGGCGATAATGACTTCGGTAATGTTTTTCTTGTCGGTTTCCGGATCATAATAGTCTTCCCGGTACAGGAAGGCCACAATATCGGCATCCTGCTCCAGTGATCCGGATTCCCGGAGATCACTAAGCATTGGCTTTTTGGATTGCCGTGATTCCACACTGCGGCTAAGCTGGGACAGGGCAACAACCGGCACCTTAAGTTCCCGGGCCAGGGCTTTCAGAGAGCGGGAAATTTCCGATATTTCCTGCTGGCGGTTTTCACTTCGTCCGCCGTTGACTCCCCCCTGCATAAGCTGCAGGTAATCGATGATGATCAGGCTTAAATCATGATCGATTTTGAGACGGCGGGCCTTAGAGCGCATCTCCATAACGGAAACATCGGCGGTGTCGTCAATGAAGATAGGCGCCGCTGCCAGCCGGTCGGCCGCCCGCACAAGTTTGTTCCAGTCTTCATGTTCCAGTTCGCCAATACGCAGCCGCTGAGCGTCAATAGGCGCTTCGGCGCAAAGCATCCGCTGCACCAACTGCTCTTTTGACATCTCTAGGCTGAAAAAAGCTACCGGCTTTTTGTCGCGCACCGCCACATGCTGGGCAATATTGAGGACAAAGGCGGTTTTACCCATACTGGGCCGGGCAGCTATCAGAATCAGGTCGGACGGCTGCAAGCCGGAGGTTAGTTTATCCAGGTCCTTGAACCCGGTGGAAAGACCGGTAATTCCGCCCTTGGCGGAATACAGTTCCGACACTTTGTCAAATACGTCAAATATAATGTTTTTGATTGAGGCAAATTCTTGTCCGCTCCGCCGGCTGGAGACCTCAAGAATCATTTTCTCCGCCTTATCCATGATAACGGACACTTCTTCATTGGCTTCGTAGCCCATGCCTGCTACATTGGTTGCCGTGCTGATCAGCTTTCGGAGCAGCGCTTTCTCTTCCACGATCCGGGCATGGTACATGACGTTGGCGGCTGTGGGCACACTATTGGCCAGGGCGGTGATGTATGCTATGCCGCCTGCAGCTTCCAGCTTTTCGTCACGGCGCAATATTTCCACCACCGTAACCATATCAACGGCGTCATTTTTATTATACAATTCAAGTACGGCATTATAGATTAGCCGGTGAGCTTCCCGGTAATAGTCCTCCGGGCGTAAAAATTCGGCCACCTTAGAGATGGCCTCGCGTTCTATCATCATTGCCCCCAGAACGGCTTGTTCGGCCTCTACATTCTGGGGCGGTACTCTGTCAAGCACTGCATAACCTCCCAGCCTCATATCGTCAACAGGAGGAGAACCAGGTTATTACCGATTACACCCGGAAATTCCCTTAAGCTATGGATTTTTGTTCATCAACAAGTAAGATGGCCAGGGCTTCTTCTACGGTGGCGATGGGACGAATGTCCAAACCCAGATGTGCTTCGGGGATATCCACCTTGTTTTCCGCAGGGATTATCATTATGCGGATTCCAGCCTGCTTGGCGCCATAGGCCTTTTCAAATACCCCGCCGACGGCTTTCACCCGCCCCTGGATGGACACTTCGCCGGTAACGGCTACATCCTGGCGAATAGGACGGCCGGTGATGGCGGAAATAATTGCCGCCAGAATGGCTGTGCCGGCGGAAGGACCGTCAATACGACCGCCGCCGATAATATTTACGTGAATATCATAATTGGCCAAATCTTCGCCGGTAATTTTTCGCACAACCGCGGCGGCGTTGAATACTGAATCTTTGGCCATAGTGCCGGCAGTGTCATTAAAACGTATGTTGCCTCTTCCTTTTTCTGTGGCAAAGGCTATGGCTTCGATCTCCAGTACGGAGCCCAAATAGCCGGAGACGCCAAGACCGAAGACCTTTCCTACTTCGGCGGTGGCTGAAGCCTTTAAATTGACATAAGGTGTCAAACGGCTGACTTGGGCCACACGATAGACATTTTGGGCGCTAATGGTGACATCAGTGGTTTTGTGCCCCTTATCCAGCAGGGCCAGACTATAAGCATCCGCCAGGATGTTAACGGCTTTTCGCCCCTCAATGGTGTATTCACTAATTAAGCGCGGCACTTCGGCTTCAATGATTACTCCCAGCTTGGCGGCGGCGTTATATACGATTTCTTCGATATTTTTCGGAGCCAAAGGTTCAAAATAGATTTCGGCGCACCGCGAACGTACCGCCGACATAATGTCCTGTGCATCCCGCGTAGTGGCGCCGATAAGTACAAAATCGGCGGGAGCCCCTTCTTCGAATAGCTTTCTGATATATTTCGGCACGCTGGGATCGGAAGGATCATAATAGGCGGAGTCGAAACGAACCCGTTTGTCTTCCAATACCTTTAAGAGTTTATTTTGCAGCATGGGGTCCATTTCTCCGATTTCATCAATAAACAGTATGCCGCTGTGGGCGTCGGTAACCATTCCCGGTTTGGGCTCCGGAACGCCTGTTTCAGCCAAATCCCGCCTCGCACCTTGGTAAATGGGATCATGAACCGAACCGAGAAGGGGATTGGTAACATCCCGGGGGTCCCAGCGGAGGGTAGTGCCGTCCGCTTCAACAAAAGGAGCATCTTTAGGAAAAGGGGTAGTCTTTAAATTTTTCGCTTCTTCCAAGACTAAACGGGCTGCGGTTGTTTTGCCTACTCCCGGCGGGCCATAAAGAATAAGATGCTGCGGATAAGGCGATGCCAGCTTGGCTCTCAAAGCCTCAATCGCCCGCTCCTGCCCCACAATCTCATCAAGTCTGGCTGGGCGCAGGAGTTCCATCGCCGATTTGGTTAGCTTACGGCTTTCCAGTTTCTCCAGCATGGCGTATTTTTTAAGGGTCTGAGGGTTTTCGGCATTGGAATCGCTTTCTTCTTTTAATACTTGAGCGCGGATTTCCTGGATATACTCCTGATGACGCTCTTCCATTTTTTCGGCGATCTTCTTTTCGATCCGATCTTCCACTGTCCGCCGGGCACATAAGTCGGCCAGCTCATCCTCGATTTCATTAAGAATATCCGGGATTTCCTGAAAAGTTGGCAATTTTTCCACTGTAGGGTCTTCAAATACCAGCTTTTGCAAGGCCAGCACCCGTTCCGGCATGAACTCTGACCGCATAAGGTCGAGGGCACCAAGCTTGCCGGCTTTCAATACCACTCGCTCAGCGCCCATCACGCCGGTATACAACCCATATAGGGCAGCCACCTGCCGTTTGAGTTGATCTTCTTTATTGCTGTTGGAAGCTGAATCCATACTACGGCGTCGGCCGACAAATTTGTTAAAGAATTCTTTCATTTGCGATTGATGTCCTTTCGATATTTTAAAATTAAGGAAAGGGTACAATGGAAAGGGTACACCGAAATTACTTATTACACTCGAATCTATTCTCACCCTGAAGCCCAGATTGGCTAATAGCGGTAAGGTACAGACAACTGATTCAAAATGCCGAGATGCTAGGCGCGACGACGATTCTGTGCAGAATAACTCTGGCATTAGTTTGCGCGGGGACGTGACCGGAAGCGTACTGGACGTACGCTGAAGGGAACGCCCGCAGGAGCAACGACGCAGATTGGCGTTTTCAATCAGTTGTCGCTACGTGCACGGTAATTTGAGTGCTCACTTCCGGATGGAGCTTAATGGTTACCGGATAGGATCCTAGTGATTTGATAGCGTCTTTGAGTTCGATTTTCCGCTTATCCATTTCAATCTTGTGTTGACTGGCCAAAGCATCGGCAATATCCTTAGCGGTCACCGAACCAAATAACTTACCGCCTTCACCCATTTTTACAGGAATGGTCACTTCCACCTTGGACATTTGCCCAGCCATCACTTTGGCCTCGTCCAGCTGCTGTTCTTTTTTACGGGCTTCAGACGCCTTCTGCTGGGTAATCTGATTGATGTTATTATTTGTAGCCGGTATGGCCAGTTTTTGCGGCAAAAGGTAATTGCGGGCATACCCTTCGGCGACATCGATTATGTCGCCTTTCTTACCGAGTTTTTTCACTTCTTGTTGCAGTATTAACTTCATGTTGGTCACTCTCCTTCATGTAGTCGGCGACGAGTGCAATAATGCGTTTTATTATGTCATCAACGGTCATATTCTTGATTTTGGCGCCGGCTACCGACTGATGTCCGCCGCCGCCAAGCTGTTCCATAATAATCTGCACATTAATATCGCCGTTAGACCTGGCACTTACCCCGATCCCGTCTTCAGCCGTAAACAAAACAAAACTGACTTTTACCCCTTCAATGTTTAGCAGTGTGTCGGCCGACTGAGCCGCTAGAACCTGGGCGTTTTTTACCTCCGGCGGACATACGGCAACCACCACGCCTTCAAAAGGCATAATGGTATTCTCGATAATAGCGGCTCTACTCTTGATGGTTTCCAAATCCATTCTAAACAAGTGCCGTACCAGCATCGGATCGGCTCCCGCCCGGCGAAGATAGGAGGCAGCTTCAAAGGTGCGCACTCCGGTCTGCACGGCAAAATTCTTGGTATCAACCACAACTCCCGCGTATAATGCCGAGGCCTCCAGGCGGTTCAATTCCAGCTTGTCGTCAAAATACATAAGCAGTTCCGCCACCAGTTCACTGGCAGAGGATGCCGAAGGTTCAAGATACACCAGCAAAGTATTCGGGATAAATGTCTCGGCGCGGCGATGGTGGTCAATCACCACAATCCGTTCCGTCCTGTTTATCAGTTCAGGTGCTGCAACCAGTTCGGGGCGATGGGTATCCACAACAAATAGGAGGGTTCTCCCGCTGATAATTGCGCCGGCTTCCGCTGGTGATATGAATAATTCCCTGTATTCCTCATAATCGAGGAGAAGTTCGGATAACTTGTCAACAGCAAGTCCTGGCTGGCTAACAACCACGTTTACTGTCTTACCGCGCTGCATCACCATGCGGGTCACACCAAGGGATGCTCCCAGGCTGTCAAAATCTTCGCCGGCATGCCCCATAACAATCACACTATCCGCCTGGTCGATAAGATCTCTTAAAGTATGAGCCACAATTCGGGCTTTGACCCGGGTGTTTTTCTCCACAGCCTTGGCTTTGCCGCCGAAAAACTGGACTTTACCGTCTATATTTACGGCGGCCTGATCTCCCCCCCGCCCTAAAGCCAAATCAAGGCCGGCTTGCGCCACCTGGCTGAGAGCCGCGATGGAGTCGTCCCCGGCTGCAACGCCCAGACTCAGCGTAACGGGTATTTTATTGCCGCCGTGAATAGCCCGGATCTTATCCAAAATATCAAACTTGTCGTTGAAGACAACTTGCTCCAGGGCTTTTCTGTCAATCATAGCCAGATAGGTATCTTCGGAAAATTTCTTGAGAAAGCCGCCTAACTCTGCAATCCATTCGGACAAATGTTTACTGACCTCAGCCAAAATATTGGTGCGTTGAGTCTCACTCAGGCCTTTTAACGCGTCATCATAGTTATCAATCTGGATATAAGCCATTACCGGCCGCGCTTGCTGGCAGGCGATTTTCGAGACTTCGCAGGGCGTAATATCCGTAATGTACAGTATCATCAACGCCTGGGCAGGTTCATCACTCCCGCTGGCAGCACAGCTAGGGATAGGCTTATGAATGACATCGAAAAAACGGGAATCCGATTCCAGCCTGAACTGACCGGCCTCATCCCAGATCTTACTTAGATCCAGGTCCGGAAATATCTTTAGCAGTGACTCATTAGGCGCCGCCGGATTATCGGACCACGCTGCCAAAATGCTGTTTCGCCAATGAATCAAGCCGGAGTTGTCGACAATGGCAATGGCCAGCGGCAAGTTTGACAGCGCCAGAGCGGTTGCTTCTTCCACATAGCAGCTCATGGAGGATAAGTATTCATTCAGTGCCTTTTGCCGCTCCACGTGGCGTTCCCGCCCAAAAAGATACAAGGCATATAAAAGTATGGTCCCCAAGACGCCCACATAGGGATTGTAAAACATAATAACTAAAAGCAAGGCGGCAGCTACAGCCAAATATACGCGAGTATCAAACCAAAACGACGGACCCTGAGGCATAAAGAGTACCTCCTGTTAATCGGTACGCGGTTGGCGCAGCCGACGATAGTCGAAAATAAGATCAAATACGCCGGCGAAGATTAGTCCTTGCGTAAAGAATCCGTTAGAAAATATCAAGACCAGTATAATACCTCGGGCCAGTCTTGACAAATTGTATTTATCGGCAAGGTAGTAAAAGAGCGCCAGCCCCTGCAGTAAAAGTACCATAATCGTTAGAACCTGCAGATTCATTCCGGCCTGGTATAATAGGCTTATCTCCCGGCTTTGGCCCCAATAGATCATCACCATGGCCACAGCCAGCGCATAGATGGTTTGCCGTGGCATTACCCAGTATTTGAAAGGCGGGAAGGCACCTACCGTATGCCCAAGTTTTTTCAGTACAATCCGCGCAACATGATAATTAAGATATGTGTCAACCACAGATGCTATGACAAAGCTCGCCGGCAGAATGATCTTCATCAGATCAATCATGGGCCGCAGGATGCTGTCCATCCGGCTGAGCTCCTCCTCACTCAGGCCCATAGACCGGTAGAATGCCAGTACCTGATCGATAGCGTTCCCCATGGCTTCAATTTGCATATTTAACGGGTTAAAGCCCAAGACTGCGGCGCCAATAACCAGCACAGCCACCTTGGATAAGAGGGATGCCGCCGAGCCGGCAAGAAGAGTATAAAATGGCGAGTATCCCTGGCGTAAAGCATGACCCAATACGATACCTATCAAACCGAACCCTACTACTACCGTTACGGCGGCAAGGGGGTGCATCAAAAGGGCAATAATGATGCCGGCCGCAACAGTAGCCAGAATGCTCCATTTGTATCCATGACGCACCCCCAAAAGAATCAGGGGCACAGGCCATATCAAATTGACAAAGGGGCCAAGAATTGGGAGGTAAGTGCTGATAAGGCCAAAAATAATGGCGACGGCGGTTAGAATTCCACCTTCCACCACCGGCCTCACGTTGGTTTGGCGCATGTAGTTCATCCTTTCTAGCGAAGATGGCGACGGTATTCGCTTAAATCTCCAAACCATCTTTCTATCTCGGGTTCCTTCTTTATATCCTGCCCAAGCCTGGCGACAACAATATCATCCATTTCAGCGTAATCAAGTCCCAATCTGCGCCCAAGCACATACGCCGTGATTATAACCTCAGCCAAAGCACCGGCAACAGTTTCCTGCGGCCGGTTTTGAGCCATAGCCCGGTAGACTTCACCCACATTTATTAACAGATCGGCTTTCAGCCCTTCAATTAACCGCAGCTTGCGCAGAATGTCCGGTTCTTGGGAGAACACTGGTATCCCTCCTTAGGCCTATCTTTTGTTTATTCGGAGGAAGACCGGCTATTTCCTGCCACAAGCAAGGATAAAAATCAGACATGGAGTTGACTAAGAAAGTCGGATAGTAAAATGAGCAAGAATACCCCTCAGGCACTCTTGCTCATCGTTGATTATCGTTAATTGCCTAAATAATTTATTCTGCAGTAAATGGCAACAGCGCAATATTTCTTGCCCGTTTAACCGCCAGCGTCATTTGGCGCTGGTGTTTGGCGCAGTTGCCGGAAATGCGGCGCGGCAAAATTTTGCCCCGTTCGGTAATATACCGACGCAGTTTGCCTGTATCTTTATAGTCAATGTTTTGAATTTTGTCAACGCAGAAACTGCAAACTTTCTTTTTCGGTTTGCGGCCTCTTTCCCGTTTCACAGCCATATTTACTTAACCTCCTTTTTAAAACGGAATTTCCTCGTCACCAGCCGCGAGAATATCCTTGCCAAAGGAATTTATGTCGACGCCGCCGGCATCAGAACCTGGTGCCGCCGCTTGTTTACGTTCTAAAAACTCAATATTGCTTGCAATTACTTCTGTGACCCGTCTCTTTTGCCCATCGCTGGTTTCATAAGAGCGGACTTGCAACCGGCCTTCCACCAGGATAAGACGACCCTTGGTCAGGTTGTTGCCACAAATTTCGGCCAACTTTTCCCAAGCGACAATAGGAATGAAGTCTGCATCCCGCTGGCCTTGCACTCCCGGCCGGTTAACAGCCAGACTAAAAGAAGCCACCGCCTTGCCGCTCTGGGTATAGCGGACTTCCGGGTCTTGAGCCAAACGGCCTACAAGAATTACTTTGTTCATGGATATTCTTTCCTCCCGGCACGATCAGTCATCCAGCTTAATAATCATGTGCTTGATGACGTCATCGGTAATCTTCAGCACCCGTTCCAGCTCAAATACGGTTGCTGCTTCAGCGCTGAAGGTAATCAAGCAGTAGTAGCCTTCTATGAAGTCTTTTACTTCATAGGCCAGCCGCCGCTTACCCCAACGGTCTACCTTATCCACATTGCCGCCGGTGCTTTTAATGAGGTTTTCAAACTTGGCAACCGCATTGTTGATAACCTCTTCGTCCCCCGGCTTCACAATGAACATGACTTCGTATTTTCTCACGAAATCACCTCCTCCTCCGGACTAATGGCCCCCTAAGGGAGCAGGGAAGGTTCATTATAATAAACCTAACCATGCAGGCTACAGCCTACGATATATTATTATATCATTTATTGTCCATAAATTGCAAGTAAATCTTAAGGGCACGGAAATATTAAAGGCTACCTGCTTCTTGCCTTATAGCGGCAGACTGCCGCCTTGGGTCCGGTATTACAGCCGCCAGCAATAGTGCCAGAATGACGGAAATCAGCGTCCACATAAGCGCCGGCTGTACCCCGGCGTGATCAGCCAAAGCACCGGTTATTGCGGCGCCGATCCCACCCAAGCCGAAGGAAAGACCGAGCATCATGCCCGACGCCATAGCGGCATTATCCGGCAGCAGTTCCTGCGCCCATACAATGGAGGGCGGCAGTACACCTTGCAAAGCAGCTCCCGCTACCGCCAGCGCGACCCAGGACAGCCAAGTGATTTCCCGGGTCTGAAAAAACCAATAGGCTGCCGGCAAACTGATCAGCAGCAGCCATACGATACAATTTTTTCCGCCGAATTTATCGCCGATATGGCCGCCAATCACACCGCCAATCGCGGCAGCGAACATAAACACAAACAGCATGCTGCCGCTTATCGCCGCCGGGTACCCTAATTGGATAAGCATAACAGGCAGAAAGGTGCTTATAACGATTTGGGCCCAGGAACGCAAGGCCATGACGGCGTTCAGCAAAAGCAAACTGCCTGACTTGTACCAGGGCCTGGAAGAACAGGGCGCACTACTAATTTCTAGAGACGGTGAAGCCACAGCAACCTGGTGCAACCCAGCCTGATAACATAGCCAGGTTACGATTAACCCCGGGACAATCAGCCACAGGAGGCTGCCGGCGCCATAGTCTGCAAGCAGCCAGACCACCACTGCCGGCGAAACCGCACACCCTACATTACCCCCGAAAATAAATACAGACATAGCCCTTCCTTTACCTGTTTCAGGTGTAACCCGCCCCACCAGACTGGAACCGAGCGGATGAAAAATGGTTATCGCCAGCCCGGAAAGAACAACAACGGCAAAAAGAGCTGCCTGGCTTTCAACCAGACCGGCAACACAAATAAAAACGGCGCTGACAGGCAGGGTAAAAATAAGCAGCCAGCTATAGCCGCTTTTATCAATATAGTAACCGCAGACCGGCTGGAAGACGCTTGATACTACTGAGTTGACCATGACCAGTATGCCGCTCATGGTCAGGGACATCCCCAGCTTGGTCATTAAAAACGGTAATAAAGGCGGTAGGAAGACAGCGTAAAAGTCGCTCATGAAATGGGCGGCAGTCAACACTGAGACATTATACCAGGCGGACTTGCCCACGGTATTGTTCACCATACACTCCCTCCCTCTTGCTATTTCATACAGAATACCTTATACCTTTTGCTGGCTTCTATGTTTATACAGTTTATACACTAAAGTCTATACATTAAAGCGGAAATAGGTTACGTCGCCGTCCTGCATAATGTAATCCTTGCCCTCCAGGCGGACAAGACCCTTTTCCCGCGCCGCATTGTGGGAACCGCAGGCTATAAGGTCATTGTAAGATACGATTTCCGCCCGGATGAAGCCGCGTTCAATATCGGTGTGGATTTTACCGGCAGCCTGGGGCGCTTTGGTTCCCCGCACTATGGTCCAGGCGCGTACCTCCGGTTCACCCGCAGTGAAGAAAGTCATCAGCCCCAAAAGGTTATAGCTGGCTTTTATCAGTTTATCCAGCCCGGATTCGTTAAGCCCCAGGTCGGCAAGAAATTCCTGGGCTTCTTCATCAGCAAGCTCGGCAATCTCGGATTCCACCTTGGCCGAGACGACAATAACCGCCGCGCCTTCTTTTTCAGCGTATTCTTTTACTTGCTGTACATAGGGATTGCCGCTGGGGTCAGCCACTTCCTCCTCGCTGACGTTGGCAACAAACAGTGTCGGTTTTACCGTCAGCAAAAACAAGTCCCGCAGGATGGCCGCCACCTCTTCCGACTGAATCGCCCGGCGGGCGGGTTCAGCTTTTTCCAGCGCCGCCTTAACTGTATTCAAGGCTTCCAATTCGGCTTGCGCTTTTTTGTCACCGCCTTTAACCATCTTCTGGGTCCGTTCTATCCGTTTTTCCACTGTCTCCAGGTCGGCCAAGCATAGTTCGGTATTGATGATCTCGATATCCCGCACAGGATCAATACTGCCGGCCACATGGGTAACGTTTTCATCAGTAAAGCACCGTACCACCTGGACTACCGCGTCTACTTGCCGGATATGAGACAAAAATTTGTTTCCCAGCCCCTCACCCTGGGCCGCACCTTTCACCAGACCGGCGATATCCACAAACCGCATGGCAGTGGGAGTGGTCTTCCTGGGCCGGTACATTTCCGTAAGCCGCCATAGCCTTTCGTCCGGAACCTCTACTACCCCCACGTTGGGTTCTATAGTGCAGAACGGGTAGTTGGCCGCTTCAGCGCCAGCTTTGGTAATGGCGTTAAATAAAGTACTCTTGCCGACATTCGGCAAGCCGACAATACCGACTTCCAAATTTGTGCTCATTACAATAATTCCACCTTATCACAATAGTTCAAGTCTCCTAGTTTTCCTCCTGCCTTGTGCTTACGACTGCTTTAACGCCTTTTTCAAATTTTGGCCGGGGAATCATGACCTGCCGGCCACACTTGAGACATTTGAGACCGAAATCAATGCCTGTGCGGGTAATTTCCCAATTGTACTCACCGCAGGGGTGAGGTTTTTTCATTTTTACAATATCACCGACTTTATAGTTATACCGAATATTCATGAACCATACCTCCCTAATTTGGGGCTTCAGCCACTGCTGTCGAATCAGGGCACCCGGGGCAGAAGGGTGGAATCCGGGCCGCAGCAAACAAAGTTCTTACTTTGTGCCTTATGGCCGTTTCTACTTTTCCCTGCTCCAAAGGTACGGTTTTAGCCGTAAGTTTCACGATGATTTCGCTGGCGCCAAGATCAGTGATGCCAACTACCACCGGTCCCGCCAGCACTTCCGGCATACTCTTGCCAACCTCAGCGCAAACCTTATCCAAAAGCGCCAGCACTTTGTCAATGTCTGCCTGGTAAGAAACCGGCACAGTTACCACCGCCTGCGTGTGGCCTCTGGTGTAGTTGCTGATTCGGCCGATAGAGCCGTTAGGTATTATATGCAGTACGCCGTTGCCGTCCCGCAGCCTGGTCACGCGAAAGCCTAATTCCTCTACCGTACCGGCCATGTTCTCACTCACAATATAATCGCCTACGCCGTATTGATCTTCCAGGATAATGTAAAAGCCGGTAATAAAATCTTTGATAAGACCCTGCGCCCCTATGCCCACAGCCACGCCGATAATACCGGCGCCGGCGATAATGGATGTGGTGTCGATACGAAACTCCTGCAGTACCATTACTGCTATGATGAAATAAATTATATACCGGATGATGCTCATTAACAGGCTGCTTAATGTTCGGGCCCGCTTTTCATCTATATATAAGGTTTTTGCCCCGGGTTTCGGAGTAAAATAGCGCTCCACCACCAGGTTGAAAAACTTCAACAGCAATAGGCCGCCAATGCTGATAGCCGCGAGGCGAAAGAATGTAATCACAGGTTGAATCCAGTAGGCAGAAGTAAGTATATGTTCCACGTTATCCCCCAAGCTCCATTGAGGCTGGTTCAAAATGCTCAGCGGCATTGTTGCCCGGCACCTGAGCATTTTTTAACCATCCTCCATTAGAAATTAGAAATTATAGTTGCGTATTTTCGGAAACACGCTCATAGATCTTCACCGGGCCGCCAGGCCCCTGGGCAAGAGTGCGGCGGTACAGTTTCGCCCAGCGCACCTGCCCCGCGGCGAAAAGCTTGAATGCAGCCGCTTCATCGCCGGCCGCAATTAGCAGACACTGGCCGCAACTAATATCAATTTCCCGCGGCGTAGGCATAGCCGTTACTTTAATACCGGCCTGGACCAGTATTTTTTCCGCCTTAATAGCCTGATGCACGGAAGCAAACGATATCAGCCAGTCATAATGTTCTGTCCCACTACTCTTTACACCAGCAGTCATCAGATCGTAATAGCTTGACCAGCGCTGAGTCTTTCCAGAATGGTGTACATATTGGTAACGCTGCCGACCTTAAGCTGCTCCTTGAGGCCGAAATAATCAAGACAGGTGCCGCAGGACAAAATTTCCACCCCCTGGTCAGCCAGAGCGCTGAGATGTTCCAGAATGGGCGACCCGTCACAGGTTAAACGGACACCGCTGTTTACAAACATGATTGTCGACGGCAATGGCTTTGTTTCCCGTAAAGTATAGGCCCAGGATTTCATCAATACCGCCCCGAGTTCATCCGAACCGCTCCCCAGGGTATTTTTGGTTATTAGGTAAACAGGACAAGGGCCGGCAGCGGTTAATTCCACCGTGTGAGATTCCACGGTTTTTGCTCCCGAACCCACACCTTTGATAATATCGATGTAATAATGGCCGTTTTTTTCTGCGAGAGTCACCGAGCAGCCATTGCTGACAGCGAATTTTTGGACATTCTCTTTGGCAACGTTATTGTCAACAATGACTGTCACCCGTCCTTCGCGCAAAGTCTCCAGTGTTTTTTTCGTATTAATAACAGGCTGAGGGCATTTCAGCCCCCGGCAGTCTATTACCTTATCATCTGACATAAATATTCCCCTCCCCAATTTCAATCCCAATGGATGTTACTTTGCCGATTTTTGCCGCCCGGGTTATACCGGCGGCTTTTAAGGCCTCCACCAGCTCACCGGCTTCTGTATCCGGCAGGCTGAAAAGCAGCCCGCCGGATGTCTGAGGGTCAAAACAAATATCCTGTATATTGGCAGGAACAGCCTCGGAAAAAGAAACGACATTATTAAGATATTCCCGGTTGGCATAGGCGCCGCCGGGTACAAGACCCATACCCGCCGCTTCAGCCGCTGCCGGCAGCAGGGGCAAACCGGTACTGTAAATTTCTACCGACACGCCGCTGGCAGCAACCATCTCATACACATGTCCCAATAGTCCAAAGCCGGTAATATCGGTACAGGCATGGATACCATAGTTTGAAGCAACTTGTGCCGCGGTCCGGTTGAGCAGCACCATACTGTTGACAGCAGCCTGGACTCCTGCCTCGAACAGGCCGACTCTGGCGGCAGTGGCGAGGATTCCTGTCCCTAAGGCTTTGGTTAATACTAAATGATCACCCGGTTTGGCACCGGCATTTGTCCAGACCCTGTCCGGATGAACTAAACCGGTTACGCTAAGACCATATTTAGGCTCGGTGTCATCCACAGTATGCCCCCCCACCATCACTGCTTCCGCCTCGTTTATTTTATCCAGTCCTCCCCGTAGAATGTCCCGCAATACATCTCCCGGCAGCGAGCAAATGGGAAAGGCGACAATATTCATGGCAGTTAAGGGTTTGGCTCCCATGGCGTAAATATCGCTCAAACTGTTGGCGGCGGCAATTTGTCCAAACAGGTAGGGATCATCGACAATGGGGGTAAAAAAATCTACTGTCTGAACCAGTGCCGTATCGTCGTTCAGCTTATAAACACCGGCGTCATCCGAAGATTGTATGCCAACTAAGAGGTTCGGGTGATTTACCACCGGCAGTCCCCGCAAAATCCCGGCCAGGTCCCCCGGCCCGATTTTGGCAGCTCAACCGCCGCTCTTGGTAAATTCAGTCAGTTTAACATTGCCCATTTCCCCTCACCTCTCCTCCATATGCCCTTTGCCCTGGAAAGACTTGCTTTACTTCCTAAATATATTTATTATACCCACTTCGGCAAAATCCTTTTTCCAAAATTCCTGCCGTTGAATCCTGCCACTTGCTCTCAAAGAGTTAAAATTATATCCGGGTATTGGAAAGGCTTCGGCGCGGTCCTAATACCCGGATGTCAATTTTTTAAGGCCCCATATAGGTAATTCATTTTTAAATTGCGATGTTGCTTTCGCGGCAAATTTCGCTATCCAGCTAGTTTTTGGTCGCCGCAAATAGTCTTTCAAAGGCAAAATTTCCGTTGCGAAATACCGGAATTTCCTCGCCCGCAGCAGTAACGCCGGTTATTTCCAGGTCGGCCGTACCTATCATAAAATCTTCATGCACCAGTGAGTCGTTCACACCAAGTTTTGCTAGTTCATCTTCAGTCATCTTGCCGCTGTCTTTTATACAGACGGGATAGGCTTTACCTATGGCCAAATGGCAGGACGCATTTTCATCAAAAAGAGTATTGAAAAATAAAATGTTCGACTTTGAGATGGGGGAGTCAAAAGGAACCAGGGCTACCTCGCCCAAATAGTGTGAGCCTTCATCTGTTCCGATAAGGTTTTTTAGCGTCTCATAGCCTTTTTCCGCCTGAAAGTCAACAATTTTTCCGTCTTTAAAGGTTAGGGAGAAGTTTTCAATAAGATTGCCGTTATAATTTAGTGGCCGGGAGCTTACTACTTTACCGTTTACCCCCGTTCTTTTCGGCAAGGTGAAGATCTCTTCCGTGGGCATGTTGGCGACAAATTCCCGCCCTTCCGGCGTATATTCCGAGCCACCCAGCCAGACATGGTTTTCCGGAAGTTCGATTTTTACATCGGTACCAAGAGAACTACGGTAGTGAAGAAATTTGAAATTGTGGGAATTCATAAATTCCATGCTTTTTTTCAGGTTCTTCTTGTGCTCCTCCCAGGCCGCGACAGGATTCTCAGTATCCACTCTAACAACCTTGAATATAGTCGCCCATAGCTTATTAACTGCGTCTTCCCCGCTTATTCCGGGGAAGACCTTTTTAGCCCAGGCCTGAGTAGGAATGGATACTACACACCAGGTATTCTTGTTGCTCATCAAACGTTCCCGGTATTCTTTGAGAGCAGTGCTGCCGGTTTTCTGCGCTTTGGCGATTCTGGCAGGATTTACGTCTTTTAAGAGTTCGGGATCGGTGGCGGATATTGTTACGAAAGCTGCGTCTTGCCGTACATAGGACATATAGAATTCCTTCTGCCAATCGGGAAATTCATCAAAAACCTCTTCCGGCGCCTTCATATACCGGATTTTGCTAAACAATTCATCCCGCCAATTGATCACCACGTCCCTTGCACCTTCCTCATAGGCGGTTTCAGCCAAAAGCCTGGTAAAAGACGCACTTTCAATGGGAGAGGTAACAACAAGGGTTTGGCCTTGCTGCAGATTTATCCCCGTCTTAACAATCAGACGTACATATTTCTCCAAGAGTTCAGAGCTCATTCCCAATCTCCTTCCATATACCATTTACTTGCTATTATAACCTATATTATCTGCCTTACAACAAAAAAATTCCCCTAACCGAAATTTGGGGAATTTTTCGTACTCATATTCGTATTGCTAAGTCACCAAATGCCACGAACTGCTTAAAAATCGTCAGCTGCTAGGCACGACGACGATTCTGATTTCGTTAGCTATGCATAATAGTTTGTGCGG
Source organism: Methylomusa anaerophila (assembly GCF_003966895.1). Classification (NCBI taxonomy): domain Bacteria; kingdom Bacillati; phylum Bacillota; class Negativicutes; order Selenomonadales; family Sporomusaceae; genus Methylomusa; species Methylomusa anaerophila. Next base: position 1,432,029 of record NZ_AP018449.1, on the reverse strand, counting down.
GGACCGGAGTGGAAACGTACTGGTTGTACGTTGGAACGAGGACCACAGGAGTAACGACGCAGATGGCGGTTTATAAGCAGTTCCCTACTTAAAGAGAACAAAAACTTACTCTTTGCATTTTCCGTCACATATGTCCACCGGACAGGAGCCAACATCCTCATAGTAATCACAAGGCTCCAGATGAATGGTAACATCACACGGGCCCAGTTCTTGCTTAATAGAAATCTCAATTTCGTCACAAACTAAATGCGCCTTATTTAATTGCATGTTTTTCTTCAAAACGACATGCATATCAATTAACTTATTGCTGCCGGATCGTCTGGTTCTAAGCTGATGAAAGGCGATTACGGTCGGATGGGAGTTGACAATTAGACGAATTTGTTCCTCTTCTTCGGCCGGCAAACTAATGTCAGTAAGCTCGTACAGGCTTTTTTTAGTCATTTCAAATCCGGCCTTGAACACCACGACGGCCACAGCAATCGCAATGACCGGATCCAGCCAGACAAACCCTGTGACTTCAATTATGGCCAGGCCGGCTAAAACTCCCATGCTGGTCCAAATATCCGCCCGCAAGTGCAGCGCGTCGGCCTCAAGCGCATGGGAGGCAGTGAGATGGGCAGCCCGGTACAGCTTCCCTGATACCCAGTAATTGGCGCCAATGGACAGCGCCATTACCGCTATACCGTACTCCAGCATTGCCGGTGCTGCCGGACTTTTTATTTTTGCTACCGCTTCATACACAATCCATAATGCAGCTATCACAATAAGCCCTGCTTCAAACGCGGCCGATAAATTTTCAATTTTGCCATGACCGTAAGCATGTTGCTTGTCCGGCGGTTTACCGGATTTTTTGACCGCTAGGTAGGCAACAAGGGCGGCAAAAAGATCAACGGCCGAGTGGGCTGCCTCCGACACGATACTGACCGCACCGGTCAGAAGACCTACCAATAATTTCAGAACTACCAATAAAGTGTTGGATATAACCGATAGCCGGGCTGCCGATTGCTTAAGCTGATTAAAGTTCTTATCATCCTGGTGCAAAATAAGTCCCTCCATCGAAACCATTTAAAACCGTAAAAATACCTGCGCCCGGCTGGAGCGGAATGTCCGGTCGCCTGTTCCTATTACCATTATATTAGCACATCGCCAAATGTGTGTAAATTGTTCCGTTTTAACTAACCGATTTGCACCATATGCTGAACCGTATATCCTTTTTTGGCCAGTTGTTCGGTAACAGGCTTAGGGTCCTTAATGTCCGCCCGGATAATGATCTCGTATTGCCCATCTTCCGTAGGATAGCTGGCAAAACTGCCAATGCTGATGCCAAGTTCCTTGAATACGCCTGAGATGTCGTGGATTACTCCCAGCCGGTCAGGCACTACAATAGCTAAACGGGTTTTACCCTGGGGCAGCCCCATTACATCGACGAAAGTTTTAAAAATATCGGTTTCAGTAATTATGCCGATTACCTTGCCACCGCTGTCAAGCACAACCAGGCCGCCGATTTTATGGTTGTACATTTGCAGGGCTGCCTCTTCCACAGTTGCTTCCGGGCTTATGGTAACTACGTTTTTGGCCATAATTTCCTTTACTTGCATTTTAGACAAGAGGTAATTGAGCTCAAATATGGAAAGGCTGGTGGCCGGAGACGCCGATATTTCCCGCAGGTCCCGGTCCGTGACAATACCGACTAATTTGCCGTTGTCCACAACCGGCAACCGGCGAATTTTCCTGTCGCGCATGAGTTGCAGTGCATCAATAATGGTCATGGTTGACACAATAGTAGCTGGATTGGGCGTCATTCTTTTGGCTACGTTCACAGCATAACAACCCCTTTTTTTAACTATTTGCCTTTAAGTAGGGAACTGCTTATAAACCGCCATCTGCGTTGTTGCTCCTGCGTGCTTCACTCCAGCGTACATCCCAGTACGCTTGTTGCGTTCCAGTACTCGTTGCGCCTAGCAGCTGGCAATTTCTAAGCAGTTCGTGGATTGATAGCTAGCCGCCAAGATAGGCTTTGCGTATTTCCTCGCTCGCCGCCAGTTCTTTGGCATCACCGGCGAGAGTTATCCGTCCGGTTTCCAGGACATACGCTTGATGGGCAATGGACAGCGCCATATGCGCGTTTTGCTCCACCAATAAAATGGTCGTGCCGGTTTTGTTGATGTCGGTAATAATAGAGAATATTTCCTTTACTAATAGCGGCGCCAGACCCATGGACGGTTCATCCATAAGCAGCAGGCGCGGACGGCTCATCAAGGCCCGGCCCATCGCCAGCATTTGCTGCTCACCGCCGGAAAGAGTGCCGGCAAGCTGAGTACGGCGTTCAGCCAGGCGGGGAAAACGGGTAAATACCATATCCATGTCCTCTTTAATCCCTTTGCTGTCCTTACGGATAAAAGCACCCAGTTCCAGGTTTTCCTGCACCGACATGTGGGCAAATACCCGGCGGCCCTCAGGGACTTGGGATATTCCCAATTTTACGATGTTTTGCGCCAGCATGCCGCCAATACTTTTGCCTTCAAAACTAATTTGCCCGTTTTTGGGTTTCAATAGTCCCGAGATAGTGCGGAGGGTCGTACTCTTGCCGGCCCCGTTGGCGCCGATAAGGGTGACGATTTCGCCTTCGTTAACCTCAATACTAATCCCTTTCAGGGCGTGTATCGCACCGTAGTATACGTTAATATTATCTACTTTCAGCATTGTTTTTGCCATAGTCTAAACCTCCTCACCGAGGTAGGCCTCGATAACCCGTGGATTGTTCTTGATTTCGGCCGGTGTGCCGTGAGCGATTATACTGCCGTAATCCAATACATAAATGCGTTCGCACACGCCCATAACCAGACTCATATCATGCTCAATCAGCAAAATGGTAAGGTTGAACTCTTTGCGAATCCAGCGGATCATTTCCATGAGCTGCTGGGTTTCCTGCGGGTTCATGCCTGCCGCCGGCTCATCCAGCAAAAGCAGTTTCGGCTGAGCCGCCAGGGCGCGGGCAATCTCCAGACGCCGCTGTTCGCCGTAGGGGAGGTTTTTCGCTATTTCATCCTTCTTGTCGGCCAGTTGGAAGATTTCCAGGAAATGTACAGCCTTTTCTTCAACCTCAGCCTCTTCTTTATGATAGCGGCCAAACCGGAACATGCTTTCCAGAATTCCATACTTCACGTGAAAGTGATAGGCAATCTTTACGTTATCCAGTACACTTAGGTCATTAAACAGGCGGATGTTCTGGAATGTCCGGGCAATGCCCCGTTGCGTAATCTGATAAGGGCGCAGACCGATAACGCTTTTGCCGTCAAACGCAATTTCACCTTCCGTAGGTTCATAAACCCCTGTCAAAAGGTTAAATACCGTTGTTTTTCCCGCTCCGTTGGGACCGATCAAGCCGGCCAGTTCCCCGGGGGCAATAGCAACTTCAAAGTTAGATACCGCCCGGAGGCCGCCAAATACTTTTGACAGCTTAGTTGCCTTGAGTAGCACGGCGTCCACCTCCAATTAAGCGGCTAAGCATTTTAAGACTGATTTCTTTATTGCCAAACAGACCTTGCGGCCGATAAATCATGAGAATAATCAAAGATAGCGCATAGATAACCATGCGCCATTCAGGATAGCTGGCCAAGGCAGCCGAAACAAAGGTCAGTAAAACGGCGCCGGTGATGGAACCGGTGATACTGCCCAGACCGCCGAGAACCACCATGGTTAAGATGTCAAATGACCGCATAAAGGTAAAGGATGCCGGATGGGCAATATAAAAGTAGTGGGAAAACAGCGCGCCGGCGACGCCGGCAAATCCCGCCCCGATTGTAAAGGCAAGAACTTTGTATTTAGTGGTGTCAACCCCCATTGCTTCCGCAGCAATTTCATTCTCCCGGATGGAGATACACGCCCGGCCATGGGTGGAATCAATAAAGTTTTTGATGACGAAGATAGTTAACACCGCAAGGAAAAATACCCAGGTAAAGTTAGTATAGCGGGAAATGCCCATAAAGCCGGATGCCCCGCCGACATATTGGATATTTAATATGCAAATCCGGATGATCTCGCCCAAACCCAGGGTGGCAATGGCCAGATAATCTCCTGTAAGCCTTAGGGTGGGTAACCCGATAGCAAAGCCTAAAACAGCGGCGCCAATTGCTCCGCCGGCAATGGCTGCCAAAAAGGGAAGCTGCATTTTTACTGTTAATACAGCGCTTAAATAGGCGCCAACCGCCATAAATCCGGCATGTCCAATTGAGAACTGACCGGTAAAACCGTTAATCAGGTTAAGGCTGACGGCTAAGATAATATTGATACCGATAAGAATAATATTTAACTGCCAAAATGGACTAATAATATCCGCGGTAATTAATCCTTGAATTACCGCGTAAGTAGCCAGGCATGCACCTAACGCCATCAGATCCGTTTTTATTTTTCCCTTAAATCCCATGCCTGTCACCTACACTTTCTCACGGATATTCCTGCCAAGCAACCCCGACGGTCTGAACAGCAGGATAATAATTAAAATACCAAAGGCAACTGCGTCCCGGAAGGTGGATGACCAAAAGCCGCTGACCAGCGCTTCAATTACACCCAGTAGGGTGCCGCCCAGCATGGCGCCGGGAATATTGCCAATGCCGCCCAGAACTGCGGCTACAAATGCTTTAAGTCCCGGTATCAGACCCATTAAAGGATCAATGGAGTTGTAGTAAATGCCAACCAATACACCGGCTGCGGCCGCCAGGGCGGAACCAATGCCGAAGGTAAAGGATATGACGAGATCCACGTCAATGCCCATCAGCCTGGCCGTATCCGTATCAAAGGAGACCGCCCGCATGGCTTTGCCGACTTTAGTTCGATTGACAATGTAAGTCAGTATCACCATCAGCAGCAGCGAAATAAACAATATAAGCACTTGCTGACTGTTGATTACCAATCCGCCGAACTTGTACACCTCGGCGGTGAATACAGCCGGGAAAGTCCGCGGCTGCGGCGTTACCAGCAGCATGCCGCCATACTCCAGGAACAGCGAAACGCCAATCGCCGTAATTAGTACGGCGATTTTCGGGGCATTACGCAATGGACGGTAGGCCGCCCTCTCAATGATCATACCGATAACTGCAGCTACCGCCATAGAAAAGATAAGTGCGGGAATGAAAGACATCTTGAATACCGTCGTGGCAAAGAACCCGGCGTAAGCACCCAGCATATAGATGTCGCCGTGAGCAAAATTGATGAGTCTGATGATACCGTACACCATGGTATAGCCTAGGGCTATGAGCGCATATATGCTGCCCAAAGATATACCGTTAATTAATTGTTGGACAATTTGTTGAACCAAGCTTCCTAATTCCATTACTCCATTCGTTCTCCCTCTCCTAAATTATGTCTAACCGAACGCTGTGACCGCAAGGCATGCGGATCGATTGGCCGTGCGGTACTAGTGGTCTGTAAACCCTAATTCTATAGTGTTCTTGCGAGATCTTTTCCGTCCTGCTTTGTTGTCGTCGGCTTACATATTCCCGATATGCGCGCCTCCTTCGCCTCGCAGGACGAAAAACCTCTCGCAATTCATCCTATAGTTTTAGAGTTTACAGACCACTAGTTACTTCACATAACACTCCTTTCCGTGGGATAAGTTACGCTCAAGCTATAATGGCAATCAATGGAAATGTCCACCAATTGCAAATATTGTGCCACATACAGTGTTTATTATAGAGACACTGTCTAACACTGTCAATACCAACCAACAAGGATTAACCACTCCGTTGTCCATTATAAGAAGACATAATGCGTACAAGTATTAATTTGCCGGTACTAAGAAAAAGGGATAAGACCTTAGCCTTATCCCTTGCACTCCCTTGTACAGGTATAAATTGTTTGGCTTTATTTAATTATAAACATATTAACATGATTAACCTCGACAATTACGGACAATTACGGATTAATTTTTTCTTTAAATACCTGCTTACCATCTTTCATTTCGATAACAACAGCACTCTTAACCGGGTTGTGTTCAGCATCAAGGGTCAGAATACCGGTACTGACTTGCAGGTTTTTGGTCTGCTCCAGCGCATCCCGAATTTTTTGCGGATCGGCAGAGCCGGCGCGTTTGATGGCGTCGATCAGCATAAGGGCCGAGTCATAACCGAGGGCCGCGAGGGCGCTGGGTTCTTGATTGTATTCTTTCTTATAGGCTTCTACGAATTTTTGAATGTTAGGATCTTTGTCCTGCGAGGAATAGTGGTTGCTGAAGAAACCATTGTTCAGCGGCGCGGCGCCGGCAATATCAACAATCTTGCTGTCATCCCAGCCGTCAGTGCCTAACAGCGGAATGTCAATACCAAGCTCACGGGCTTGCTTTATGATTTTACCGACTTCTTCATAATAGGCAGGAATGAAGATAGTTTCCGGATTGGTAGCTTTAATCTTGGTCAGCGTTGCTTTAAAATCAGCGTCTTTTTGGAGGAATCCTTCCTTGGCTACGATTTTACCGCCGGCGGCGGTGAAGGATTTTTCAAATACTTCCGCCAGACCTTTGGAGTAGTCGGAGCTGTTATCAATATAAATCGCAGCGGTTTTCGCCTTGATGGTCTTCGTTGCAAAGTCGGCCATTACCTTGCCCTGGAACGGATCGATAAAGCAGGCCCGGAATGCATAAGGACGTATTTTGCCGTTATCAACCGTTATTTTCGGGTTGGTTGCGGTAGCGGTAAGCACAGGAATTTTATTGTCCTGACCCACTTGCAATGTGGCAAGAACATCGGAACTGGTTACCGGCCCCAGCACGGCAACTACTTTGTCCTGGGTAATCAATTTGGTTATGGCATTGGTAGCTTCCGCCGGTTCCGACTTGTTATCGGCTGTAACCAGCGTTAACTGCTTGCCAAGCACGCCGCCGGCGGCATTGGCTTCTTTGACGGCAAGCTTAACACCATTTAAGGTTTGTTGTCCGAAGTTGGCGACATTGCCGGTCAGTTCAAAGTTGGCGCCGACTTTTATATCTTTGGAATCTGCCGCCGGGGCGCCGCTACCGCCGCAGCCGGCGATCAAACCGGCTACCATGGTCAGAATTACTGCCAAACCAATGAATGAGTGCCATTTTTTGCTCATTTGTTGTTCCCCTCTCCCCTGTTGCTGTAATTTTCAGAATACCTGATGCCTGTGAATTTATCTTTGTTCTTGGCATGTAATTACTACACACCATCTCCTTCCGCTACCGGGCGCAAGACCTATTTGAAGAAATACGTGTGCCGCAGTGATAGATATATGTACTCCTTGTCGTCGCTACTATTATATTTGTATACATTCCGGCTGTCAATAGTATCTTTTAATACCCATTCGACATGTTCATATTGTGCATCAATTGCGTACTTCCAGCCATAGGGAAGAGACTCGGTTATAAAAAACCGTTACGGCCATATAACAGCCATAACGGTAGGCGACAGTGAACTCGTTTAGCTTCTGCTAAACTTCGGGGCTTCGGTGGGGGACTCTACCCCCACCGAAGTTTGGAAGTGGTAACACCCACTTATAGAAGTGGGTGTCTTCGAAATTGGATATATAATTATTTAAGAATTAAGACAGCGGCGCCTGATTGGGCGTCATAGCCCAGATACCACAGGGACAGATGCCGGCGCAAATTCCGCAGCCAATACATTTAGCGGCGTCAGATACGTATTCCCAGGCACCGTCATTGTTGACGCGGGAAATAGCATTCTCCGGGCAGGATTGCAGGCACATATGGCAGTCACGGCAGGTGCCGCAGCTGATACAGCGGGTATAGTCATTATTGGCGTCAGGCAGATCACAGGTGTGGCATTTTTTGAAGTAGGCGGTACTAAGTCTCTCGCTGGGAATTTTTGTCTTTTGCTCAACTTGATATACCTCATTATTAAGGTAGGCATTTGCAGCCAGCGCCGCCTGCCTCCCCGCCCCGATGGCATCTACCAGCCGTCCGGGCCGGATGGTGTCGCCGGCGGTAAATATTCCTTTCGCCACTTGATAGTCATCGCCTGGTTTCAGGCAGCCGCGCTCCACTGCTATTTCCGCCGGCAGGAAGCTTAAGTCCGGCGATTCCCCGATGGCGATAATTACCGTGTCACCCCTTATCAGCGTACCTTCCTGGGTGATAACGCCCGCTGCCGTTATTTCCCTGGCAAAGACCGGCCAGAGAATTTCTCCGCCCAGTTTTTTCACATGGTCAATTTCGTTGGGGAAAGCAGCCGGTTTTTGCACATCAATGCAGGTTACCTGTTCCGCCCCCAGGGCATAGGCGCCTACGGCCACATCCATGCCCGAGTTGCCGCAGCCAATGACAATCACTTGTTTGCCGACCGTTGGCCGCTCACCCTTATTGATGGCTTTCAAAAACTCCAGTCCCCTGACCAGCCGTTCCTGTCCCGGCCAGTTAATCACCCGGGGAACATGTGAGCCGGTAGCTACCACCACTGCCTGGTATTCTTCTTTAATTTCCCTGAACTTATCTTGGTCGATTTTATAGCCGGTCCTAAAGGATACTCCCATGGCCGCGATCCGGTCAATTTCAGCGGTAAGCGTCGCCTGCGGCAGGCGGGAGCGGGGAATAACCTGTTCCATTTTACCGCCCATTTTGGCGTCGGCTTCAAACACGGTTACTCCGTGACCCATTCGCGCCAGCTGCCAGGCAGCGGTAAGACCCGCCGCACCGCCGCCGATTACGGCTATGCGCTTGCCTGTTTTATTTGCCGGCCGCGGCATTTCCACAGCGGCCGAATACCGGCCCAGCATCCCGATTTGGGCCGATATATCAATATTTTTCCGGGTACATTCATCCATGCAAAGATTGGGGCAAACCGCCCCGCACACTGAGCCGGGAAAGGGAGTATACTCCAGCACCAATCGATAAGCCTCTTCTATTCTTCCTTCCCGCAGCAAATTAAAACGCAGCTGGGACGGTATGGATGCAGTACAGTTAAATTCGCAGGGTGCGCTATAACGGGCATTTTCCCACACTGGCACCTGACGCCGGTATTTGTCAGTTGTTACCAAGCCGATAACCTGAAAATCATCAGCATAGACGTCGCTGAAAATTCCTCCCGGTATCCAGGATTCATGACGGAAAGCAAAAATATTGGTATTTGCTTTTTTGGGACGCTCGTCATAAGTTAAGGGTACAACTTTGTGCCACTCTTCCCACCGGCTGAGTTCGTTCCGTAATTCCGGCCGGCCAATGGAAGCCAAAAAATCATCCATTTGCCTGTCCAGATAGGCGATGTCGCCGGCATCAAGGGTCAGAATTTTGGTGTCCTTCCTGGATATACCGCTGGCCCGTCCACGGAAGTACAATACTCCGCCAACCATGCCGACACAGGACCGATCACCTAATACCGATGCAAACTGCTCGCTGTCATAACCGCAGACTACCGCAATACCGCCGCCCATAAATTCAAAGGAAAAGCTGCCACAGTTCTTTAATACCCAAAACTCAGGCGGATCATACAGCGGATCATGCTTCATCAGCGACCCGGAGCGAGTCCCGGCCCGGCCCCCGACGTAGATGGCGCCGGCCGCGGCGCAGTGGGCAGCGGTATCACCGCCGTCGCCTTTTACTACTATTTTGCCGCCGGCATTCAGCCAGCCGACATCGGCTGATGCCGTCCCTTCAACAATAATCTCGGTACCGGGCAGGCACATGGACCCTACCCTTTGTCCGGGATTGGTTACCACAAATTTCAGTGTTTTTCCTTCCGGATGCCATAGTGGCCCGCCAATATCGTGCTGACCTGACGCTTCAATATAAAATTCCGTCTCACCCTGGGCAAGAGCCTCCTGTATCGCCTGCAGCAGATCCTGGGTAGACATCCGGTTGTTACCGTCGAGTGTATTAATTTTAAACATGTCTTACCCTCCTCCTAACAGACGTACTGAATGGCTAATTTCTCGGAAATGGCTTTATCCGTTGTCACTAAGGCATCCGACCGTCCTACCGGCAGCGAACTGTTGCCGATGGGCGCCATGAGTTTTCTGAGTTCACTGTCTAAAGCCAGCATATATTCAACAACATTTTGCGCCGCTTTATCGATATCAAGCCGCCGCGTGAGGCGCGGGTCCTGGGTGCATATTCCGGCCGGGCACTTGCCGGTATTACAGGCGTTGCAGCGTCCCGCCTCATTGCCGACGCAGCCCATAAGCTGAATCAGAATCTTGCCGATGATTACTCCGTTGGCGCCGAGACTAATCATTTTAAAGGCATCAGCGGCTGCATTGCCGGTAAGTCCGATACCGCCGCCGCCCCATAAGGGTATTTGTCCTTGCCGCCCCTGCCTGACGGCGGCCAGATAACATTCCCGCATCTTCGATACTACCGGATGACCGGTATGGTCGAGAGATACCTCGTTGGCCGCCCCGGTACCACCCTGGATACCGTCAAGGAAGAAGCCGCCGCAAATATGATACGGGTCTCTAAGCAAATTATTATATACCGATACGGAAGTAGCGGAAGCAGCGCATTTTATGGCTACAGGCACCCTAAATTTAAAAGCGGCATTTAAGGACATATGCATTTTTTGCACCGATTCTTCAATGGAATAGAGTCCCTGATGATTGGGAGGGGACAGCAGGTCTGCTTTGGGAACGCCGCGAATCTGCTGCACGGTATTGGACACTTTAGCCGCCGGCAGAAGCCCGCCGTCGCCCGGTTTGGCTCCCTGACCGATTTTGATCAGGACACCGGCCGGATCAACCCGCATCAGCGGCATAGCTTTAATAATCCGATTCCAGCCGAAATGACCCGAAGCAATTTGTAAGATCATATATTTTAAATGTTCCGACTGCAGCAGTTTCACCGGCATACCACCCTCACCCGAACACATGCGTACCGGCATATTGTGCTTTTTATTAAGGTAGGCGGTTGCCAGGGCCAGAGCTTCCCAGGCCCGGGTGGAAAGGGCGCCAATGGACATATCGCTGAAAATGACGGGATATATCCAGTTAACACTCGGCATCCGGCCGCTAAGTTTCAGGTTGCCGCCTTCAACTGCCAGCGGCAGTTCGTGGGGCAGCAGCACCCGGCCGAAGGGAGACAGTATGTCAAAAGTATGCCGCTCTGAATCCAATGCCGGGTCAGTCATTTGCGAAATACGGCCGATGACTATCTTGTCGAGAGTACGGTCAGTATTCAGGTTGGTACGTCCTCCCCGCTTGATTGGCGAACCGCCGGCTCTCGCTAAAAGATTGAACCTGGTGTCGGAATTTCTGACAGGCTTGATCGCCTGGTTGGGACAGACTTTTTCGCACATGCCGCAACCGACGCAGGTATTCGCAAGCTTTGCCGCCTGCTTGATCACCGGTACCGCCATATGCTTTTGCGTGGGTTCCGGCTGATGTCCGGTGGAAATGGTCATGGACCGGCGTTCCATCACCGGCTGGATAGCGCCGAAAGTGCAGGCGGCAACACAGGAGCCGCACATGGTACACCGGTCATGCTGATAGTCTATTTTCCAGTTAAGGTCATTGGCCGAAATGTCCTGTGTTCTCACTGCTTCCATCGCTGCACCTCCATTTCCGGGGTTATCACCACAACTTCCCGCTCGTTGGGGTATACATCAAACTCGGGATTCCGATGCGGGAGAATCTGGTTTAGGCCGCATACTTCCGATGAAATTGCGATTGTTGTGCCGTCGCCGCCGACTACAACCGGGCGCAACTTTTTGGAATCACAGCAAGTCATCATTCGTCCATCCGGCAACATGGCAATCACTGTATTCGGGCCGTTAATCTCCAGATGCCCCAGGGATTGGCGGATAGCAGTCAGCTCCTGTTTGTCGGGACGCTGCTGGATCTCATCAAACGGCAGCGGGGTAATGACGTGCTTATAATACTTGATCGGCCACTTAAGTATGTTTAACACATAGTGCAGCGTATATAAAAAGTTTTGGGAGTCGGATTCAAAACCGATGTACCCCCGGTGCAACGATTTTTGATATTCTTTATTCTTGGTGAAAAAAGTATTTTCCCCGTTGGCGCAAAGGGTATATCCCTGTATAAAGAAGGGGTGGGCGGCATAGCGCACGATATCGTAATTGGTATTCTGGCGGCACTGTACAACCACATTCTTAGCTTTCATTTCGCCGTTATTGTCCCAGAGTCTGAAATAGACCGCAATATCCCGCGGATCGCCGATTTCCTTGAGTGTCAGCACGTCGGGCCAAAATGAATATACATATCCCTGTTCTTCTTTGTCCAGCAAGGCCCTTAATGCCAGCCGGGTATCGAGAAGAAGCTCCGCTTTGGCTTCTTGGCTGCCATCCCGGTAATATTCCGGATAATCATACGCCCGGAAAATGTAATACGGCATAGCTTTGATGTCCAGGCCCGGCTGCCGGTTCCCCCGGGGTATCCATTCAAAAACGGGTGTAAAGTTGTTTGTCTCCATATATTGCTCCACCAGCGACGCACCCTTTTGCGTACAGGCCAGCGACAACAGCGGTTTGTCTTTATGTTTGGCAAATACTCCGTCAAGATCTTGCATTATCATGGCAAAACCCGAATTGTCATGCCCTTCCTGTTGCGGCAGCATTAAATGCAGCGCCTGGGACGGATGAAACGCCGCCTTGCTTTTTATTGCGCCAATTCTGCACATTTTCTCCCCACCTCACTAAAAATCATAATTTCCCGGGCTTTGTATCTCTACTTGAGACTGTTCAAAAAGATGCACCAGCATTTTTTCAACTTTTCAACAGTCTCAAACATAGAAAAACCCGGTGAAGACCGGAAACACCCCGTTCCAGGACCTTCCGCCGGGTCTTTTATACCAACGGTGTAGTGCGTGCTGTGTTGCACCTGTGCCGCTTGGCCCAGTCCGCCTATTGGCGCGGAACCCTAGACACACTCCCTCAAAGCATTTGTACATTGTAGATGTACATTTCTATACACGAATAGTTGTAAATATAATTATAAAAATGAATTGTTATACTGTCAATATGCTGCATTAAATTTCTTTTATTCTGACAAATCTAGTATTTTCCGGGTCGCATGCCGTAAATCTCCGTCTCTTATTGTATATTTATGCATATCAAAATACTCCATCAGCGGCACCGCCACCTTGCGGGAAGTGTTAAGCATATCCCGTAACTCGGCTACCGACAGGGTGGAATACACCTGAAAATGCTTCTGAATAAGTTGCGCAATGTATTGAATTGTTTTTCTGTATACAAACATATCGCCCACCTTTATGAGAATGCCGGCGCGAGTCAAAATCTCATGAGCGGCTTTAGCTTTTTCAAATGGTAAAGCCAACTTTTCCCCCAAAAGAAGTATATCTATGTCTGTTAACCCAATTCCGGCCAAAGCAGCCTCCGCCTTGGCCGTCAGATCCTGTTTCCAGTCGCCATGCTTGGCCGCATGTGCTGCTAAAGCGATATCGCCGCCGGTCATGATTATACCGCTATGGGCATGCCAGTATTCCAACAGCCTTTCAAATGTCTTTTCATCCAGTTTCAGCTTTTGCCGCAGGATATCCTTGCCCATCCCGCCCCTGTCCGGCTGGCTGCGGTGATATTCCTTTAAAACCGCCAGCATCTGCTTTGTCATTTGCTCAAGTACCGGACGGGCTATATAGCCTTCCTTCAGGTTAACAAGCTTTTCGTCTTTTTCCAAGCCGGCCACAGCCGCAGCAACCGTAATATCCGTAAGATAACCTGCCTGTCGCCTGATATCTTCAACGCCCTGAATCTTATGTGCGCCGGCAAGTCTTCCCCAGATCATTCCTTCCGTATTCCCGGCCGCTATGGCTTGTTCTAATTCTGCCAGTTCGGGACCAAACTTCCGGCTGGCTTTGCCGGGAGCCAGCAAAGTTGCGCCTCCTAACAAGTACTGCGGCGAATATAGCCGCAAGATTCCCTTGTCTCCCAGGCTGGCGGCCAAAGGCGCTTCCAATATGAGCCGCATATATTTATTAGAAGTGTCCTTATATTGGTAGACTCTCCCTAAAAATTCGCCTGTGCCCAGATGGAGCCTTACTCTGGTACCGCTCGCCACTTCCTGCAGCCATTCCACTGTTATGTCCCATAAGTTGCTTATCTCTCCCCGTTCCGGCGAACTTAGGGCCATGCCGCGGAATATTTCCTCCATATCCACGCCGCTAATATTTATCGCCGCTCTTTGTCCGGCATAGATTACTTCGGTTTTCCGGCCGTGAGACTCAAATCCCCGGACTCGCACCAATTTGCCGGCAGGATACAGAATCATCGTATCGCCGCTCTTGGCGCTGCCGCTTAGGACTGATCCTGTTACCACTACCCCGTATCCCTTCACTGTAAATACCCTGTCAATCCACAAACGGAAAGGGGCTGAGCCGTTACGGGCCGGGACTGTTTTGGCCAACTGGGCCAAAGTGTTCTTTAACGTATCAAGCCCTGCTCCTGTTATTGCCGATACATGAATGTATTTCGCCGCTTCCAAAAAGGTGCCGGCTAAGAATCCCCGTGTCTCGCTCTCAATTAGTTCGAGCCATTCTTCATCTACTTTGTCAATTTTATTAATTACCACTACACCCTGCCGGATACCCAAGAGCTGTAACATCGCCAAATGCTCTCTGGTCTGGGGCATGATACCCTCGTCAGCCGCTATAACCAGCATCACTAAGTCTATGCCGCCGGAACCGGCCAGCATGTTTTTCAAAAATCGTTCATGCCCCGGGACATCGACAATTCCCGCAATCATATCATCACCCAGGTTTAAGGAGGCAAAACCCAAGTCGATTGATATCCCCCTTAGTTTCTCTTCTTTCAACCGGTCGGTGTCGGTTCCCGTCAATGCCTTTATGATCGCCGATTTACCATGGTCAACATGCCCCGCAGTGCCAATTATCATATATTTCATTTTTTCTCTACCTCTACCGCTACCTCTACCGCTACCTCTACCTCTAAATTTGCTCTAAACTGTTAGATAGACTGTAGATTGCCGTTTAGACTGCCTCTAAATTGCCGCTAAGCCTATTGATCCATAGATTTGCTTATTTCCAATAGTATTTTCGCTGTTTCATCAAGGTCGGAGTCAGTCATGCATCTTACATCAAAAATAACTTTCTCCTCCTGTACTCTTACTATTATTGGATTTTCCCGGACACGCAGCTGGGTCTCAAGCGCCGCCGCACTATACCGGCCTGGCGTTACCGCTACCCCGTAGCTTGGTAATGCCGCTGTTGGCAAGGCTCCTCCCCCTGCCTGCGATACCAGCTGGTTTATGGATATGTTCCAGCCAGTGTCTGCCAGGGGTCTTATTTTGTCCGCCAATCTTTTGGCCCGATCGTAAAGTTCCTCCTGGGTCCGGTGCAGCATGTTCAGCACCGGAACATCGCACACCGGATTGCCAAGCTGATAATCCATCAAGGTTCCTTCTAACGCGGCAAGGGACAGTTTATCAATACGAATTGCCCGCAGCAGCGGATGTTTTTTTAGCCGCCCGATATATTCGGCTTTGCCGGCAATAATCCCTCCCTGGCTCCCGCCCATCAGCTTGTCACCGCTAAATGTTACGATGTCAAAGCCTACTGCCAAGCTCTCTTGTACGGATGGCTCCCTGTCGCCGCCGAAGCTGAGCGGCACCAGCGTGCCGCTGCCCAAATCCTCTATCAGCGGCAGATTATGCCGCCGGGCCAGCAGCGATAATTCCTTACTGTCGGGCTGGGCAGTAAAGCCGACAATTTTGTAATTGCTTGTATGTACTTTCAAAATAGCGCCGGTGTTCAAGCTAATCGCTTGTTCATAGTCATAAAGATGAGTTTTATTGGTCGTTCCAACCTCAATCAGCTGGGCGCCGCTTTGCCTAAGGACATCCGGCACGCGAAATGCGCCGCCAATCTCCACCAGCTCACCTCGGCTTACAATTACTTCCTTGCCTTTGGCCAGGCCGGATAACACTAATAATACGGCGGCGGCATTGTTATTAACGACTAAAGCATCTTCCGCTCCCGTAATTGTACACAGGCGCTTTACTATATGGGAGTAACGGGAACCCCGTTCACCGCTGGCAATGTTGTATTCCAAATTGCAATAGCCGGTCAGCACCTTTTCCACCATACTTTTGGCCCGTATACTCAGCGGGGCTCGCCCGAGATTGGTATGAAGCACAACACCGGTAGCATTTATCACCGTCCTTAGACTTGGTTTGGCGGCAGCTTCAAATTTCAGCAATACGTCAGTGAGTAGCGCCGGGACAGATATGTCCACAACCTCTCCCTGTTGAATTTTTTGCCGGGCCTCGTCTACAACTTGCCGTATCTTTTCCACTAATAGCGGGTAAGGAAACTGCTGCAGATCATTTTTGCAACCTGCCGCAGCAACCAGCCGGTCTATAGCCGGCAGACTCCGCAATCTTTCTTTTGTTAGTTCCCTATCCATAAACAGCCTACCTCCGCCAGATAAGTTTAATATTTAGTAGTATGTACAAAAATGACTTATCCCGTCCACCTTCTTGCTCCGGTGTATAAAATATGTTTATATTCTGCATACTTATATTATATTGCTTTTTATAATCCGCCGGATAAGGAGTTTGCCCACCGTGCTCAACAATCTTTTGAACTTCCCTGATTTTAATCTGGCTAAAACCGTCAAACCACTCTCGGAAAGCCTCAGTCAGCTCCCCGCCGTCGCCGAGGCTAAATTCAGCATTCATCATCCCAATACAGTATTCGACCTGGCTTCCACCGCCAAAAAAATAGTTGCCAAAGCGAAATCCCTCAATCAGGATGTTATTGTTTTATGTATTGGTACCGACCGTTCTACCGGCGACTCTTTGGGTCCCCTTACAGGTACCAAGCTAAAATCCATAAATCTGTTTCCCCATGTTTTTGGGACCCTCGACGAGCCGGTTCACGCTACTAATCTAACGAAAGTAATTCAATCTATCAATTCCACGTTTGCAAATCCCTATATTATTGCCGTTGACGCTTGTCTCGGCAAACTGGAAAATGTAGGCTGCGTTACCATCGGCCTAGGCTCCGTCAAGCCCGGCGCCGCTGTAAATAAGGAACTGCCGGCGGTTGGCAACGCCTACATAACAGGTATTGTTAATGTTGGCGGATTTTTAGAACATATGGTGCTGCAAAGTACTCGTCTTAATCTGGTTATTAAAATGGCTGATACCATAGCCTACGGTCTGTCTTTCAGTCTTGGCCGCTCCCACTCTAACTGATCAACCCAATCATCTATAGTCTATATGGGACGCATTAAAGAATGGCATCGCGGCACCCGGATATAAGTAGATTCTTAACGTATTCCCGCTAGATAAATTGTATTAAAGACCAGGGCATGGGTTCTCTCAATCCATGCCCTGGTCTTTAGTGTTGCCTTTATTCTTGCGATTCGGTCGATTCGATGCTGTCACCTTGTTTCATTTCGCAAACGCCCCGGAACACTGCCCCCTCGTTGACTGTCAGCGTTCCCACTTTAATATCTCCGAATATCTTGGCCGAAGGCAGAAGTTCCAGCTTTTCCGTAATATTTATATTACCGCTTACCGTACCGGCGACAGTGGCGTTTCTGGCTGTTATTTGGGCATTAATCCTCCCGGTTTCGCCTATTACCAGGTCACCGGTTGTATTCAGATCTCCCTCCAGCTGGCCGTCGACCCTAAGTGTTCCCTGGGAGGTAACTGTACCTTTTATAAAGGTGTCTTTGCCAAATACTGTACCAACCTGATCGCTGAGACCTATTATCTGCTTTTTGCTGCCGCCAAACATCTGTCTTCTTACCCTCCTAAGATCGTCAATTTCTGCCTTTAAACGCAAGACACTGCTAAATCCCTATCATTACATCGTTGAAAAAGCCGGCTAACGCCGAGCTTAAACGAAAGCGATAGCCGTTGGTTGCCAGAAAGTACTTATACTTTTTTTAGACCAAGAAAGACCCGAAGGGTCTTCCAGCAGGGATCAATTATTTCTACCTTCCCAAAATGTTATAAATTCCCGCCTGAAAAGCAATTCCCATACTTTGCCGGGTGCTGTTCCCAAGGGCGTACCGCGTGATACCGGAGAATTTATCCCTATGCCTTATAGGAAATTGGCCGGATTTACAGCTGTGCCGTTGACCCTCACTTCATAATGGAGATGTGGTCCGGTACTTGCGCCCGTATTTCCCATATAGGCAATAATGTCGCCTTTTTTCACAGTTCGTCCAACTTCGGCCAGATTCTCACTGTTATGAGCATACACGGTTACGATACCGTTGGCATGTTCAATTTGAACCATATTACCGTAGCCGCCGTTCCAGTCACTGCCTGTGACAACGCCGTCAGCAGCAGCCAGGATAGGAGTTCCTGCATCATTGGCAATATCCAGGCCCGGATGCCATTCACTACCCCAGCCCCAAGGCGAGTTTCGCCAGCCGAATCGTGATGTAACTTCACCGGTGGCAGGCCAAATGGATGGCATTGCCGCTAACCGCTGCTGCTTGGCCATTAGAGCTTCTTTCACTTCGGTTAGGCTTTGTTCCCTGGCTTTTGCACTGGCTGTTAAATCTTGAATCAGCGCTGCAATATCTTTCGCCTCGGGCTTCACTGCCGGACCACCCTGACCGGTGTGCGCCGTTATGCCAGACGGTCTTACCGGCGCCGAACGGGATGTTCCTGCTGCTTCTTCCGTGCCCATAATTTTTCTCACATCAGCGTCCAATTGATTGAGTCTTGTCATATCTTGTTGCAGCGAGGCGGTGGCTTTAGCTAATTGCTCCAACTGGGCGTGTTGTTTGGAATTTACATCTCTTAGCTGTTCCAGTTCCGCTTTTTCCGTATTGGCGGCATGGGCCGCATAGCGGTAATTAAGCAGGATCCCAGTAAAGAATACCATACACACGCACAGGGCAATCACACAATATTTTATCGTTCTGATAGGAATGCGCACACTGATTACTTCTTTTCCGTGGTGCGGCACAATCATAAACGTATACTCACGATTATCAGGTTTTGTACTTTTTAGAATCAATAGTCATCACCTTTCTCAAATATCGATGTTACAGAACCAGAAAGTATGGCTTTTCACGCTTTTTTACGATATCAGAATTCATAACTTTTAGGGAAGGTACAAAGGTAAATAGCAGGCCCTCAATATGTAGTCGCTGCATAATTGCAGCTTGTTGTATAAGTTTTTCCCCGGCAGCAGACGCTTGCGGTTGCTGCCTTCGGCAATTAATATTTTCCGGACATACGCCTAACTTTGTCTATAATTCGCCATCTTTGTCAAAATTCCTGCCTAATTATGAACTTTTTCCCAGTGCCTTATGGAGGGCTTCTTTTTCTTCACCGGATAAATAGTAGGTTGATTCTCCTGCTTGCACCGGCTTGGCATAAATGCGGGATTCATTTCGTCCATAAATACTTGATATGATTATCCCGTTCTTCTTCCTATCAAGCAACGCTATGGCAAAGCTAAGATCACTGCCGGTGTCCGCAAAGGCGTTGAAACGAACAATACCTACATGTTGGATTGATTGGCGGCAAACTTCTTCCAGCCGTTTTACATCTTCGCTTAGTCTGGCAACTGTATTAAGAGCTTGTCGAACTTCTTCAACATTGGTCATAAGTAATTGTTCCAGGTTTGATCCTTCCATACCACGCATCATTTTTCGATAGCGTTTATTGAGTTTTTCTATTTTGATATTCAGGCTGATGAAAATTATAAGTGCTACGATAATAAGGGCCGTTATCCCTAAAATTACATAAGGCAAATTGTTTATAATCAATATTCTTATTTCCTCTGTTATTTCCGTATTCATTGCGGTCACCTTTCCTCACTCAATTATAGCCTACTGCCTAACTGTCCAAAAGTACGCAATTACCGTTACGATAGGTATGGACGGCAACAGATTGGCCAGTTTGATCTTTTTTACTTCCAGCATTAATATGCTTACACCGATAATTAAAATGCCGCCGGTTGCTGTCAGCTCGCTGATCACCTGGTCGGACAATATAGGTGCAATCGCTGCCGCCAACAATGTCAAAGACCCCTGATACAGGAGCACAGACACACTCGCGAATGCTACTCCCGCCCCCATGCTGGAGGTAAAAACAACCGCCATGATGCCATCGATCAGCGATTTGGCGTATAAAGTGCTTGCGTCTCCCGTTAAACCGTCTTGAATTGAGCCTATAACCGCCATGGCCCCAATACAGTATACCAGACTGGCCGTCACGAAACCGTTGCCGATATTGTTCTGGCCTTTTTCCCTTGTTTTTTCATCCAAATACGCTCCCAGCCATTTTCCCAGCCAGTTTAACTTGCCGTCGATATCCGCTGCTTCTCCTATGACTGCGCCGATGGCCATCGCTAAAATTACGATCAGCATATTATTGCTTTTGAGCGCCATTTGCGTGCCGATGATTCCTACTGCCAAAGCCATTGCCTGCATCATTGTCTCCTGATATCTTGCCGGAATGCCCCGCTGCAAAAGGAGTCCTATTCCTGATCCCAGAACGATTGCCGCCGTATTTACCAAAGTTCCTTTCATGGATACTCATCCCTTTCTTTTGGCTGCCAATTGACCTACCGCTCGCACCGCTTCGCTTATTTGCTTTGGGGTGTTGAAATATCCCGGGCTGAATCGTACGGCTCCCGTTTTCAGAGTGCCGATAGTCCGATGCGCCCATGGCGCGCAATGCAATCCTGACCTGCAGGCTATCCCATAATCCCGATCCAGGCGATAAGCTATGTCGCCGCAGTCTTGCCCGTCAATAGTAAATGCCATTACTGCCGTCCGCCGCCCTTTACTCAGCGGACTATATATTGTCAACCCTGGTATTTCCTTAAGGCCATTTTCTAATTCTTGGGTTAGTTCCAACTCTTTTTTCCTAATAGCACCGCTTCCTTCGTTACGGATGAATCTCACTCCCGCCTGCAACCCTGCTATCCCCGGCGTGTTGGGCGTACCGCTTTCCAGCCTGTCCGGCATAAAGTCCGGTTGCTCATCCGATTCAGACAAGCTCCCTGTTCCCCCCAGCCGCAACGGCGCTACCGCAATTCCCTCCCGCACATACAATCCGCCTGTCCCCTGCGGTCCCAGCAAGCCTTTGTGGCCACTAAAGGCTAAGACATCGATTCCCATTGCGGCGACGTCTATCGCTTCTACTCCTGCTGTTTGGGCAGCATCGACAATCAGGGTGATACCATGTTCCCTTGTTAGCCGGCCTATTTCCTCCACCGGCTGTATCTGTCCGGTCACATTGGACGCATGTGTCATCACTACTGCTTTCGGTGAATTATTGAGCGCCGCGGTCAGTGCTTTCATATCAAGATCCCCGGTTGGGCTGCAAGGAACAATGATTAAATTTGCCCCTCGTTTCTCTACAAAACGAAGGGCTCGCGCTACAGCGTTATGCTCCATGGCGGTGGTCACTACGGTATCACCCGGGCGTACTACGCCAAAGATTGCCGTATTGATTGCGTCGGTGGCATTCAAGGTGAATGCGATCTGATTGGCATCTTCTATATGAAATAACTCAGCCAGTTCCTCTCTTGTCTCATAAAGCAGCAGGCCGGCCGCGCGGGCCATGCTATGCCCGCCGCGGCCCGGATTTGCGCCTATATTTCGCAAGCAACAATCTACGGCCCGGTAAACCTCCTCCGGTTTCGGCCAGGTGGTTGCGGCATTATCCAGATAGATTAGTGCGCTCATCTTAACTTCCCCCTTTCTACTTATCTTCCAATATAAGTTGCGCTAAAGGAAAAGGCTTTAATGCCCGCTGGAGAATGCCATGAACCTTGGCTATTAGTAATCCATAGTTTACTATCGGCACTCCCGCTTCCCTGGCAACTGCCAGACGGTATAACATTTCCCGCCTGTTAAGCATGCAGGCGCCGCAGTGTACTATCAGTTTGTACTGCTGCAGGTTTTCCGGAAATGTGCTGCCGGCGGTCCATTCGAAGCTTAATTCATCCCCCACCGTTTGCCTGAGCCAGCGAGGAATTTTTACACGGCCAATATCGTCCGCCTGACGATGATGGGTGCATCCTTCTGAAATTAAGACTTTGTCCCCTGCCTTTAAATGGTCGACGGCCTTTGCTCCGGCCACTAACGTTTCTAAGTCGCCTTTATGCCGCGCAAACAGTATGGAGAAAGAAGTCAGCAATACTCCCGGCGGGGTGTCGGCACTCACTTTCATGAATTCCTGCGAGTCGGTTACTACCATGCGCGGCGGACCGGCCATATTTTCCAATACTTCTTTGAGCTCTCTTTCTTTAACAACCACAGCGCAGGCGTCATTATCCAGTAAATCGCGGATAGTCTGCACCTGAGGCAATATTAGCCTGCCTTTGGGGGCGGCAAGATCAATCGGCACCACCAGTACGACCATATCACCGGGATTGATCAAGTCGCCGATTATCGGCGGTCCTTCCCAATCATCCGGCGCGTTTCTTATAATAAGGCCTTTTAACTCTTCAATACCGGCCCCGGTCCTTGCACTGATGGGTAATATGGCTATGTCAAGCGCCTGTTTCCAGGTCTCAACTTGTTTCTCATCCACTGGATACAGATCCGTCTTATTCAGTACACAGACTACGGGTAAGTTTCGTTTTCTCATGGCGCTTATAAGAGAATGCTCATATTCGGTTACGCCGCTTTCCGGCTCAACAACGATAATCGCCAGGTCGGCCTTATGCAGCACCTGCATCGTCCGTTCTACCCGCAAAGTACCTAAATCACCTACATCATCAATACCGGCAGTATCAATTATCATTACGGGGCCGATTGGCAGTATTTCCATAGCCTTATATACCGGATCGGTTGTCGTTCCCGGAACATCGGACACCAAGGCAATATCCTGATTGGTTAATGCATTGATCAAGCTTGATTTACCGGCATTTCTCCTGCCGAATATGGCAATATGCAACCGTGATCCTTTAGGAGTGTCTTGCACAAATTGCCCCTCCTTCGCTTACCTCAAAGTAAATTGTTTCTTTTTCCTATATTCTGTGTTTAATTTTTCAAGTTCGAACTGCCAGGACCTTCATTTCAATGTTTTATCTCCTTTTTTCCCTTACTATTAAATTTTAGAAAAGGACACGGAGGACACAGATGGAAACACTGAAAGTTGAATGGTTATAATTCCCTGCAACCCTCCGTGTCCTCTGCGCCCTCTGTGGTCAAACGCGTTTCCCCTTAGTTCGCTTCGTCAATCTTTATTCCTTATGATTCTAATGTATTGGCATTGAATTTCCCCGCTTTGATTTTTACGGCTCACTTTTTCCACCGGTTATTTCGTTTTTCCGCCGGCTATACCGGGCTTGGTCATGGCTTTGGGATCCAATATGGCATCAAGCCGGTCCGGCGATAATAGATTCATTGCCAGCGCTGCCTCTGCCACGGATAAACCTTCGTTCTTCGCTTTTTTTGCCAACTCTGAAGCCATATCATAACCAATATGCGGCGCTAAAGCGGTTACGCTGACTTGACTGTTATGTAAGAGTTCCAGGCATCGCTCCCGTTCCGCAGTCAATCCTTTTATACAATAATCTGTTAATATTATAACTCCATTTGTCAATATACTTAAACTTGCCAAAAGATGGTGAGCTATGAGCGGCATAAACGGGTTCAACTCCAGTTGCCCGGATTGGGCCGCCATAGCGATTGCCATATCAGAGGCCATTACCTGGAACGCAACCTGATTGACGGCTTCCGGTATGATAGGATTTACTTTTCCCGGCATTATGGAAGAACCGGCCTGCCGTTCCGGCAATCTAATTTCGCCAAACCCGCTTTTAGGCCCTGACGACATTAGCCGCAAATCATGAGATATCTTACCTAAATTGACTGCCAATGCTTTTAACAGTCCGGACACTTCCACAAATACATCAGCATTCTGGGTCACATCTATCATATTTTCCGCCCGGGCAAGGCCAATCCCTGCATACTGCCGAATCCGGTCATTTACCATATAAATATATTTAGGATTGGCATTTATGCCGGTTCCCACAGCAGTTCCCCCCAGATTTATCTGGCGTAACCGTTCTTCTACTTTATACAGGCGCCACCTGTCCCGCGCAATAGCTCCCGCATAAGCACTAAATTCCTGTCCGAGCATAATCGGAACCGCGTCCTGCAATTCTGTCCGTCCAACTTTGATTATGCCGGCAAATTCGGCTTCCTTATCCTGAAGGGCTTCCTGAAGTTTAGCGCACTTTTCGCTTAACGGCTTCAACAGCCAGATGGCTGCTATGCGCATTGCCGTTGGATAGACATCGTTGGTGGACTGATGCATATTTACATCATTTAGCGGGTGAACTATCCTATAGTCTCCCTTTTGTCCCCCCAGCAGTTCAATGGCCCGGTTAGCGACAACCTCATTTACATTCATATTGGTGGATGTGCCTGCACCACCCTGGAGTGCGTCTACCAGGAATTGGTCACCCCAATTCCCCGCTGCCACCTCGGCGGCGGCGCCAGCAATAGCTTGCCCTTTTTCTTTCGTTAGATAGCCCAACTCACTATTTACCTCAGCTGCGGCCTGTTTGACAAGCCCGATGGCCTGAATTAACTTAGTGTGAACTTTGCAGCCGGAAAGCGGGAAGTTTTCCACCGCCCGCAGTGTATGTACGCCATAATAAGCTTGTTTCGGCACCTGCTTTTCTCCCAGCAAGTCTTTTTCAGTCCGCATGGCGCTCCTCCATAAAATAAATTGATGTATTTGCCGGTACTGCCAAATTACTAATCTCACTAGTGTTTCACGTGAAACACTGTTTATACTACTAATTGGCCTTTAAACTTACCGGCCTCCCCCTCTTGACGCTCATACGTCAGCGCTTCAATAATCCGTTCCAAGTCCTCATTGGAATAAAACTCAATTTCAATTTTACTCTTTAGTTTTCCTGGTTTAATTTTTACCTGCGTCCCAAGAATCAATTTTAAACGGTCCTCATACTCATTCATGAAAAATTGATCACGATTGGTTTGCTTTTGATCCAACACCCGCTCCCTCTTGCCAGGCTTGCGGGCTAACAATGTTCTGACTAATTCCTCGGCGTCCCTGGCCGAATGATCCTCTTCAATAATACAGTTTGCCAACTCCATTTGCATAGCGGGGTCATTAATCGCCAATAACGGACGGGCCTGCCCCATGGACAATGTTCCACGTGAAACAAATTCCTGAACATCGGGATGCAGATTCAATAATCTCACAATATTAGCAATCATCGACCGGCTGCGGCCGATTTTTTGAGCAACTTCTTCCTGGGTTAAGCCAAAATCCTCTATAAGACGCCGGAAAGCAAGGGCTTCCTCAATAGGATTCAAATCTTGCCGTTGAAGATTTTCAATAAGCGCAATCTCCATCATCTCCGCGTCGGTGTATTCACGAACAACCACAGGAATCGATTTTAGGCCGGCCTTCTGCGAAGCCCGCCACCGCCGCTCACCGGCAACCAATTCATAGCCGGTCAAAGTTTTGCGCACAACCACCGGTTGCAATACTCCATGTTGCCGAATCGATTCAGCCAATTCAGCCAGCGCTTCCTCATCAAATATTCGCCGGGGTTGAAACTGATTAGGACAAATCTCCTGAATCGATACTTCCGTAGGCTTGTCATCAATATCGTCAGGAGCGCTAAATAAAGCATCTAAACCTCTGCCTAAACCACGTTTACTCATCGCCAATCACCTCACGGGCTAAATCAAAATAAACTTCCGCACCTTTGGATTTGGGATCATAGATTATGACAGGTTGACCATGGCTTGGGGCCTCACTAAGCCGGACATTACGGGGAATAATGGTTTGATATACTTTGTGCCGGAAATGATTTTTTACTTCGTCAACCACTTGTATCGACAAATTGGTCCGGGCATCAAACATGGTAAGTACCACCCCTTCCAAAGTAAGCACAGGATTCAGATTTTTTTGTACCAGAGAGATAGTATTCATTAACTGCGTCAGGCCTTCCAGAGCATAGAACTCGCATTGAATTGGCACAAGGACAGAATTAGCGGCAGTTAAAGAGTTAAGAGTAAGTAAACCCAAGGAAGGCGGGCAATCGATTAATACAAATTCAAAATTATGTTTGGCTCTGTCTAATACCCTTTTGAAGCGCGTTTCCCGGGACATCATGGAAACAAGTTCAATCTCGGCGCCAGCCAATTGAATGGTGGCAGGCAACAATTTTAAGTTAGGTATCTGAGTATCAACAATAATTGACTCCACAGGAACATCATTAACCAAAGAATCGTAAACGCAGCGCTTAATGCTTCCTTTATCAAATCCGAGGCCGCTGGTGGAATTACCCTGAGGGTCGATATCCACCAAAAGAACCTTTTTTCCTAATTCAGCAAGGCAGGCGCACAAATTCACTGCCGTAGTCGTCTTGCCGACCCCACCTTTTTGGTTAGCGATTGCAATCACTTTAACCATCAATTCACCTCAAAAAAAGTAGTATACTAAATCATTCATTCAACGCAAAAAAATGATTTCCTGCCAGAAAATACAGAATGACGGGAGGATTATCATAAGGATTGTCATAAAGATACGAAGTACAATCTAATTGAGTATCTTGGTAAAATATAATATAATTCAACTATAAACTATAAACATATAACAATTAATAATAAGATGCGAGACGATTGTAAAAACCCCGGAAACCGGGAAATGCGGGAGGTCGACGCTCAATGCCTGTTTTTAATCCTAAGCTAAGCCATCTTGATTTAGAACAAATAAAACGTTCTGCCGGTATAGCGGCGAAAGAGACCATCCCCGAACAGCTGTTAGGCGACGCCTGTGCCCAAGCATTACTGCTAATACTGCCCCGAGCCTCATGGAATATTTATCCTTATGATCAAGAATCCAATACCATTCTCGCGCCGACACCGGTCCGGTTACCGGACGAAAGTATCACCAGACACCTTAACGGCGCGGCGGAAGTTGCTGTCCTGGCGGCAACCATTGGCGAACTGTTAGAGAACCAGGTATCTGTTCTATTATTAAAAGGCTTAAATACATTGGGATTATTATTGGATGCTGCCGGGACAGTCGGGATCGAAGAAGTTTGTAATAAAACAGCCTATATTATCTCGGAAACAGCGGCAAGTTACGGTTATGTAGCCGGGCGGCGTTTCAGCCCGGGACACAACGACTGGGACACTCGCATTCAACCTGATCTCCTGTCTATTGCAGAAGGAAGTTCCATCGGCATACAGTTGGCCGATAATATGATGCTTATCCCACACAAATCGACAATAGCCATAATCGGACTGTACCCTAACAACCTTAGCCTGGAAATCCCCACCGATCATCTAGGGTGTGACAAGAGTCATCAAACTGAATGCTATGCGCGAAAGGAGTCCAAAAAAAATGATACAGCTATTTGACGGCGCAATGGGTACTATGCTCCAGCAATCCGGCTTAAAACCGGGTTATTGCCCGGAATTATGGAATATTGAACAGCCGGAGAAAGTAACTGCGATACACCGCGAATATGTTGCGGTCGGTGCGGACATTATTGAAACCAACACTTTGGGAGCAAACCGAATTAAATTATCCCATTACGGATTAGCCGACAAAGTAGCGCTGCTAAACATAGGAGCTGTAAAAGCTGCCAGGGCAGCCTGCGGGCCTCAGACTAAAATAGCGGGCTCAGTCGGCCCTACGGGAAAACTTGCCGCCCCCTTGGGTGATCTGTCATTTGACTTAGCTTGCGATGTATTCAAAGAACAGATCAAAGCCTTGGACGAAGCAGGAGCAGACTATATCATCATTGAAACCATTATCGATATCCAGGAAATGCGAACGGCGCTCTTAGCTGCCAAGGCAGTGACAAACAAACCCGTAATATGCCAGCTAACATTTGAGCAAGACGGCAGGACTGTAACAGGAACAGATGCGACAACAGCCGCCATTACCCTTGAAGCTCTGGGAGCTGCAATAATCGGCGCCAACTGCTCGCTGGGCCCAGCCCAATTACTGCCGCTAGTGGCAGCCATGGCCGGAGCAGTCAACATCCCCGTAAGTGTTCAGCCAAACGCCGGCATGCCGCAACTTATTAACGGTAAAACTATATTTCCCTTAAAACCGGCGGAAATGGCCGAATGGGTCACGAAACTGGCTACTGCCGGCGCAAGTTATATAGGCGGCTGCTGCGGGACTACACCCGACCACATCAAGGCACTGCGACAGGAAATTGACGGCTTGACTGGTATATCGCGGAAAAATACAATAACTCCTACCGCTCTCACCAGCCGGACCAGAACCGTGTGTTTAGGACCGGGCTTCCAACCGGTTATTATTGGCGAAAGAATCAACCCCACAGGTAGAAAGAATCTGGCCCAAGAAATCAAAGCAAGAAACTTCGTCCCGGTAAAAAAAGAGGCCCTGGCGCAAATTGAAGCAGGAGCGGGAATATTGGACGTCAATATGGGAGTTCCGGGAATCGACCAGCCACAAGCTATGCGTCAGGCGGTTGAAGAACTGTCCCTGCTGGTTCCCGTTCCACTGGTAATTGATACTACTGACCCGGCGGCGTTGGAAGCAGGCCTCAAAGCTTATCCCGGCCGGGCCATGATTAATTCAGTTTCAGCGGAACAGGAACGGCTGGATGCCTTTCTGCCACTGGCTAAAAAATACGGTGCGGCGATACTTTGCCTGCCGTTAAGCGACAAAGGAGTGCCCGCAACGGCGACCGAACGCATAGAAGTTGCCCGTATTATCATTGACGCGGCGCTCCAAGCCGGGCTTCGCCCCCATGATTTACTGCTGGATGCCCTGGTAATGACAATAGCGACCGGCGCCGAAGCCGCCGCTGAGACGCTCAAGACACTCCAATTATATAGAAAACATTTCGGCTACCCTGCCGTCATGGGCCTGAGCAATGTGTCTTACGGCCTGCCGCGCCGGGATTTACTCAATGCCGCCTTTTGCGCTATGGCGGTAACTGCCGGACTGGACGCACCCATATTAAACCCTTTCGATCCCTTAATGCAGGATATATGGGCGGCGGTTGGCGCCTTAGGCGGGCACGACGCCCAAGGACTCAATTACAGCCGGAAATATTCAGGTGCGCTACCAGTCAACACCCAGGGAGAACAGCAAGCCGCAGAAACAGATTTACTGTCTAAAATTCGCCGCTCAGTAATGAACGGCGAAACCGACGGCATTGTCCCGCTGGTAAGCCAGGCTGTTAACGAAAACTATTCACCGCTGACCATTACCGAACAAGCATTAACTGCCGCTATGAATGAACTCGGCCAAGCTTTCGGCCAGGGACAATGCTTTTTGCCGCAAGTTATTCTTGCCGCCGAAACCATGCGAATTGCCTTCAGTACCATCAAAAAACTGCTTCCCGCTCACCAATCGGCCAGTATTGGCAAAGTCCTCCTGGCGACAGTTAAAGGTGACATCCATGATCTAGGCAAAAACATTGTGGCCGCTTTACTGGAAAATAATGGTTTTACCGTAATCGACCTGGGCAAGGATGTTTCGCCGGAAGCGGTTGTGACCTCCGCCCGGCAGCATCAAGCGGACATCGTTGGACTATGTGCCTTGATGACTACTACCATGCCGCAAATAGACATTACCATCGCCGCTTTAAAAACTGCCGGTGTGAATGCCAAAACAATTGTTGGCGGAGCAGTTCTCACTGCTGATTACGCCCGGCAGGCAGGCGCCGACGCCTACGCCGCCGACGGAATAGCCGCGCTGAATATCGCCAAACAATTAGTAACAGCTAACTGTTAAGAAAAACACAAAAATCTTATACTGTTAAAAAAAAAATGCCCCTAACTACTAAATTAGTCAGAGGCATTTTTTGATTATAGTGATTATAGTTATGAGTTCGGTCCATCTTGTCCAATTTTTAAGGCTCTCCCTCTTTTATAAGCGGGATTTTCCTCTTATCTATTTATTGAATATAAACTATTTTTTACCATTTTTTATCTGCATGGTAATATTAACATACTCGCCGTCAAAATCTTGCTTGTATTTAATTTCCATGCCATTTTTCTTCATTTGCGAAACTATACTATTTATTGTATTGATAAAAATACGAACATCTTTAATAATCTTAACTACCGTTTGCTTAGGCGCCGCATCAGCTTTCATGGCTTGAGACATATCTTCAATATACGCCTCAATTAAGTCCTCTGTTTCCCTAACATTCAGGCCTTTTTCCCGGACTGAGTCCAGTATTTCCTTTTGCATTTGCATATCGTCCAGTTTTAAGAGGGCCCGGGCATGACGCTCAGTAAGATTTTGCCCGACAAGTGCCTGCCGAATATGAGGATCAAGCTTTAATAAACGAAGTTTGTTAGCTATGGTGGACTGATTCTTACCCACCCGGCGAGCCAGCTCTTCCTGCGTAAAATTAAAATTGGCAATAAGTTGCTGAAAACCTTCCGCTTCCTCCAAAAAGTGAAGATCCTCCCGCTGAAGATTTTCAATCATGGCCAATTCAGCCATTTCCTTATCTTCAAGCTCGCGAATGATAGCAGGAACTTCAGTCAGTCCTGCCAGCTTGGCGGCCCTAAGCCGCCGCTCACCGGCAATCAGTTCAAAAACTTCCCCCCGGCGCCGGGCCAGCAAAGGCTGAATCACGCCAAATTCTGATATGGAAGCAGCCAGTTCCTGCAGGGAATCGCCATTAAATGTTTTACGAGGCTGAAACGGGTTGGGAACGATACTTTCAATAGCTAATTTAACGGGAGACCCATTGGACTCTTCCGCTAACGCCGGTGTAGCATCCTGACTGCCAGCCGGTAAATCATCCGAAGGCGGGTCGCCATTAACAGGATAAGTAACTATCCCCCTTGCATCTGCTATATCTTGGGGCCCAACTGGGCGCAGCACTGGCTTGTCTGCCGGGATGCTGTCTTCTACAACTTTTACAACTTTATTTTCATTATTCTTATCGGCGTTTAAACCCAACAACTTGGCCAGATTTCTCACACTACCACCACCCGCATCATAATGGGCACATACTAGTGTCTTGACCACATTATCTTTTTAGTTTGATGACGGACAAAATGGCAAATGGCGGCGTCAGCCCCTCCTAGCAGACCCCTTCCAGTATGCGTCGTCGGGTCTTCCTTGCCCTTTGCCATTTTGTCTCACCCTAAAACTAAAATATAACATGGCCAAGACACTAGTGGTCTGTAAACTCTAAAACTTTTAGGATGAATTGCGAGAGGTTTTTCGTCCTGCGAGGCGGAGGAGGCGCGCAGATCGGGAATATGTAAGCCGACGACAACAAAGCAGGACGGAAAAGATCTCGCAAGAACACTATAGAATTAGGGTTTACAGACTACTAGGATCATGAACTCGCTACTAAAATATTCTGCAGACGTTGAGAATTTCCTCTAATTTACATTTATTTACAGCGGTTTTTTTTCCGGCATGCCACTCTTCCGGGGATAGATAAGCGGCGTAGTATTCAGCTTACGAATATAAATAACTGCGCGCCGGTCGGAAAGACCAGGCAATTGAACAGGAATCACCCGCTCCACTTTCCCCCCGAGAGTAACAATAGCTTTATCCGCCTCCGCAAGCTCTGCCTGATATTGGGCGCCTTTATGAGCAATAAACCAGCCGCCTTTCTCCACCAGCGGCAAACAATACTCGCTCAAAACATTCAATCTGGCCACAGCCCTGGATAACACAATCCGGTAACTTTCCCGCTGACTTTTGTTTTTACCCGCATCCTCGGCCCTGCTATGCAGAACAGTAACATCGCAAAGCTTTAATTCATCAATAACCTGCTGCAAAAAAACTAATCGCTTATTGAGGGAATCAAGCAAAGTCAGTTTAAGGTCTGGCTGGAAAATCTTCAAAGGAATTCCGGGAAAGCCTGCGCCCGTACCCACATCTGCTACCCTGGCACCGGTTGCGAAGATTGCAGCATCGTAACAGGATAACGAATCTAT
Source organism: Methylomusa anaerophila (assembly GCF_003966895.1). Taxonomy (NCBI): domain Bacteria; kingdom Bacillati; phylum Bacillota; class Negativicutes; order Selenomonadales; family Sporomusaceae; genus Methylomusa; species Methylomusa anaerophila. Next base: position 1,400,188 of record NZ_AP018449.1, on the reverse strand, counting down.
GATGTGCTTAACCGCCACTTCTTCCGGTTCGGTAATAGCGGTCAGATTGATTTTTTCGTTCCATTCGATTAATAAGTGATAATAGCGATCAAATGCTGCAAATTTAGCTTCATCCAGAATGAGCCCATACTCTTTTGCGGTCCGGGACAAATACTCCGTGAAAAGACTCATTAAACCCACCTCCAACCTCCAGCCGGCATCAGACGATATAACGGCGCTGTTCCAGGTAAACCATCAAGATGGAAATATCGGCAGGAGACACACCTGATATCCGGGCTGCCTGCCCCACTGACAAGGGACGAATTTTATTAAGTTTCTGCCGGGCCTCCAGGGATAACCCGCTAATTTGAGAATAATCAAGATTGTCAGGCAGCAGTTTAGCTTCCAGCTTAGACGCCCGTTCCACCTGTTCCACCTGCTTTTTAATATATCCTTCATATTTGGCGGCGATTTCAACTTGCTCTTTTACCAGCGAAGGGATATCCGGCAGGTCAAACCGGGCTTTCATACCATCATAGTCCACCTCGGTACGCTTAAGCAAGTCGTATAATGTACTCCCCGTTCTTAACTCCGCCGTACCTAAAGCAGCCAATTTTTCCTGAACTGCCGGTATCGGCGTAATAATAACGCCTTGCAGCAAATTTATCGTATCATTAATGGCATTCTGTTTAGCAATAAACCTGGCATAACGCGCATCACCAACCAGACCAAGTTCCCGCCCTTTCGGGGTAAGTCGTAAATCAGCATTATCCTGCCGTAAAATTAACCGGTATTCAGCGCGGGAAGTCATGATCCGGTAAGGCTCACTGGTACCTTTGGTGACAAGATCATCAATCAGGACGCCGATATAGGCTTCAGAGCGGGACAAAATAACCGGCGGACGCTGCTGCACCATAAGGGCCGCGTTGATTCCCGCCATTAAACCCTGGGCGGCCGCTTCCTCGTAACCAGAAGTCCCATTCGACTGCCCCGCGCTGAATAACCCCTTAACCCTTTTCATCTCCAGCGTAGGCTTAAGCTCGGTAGGATCAACGCAATCATATTCTATAGCATAACCGGGACGCATAATCTCAACATTTTCCAGTCCGGCGATTGTCCGCAAAAAAGCAAGCTGCACATCGGCCGGCAGGCTGGTAGACATACCTTGAACGTACATTTCCGTTGTATGACATCCTTCCGGCTCAAGAAACAACTGATGGGCCAGCTTGTCGGCAAACCGCACCACTTTATCCTCGATGGAGGGGCAATATCTGGGGCCTGTTCCCTCAATAATTCCCATGTACAATGGAGCCCGGTGCAGATTGTCGCGAATAATAGCGTGAGTGCGTTCATTGGTATAAGTAAGCCAGCAGGGGATTTGCTCCCGCGTGGCAACATCACTCATAAAGGAAAAATTATGAATTTCACTGTCTCCCGGTTGAATGGTCATTTGCGAAAAGTCGACAGTACGGGCATCGACCCTGGCCGGAGTACCGGTTTTAAATCGCATTAAACCAATACCCATTTCTTGCAAAGACCGGGTTAGTTTCTCCGCCGCCCGCTGGCCGTTGGGACCGCCGGAAAAATTTAGCTCGCCAACGATGATCCGGCCCCGCAGATAGGTGCCAGTAGCCATTATAACTGCCTGACATTGATACTTCTCGCCCAATTCGGTAACAACCCCGGTTACCTTATCATCTGTCACCAGAATTTTCTCGATCAAGGCCTGTTTTACAGTAAGGTTTCGCTGATTTTCCAAGGTTTCCTTCATCATCGCCTGGTACAATTTTTTATCGGCCTGCGCCCTGAGGGCATGAACTGCCGGGCCCTTGCCGGTATTAAGCATACGCATCTGAATGCAGGTTTTATCAGTATTAATTCCCATTTCTCCGCCCAGGGCGTCAATTTCCCGGACCAAATGCCCTTTAGCCGGACCGCCGACTGCCGGATTGCATGGCATCATCGCAATATTGTCCATATTTAGAGTAGTAACCAGGGTACGGCACCCTAATCTGGCTGCCGCCAGGGCAGCTTCGCAGCCGGCATGTCCGGCCCCAATCACAATAACATCGTAAGAACCCGCATTAAACAATAACCATCACCATTCTTCCCCTGCAATGTTCCTATTCTTCTTTTTTCCTTTTTTTCCTCTTTTTTACTTTTTTATCACCAATATATTTATTATTTACCAAGGCAAAACTGGGAGAAAATCTGATCAATAATATCCTCCCCCACTGTATCGCCGGTGATTTCCCCCAGTTTCTCCCAGGCAGCCTTCAGATCAACCGCAATGCAGTCAAGAGGCATACCCGCATCAATTGTCGCCAGGGCGTCGCCGAGATGACGGCCGGCCTGTCTAATCTGATTCATATGACGGACATTATTAACAAAAGCCGCCTCCCCCGAGGTTACTTGTCCACTATATACCCGGTCCGCAATGGTTTGCTCCAGTTCATCAACCCCGGCGCCCGTCAGTACCGATATCTTCAAAACAGGCCGGTCACCGACAAACGACTTGACTTCATCCATATCAAGCACGGGCGGCAGATCGCTCTTGTTAACTAAAATAATGGCTTCCCGGCCGGGCAGCAGGGAGAGAACCGTCCGGTCCTCTGGCGTCAACGGCGCTGAGGAGTCTAAAATAAGCAACACCAAATCAGCCTTAGCGACAAATTCGCGGGCCTTATCGACCCCGATTTTTTCAACAATGTCCGCTGTTTCCCGAATGCCGGCGGTATCCACTATTTTTAAAGGAATGCCTCTGATATTCACATATTCCTCAATAATATCCCGGGTAGTACCGGGAATATCAGTGACAATAGCCCGTTTCTCCCGGAGAAGGGCATTAAGCAGGCTGGATTTGCCCACATTGGGACGCCCGATAATAACCGTCGCCAGACCTTCCCGCAAAATTCGCCCCGTTTGCGCGGAAGCAAGCAGACGGTCCAATTCCACCCGAACTATTGTAATGGAACCGGACACGTTGCCGGCAGTAATTTCTTCAATATCATCTTCCGGAAAATCGATAGCGGCCTCTAAATGAGCAATCATCGTCAGAATCTCCTGCCGCAAGGACCTAATTTTGTCGGATAAACGGCCGGAGAGGTTGCTAACAGCGGCTTTTAACGAAGCATCCGTTTTGGAACGGATTACATCGATGACGGCTTCGGCTTGCGCCAAATCCAGCCGGCCGTTTAAAAATGCCCGTTTGGTATATTCACCGGGTTCGGCCAGCCTGGCGCCAAGGCGTAAAGTTATATCCAAAATCCGCTGTAAGGGAACCGGACCACCATGACACTGAACCTCCACTACGTCCTCCCGGGTATAGGACCGGGGCGCCCGCATGACAATAACAATAGCTTCATCAATTGCCTCCCCGCTGTCCGGATCAGCAATGCTGCCGTAAGCAGCCTGAAAAGAAGGAATATCGGCAATCTTCTTCTTCCCTGTACTCCCCCGAAATATTTGGTCAGCGATATCTATCGCCCGGTTACCGCTTAAACGCACAATACCTATCCCACCCTCGCCGATGGCGGTGGCAACGGCGCTAATGGTATCATCAAAAGTCATAACTCCATTCAATTTGTTCCACCTCGTAAGGAATAACTAATATATTATACCCAATAACATAAATTTAATATATAGCGCTAATCTGCAAGCAGGTTATTTTATAAAAATATAGAATATCAGATTATAACTTTTTTGCCAAATCATGTCGAACAACGGCGATAAAAAAGATAAAATACCCTATCGGCGGAAATGAAAGGGGTTCATGATGACAAATAAAAAAGGAATACTATTGGAAACCGGCAGCAACGAATTTGAAATTGTAGAGTTTTCCATCGGCCCGGTCAGTTATGGCATTAACGTGGCCAAGGTACGAGAAGTTATTAACCCGGTGCCCATTACAGAAATGCCTAACTGCCATCCCTGGGTTGATGGGGTTTTTACCCTGCGCGGCCGGGTTATGCCTCTGGTTAACCTGCCCCGCTGCCTTGGCGCCACATCCACAACCGCAGCACCGAAAGTTATTGTCAGCGAACTTAATAGCTACTTCGTCGGGTTCCTGGTAGATGAAGTCTCCCGTATCCATCGTATTTCCTGGACAGCCATGGAACCCGCCCCCCCGATCGCCAACTCGGATATGATAGTAGGGATCATTAAGATGCTTGACAAGATGGTAGTCCTTCTGGATTTTGAAAAAATTGTTGCCGAAATTAATCCGGAGATGAACAAGAAATTTTTCGATTTATCGACAGTTGTGCCTGAACTGCTGGAAATGCGTAAAACCAAGACTATTCTGCTGGCGGAAGACTCCAAAATGCTGCGGGATCTCTTATGCAACACCTTGCACAATGCCGGTTACACCAATTTACTCATTACCGAGAATGGTCAGGAAGCGTGGGATAAACTTACCGGTATGCTCTCGGACCCGAAACCTGTTGATCATAAAGTCAATTTGATTATTACCGATATTGAAATGCCGCAGATGGACGGCCATCATCTGACCAAACGGATAAAAGAACATGAAAAATTAAGGCACTTGCCTGTTATTATCTTTTCTTCCCTGATAAACGACGAAATGAGACTAAAAGGCAAATCTATCGGGGCCAATGGGCAGGTATCCAAACCGGAAATCGGTCAACTTATTGACCTGATAGACAAAAAAATTATATAACGATCCAAAGCTAATCCCTGCAGGAAAAAATCTTGCAGGGCAATTCTATTCCCCCTCGTCTGTCTCACTTTCACCCGGCCATTCTCCCAGAAGTTCTACTGCTTCCCCCGGCGATAAAACCTCAACCCCCTTTAGCTTTCTTTCAATAGTGCGGGATTTACGGGCAGCAGTTTCAATGGAACTACTGGCCGCCTGAAGCTTTTTATGTGTCTGTTCCAGCAGTGTACCAAATTTGCCGAATTCTGTTTTTACCGCCCCTAATAATTCCCATACCTCGGAACTGCGTTTTTCAACGGCTAACGTTCTAAACCCCATTTGTAAGCTATTAAGAAAAGCGGCTAATGTAGTCGGTCCGGACACTACCACCCGATAATCCCGCAGCAGGATGTCATAAAGACCGGGACGCCGCAGCACCTCGGCATATAACCCTTCCACCGGCAAAAACAGAACGGCAAAATCAGTGGTGGCAGGCGGGCCGATATATTTAGCGGCAATAGCCTTGGCTTCCAGCTTAATTCTATTTTCCAGACACTTGCCAGCCTCTTCGGCCAGCACCGGATCAGCCCGGTCATGGGCATCCAGCAGCCGCTGGTAATCTTCCTGGGGAAATTTAGCGTCAATCGGCAGCCAGATATTGCTGCCGTTAATGTCACGCCCCGGAAGTTTGACGGCAAATTCCACCCGCTCACTGCTACCCGGCTTAGTAGCCACATTTACGGCATATTGCTCCGGCGTCAGTATTTGTTCCAATAGGCTGCCAAGATGGATTTCGCCCCATATTCCCCTGGCCTTCACATTCGTCAAAACCCGTTTAAGATCTCCCACACCGGCAGCTAAGGCTTGCATTTCGCCCAGACCCTTGTGCACCAGTTCCAACCGTTCGCTAACTATTTTAAATGACTCACCCAACCGCTTTTCCAATGTGGCGTGAAGTTTTTCATCCACGGTCGCCCGCATCTCTTCCAGTCTTTTGGCATTATCCTCCTGAATGAGATGCAAGCGGCTTTCTAAGGTCGCCCGCATCTTTTCCAGGCGATCCTCATTGGACTGGGTGAGCCGGTTGAGTTGCCTTGCATACGCTTCAAGCTGAGCCAGCTGCGTTGTTGCGTTCTCATTTAACCTGGCCAAAACCGATTCATTAAAAGAAGTTAAAGCAGCGGCTATCTCCTGCCGCAGGGCTCTGCCGGCGGCGGCTGTTTCCGCCCTATTCCGTGCGATCTCGTCTTTTACGGCCGCTTCCGACCGTTCCTGATATTTTTCCAGGGAGGCCAGACGGTGGGCAATGTCCCTGCTTCTATTCTGCTGACCCATCAGGATAATCAAAACCGTCATGCATAGTCCCAGGGCGATAACCCCAACAAAAAGCAAATCCGGCATCCGGCCCACCCCGCTTATAATGAAGTTTGAACAGTTGCTATTTAATAAGATCCCACAGTTGTTTGCCGACAAGAAGCCCGGTAACACAGATGAACAGCGGCCGAACATAGGTTGTACCGCTGCGAATTGCCAGCCGGGAGCCGGCAATTGCCCCCAGAATCATCGCCAGGCCCATTGTCAATCCATAAACGTAGTTTACTGAATTCAACCAGATAAAAGTAAAGACAGCGGCAATATTGCTGGCAAAATTCAGGACTTTGGCATTTCCTGCCGCCACCACAAAATCGAAACCCAGCATTAAAAAGGCAAAAATAAGAAAGGACCCGGTACCAGGACCAAAAAATCCGTCATAATAACCGAGGACCACCGCTGCGATTGCGCTAAATAACCCGGTCTTATAATCCATCCCGGCATATGTGGACCGGCTGCCCCAGTTCTTTTTAAGCAAAGTATATATTGCCACGATTATAAGCAGCACCACAACCAAAGGTTTTAAAAACTCCGGCGGTATATGCCGAACAGTATATGCTCCCAGCGCCGCGCCGAAAAATGTCAGCGGGAACAGCCAAGCTACAAGTATACGGTCTACTTTGCCCGACCGGAGAAAAGATATGGTGCTGGTCATGGAACACATGGTGCCGGCGACCTTATTAGTCCCCAATGCCAAACTGGGCGGAAGGCCGGTAAGCAGTAATGCAGGCAGAGAAATAAGACCGCCGCCGCCGGCTACCGAATCAACAAAAGCCGCCACAAAGCCGGTAGCCAGTAAAAAAAGTACAACCTCAGGACTCAAACCGGTAATATCCAAGACAACATCTCCCATACTGATATTCAGTTATATCATATTCTTTTTCAATTTTCTTTTCAATCCGCCAAATCACATGGTAATCAAAATCTTGCTAAAGTTCAACACAAGGATGTAAAATATAAAGTAAGGATACTGGAAGAAATGAGGTACCCGCCCATGAGTGCTGACAACATCAAACGCAGCTACAAGTTTTATCCTTTTTGGGAAGGAAAATTGATTCAAGCTGCAAAACGCAGCCGGTCAGGAAATTCTGCGACAAATGCGGTCAACCATTTGAGCGCCCTAATAAAATCTAATGCCAGAGTTTAATCCTCTGGCATTTTTATATATTTCTATTTTTTTATATATTTCTTTATTTCCCCAACATCACTATTTTTTTAAGGCAATAACCACTTTACGGAAAGGTTCCTCCCCTTCACTGTAGGTTACAATGCGATTATCATTTTGCAGCGCCATATGAATGACTTTACGTTCCTGCGGGCTCATAGGCTCAAGAACTACCCGGTCGCCGCGCCGTTTTACCCTGTCAGCCAGCCTAAAAGCAAGCCGGGATAAAGTATCCGCCCTGCGTTTACGGTATTCTTCAACATCAAGAACGATTTTGCACCGCTCCTCGGAATCCCGATTGGCCACCAAATTGGTAAGATACTGCAATGCATCCAAAGTCTGACCATGTTTACCGATCAATACCCCTAGATCATCGCCATGGATATTAATAACCGTATAATCGTCGTGCGCCACTTTTTCCATGGAAACATCGATTCCCATTGTATCAAACATACTGTTTAAAAAATCCTCGGCAACTTCAATGGGGTCGACGGCACGGACAGTTACCCTTACTTTGGCCAATTTTGAGCCAATTAATCCAAACAAACGTTTAGTAGGTTGTTCCAAAACCTCATAATCGATCTTATCCCGACTTACACCCAGTTCATTTATAGCATTATCTATCGCTTCATCTATAGTTCTGCCGGTTTTTTCGCTGACCTGCTGCTTTGTAATCATAGTATTCAACGTGCCCCCTCACGCACTTCAACAGGATTGCGATACATAAACCACTGCTGAAGGATCTGAATTATATTGCCTACTACCCAGTATACCACCAGACCTGCAGGAAAAGTCATACTAATATAACCGATAAATAACGGCATAAAAACCAACATCATTTTGTTCTGCTGCGTCGCGTCGGTAACTGTTTGCTTTTGCATAAGAAATGTTGTTAATGCCGACAGGACAGGCAATATGTAGTATGGATCAGCATGAGACAAATCCGTAAGCCATAAAAAGCTAGGCGGCTGCTGCGCATACTGGTAGTCACGAATCGCAAAAAAGATAGACATTAAAAAGGGCATCTGTACCAGAAGAGGGAGACAGCCGGCCAGCGGATTTATACCTGCTTCTTTATACAGTGCCGCCAGCTCTTTTTGCTGTTTCTCCGGATTGCCTTTATATTTTTCCTGTATTGCTTTCATTTTAGGCTGAATGTCCTGCATGGCCTTCATCGACTTGATTTGCTTCACAGTAAGAGGATATAACGCCATTTTAATTGCAATGGTTAAGAGAATAATGGCTATCCCGTAACTGGCAAATCCCAAACTAGCCGTCAAATTGTAGAAAAATGTCAGTGCAGTCTGCATCGGATGCACAAATAACGTAAAAAACAAAACATTCCCTCCTGAAAATAAAAAATATTTCTATATCAAACAGGGTCATAACCACCCGGATGAAAAGGGTGGCAACGCAAAACCCGCCGCACCGCCAAATAAGTACCGCGGACAACCCCATATTTTTCAATCGCCAATAACGCATACTCGGAACAGGTTGGCACAAACCGGCATGTAGGAGGCTTTAATGGAGAAAGAAACAGCCGGTAAAACTTAATTACAGACACAAGCAAGAACTCCAACAACTTCATAACTGTTTAATACTTCCTAAATTTTTTACTTTTTACTTCTCTTTCTTCTTTACTTCCTTATTTCCCTTTACTTCCCTTTAAATTTTATGTAAATCTAATTTAAAGCATTTAAAGCAAAATTCCCGCCCGCCTGCATAAATCCAAAAAAGCCCTGGCTGCTGCCCTCAAATCAGCTTCGACCATGGCTTGACGGCCAACCAGTACCAAATCCACTCCCTGGGAAATTTTATGCTGGTTTAGACGATAGGCCTCCCGTAACAGTCTTTTGACACGATTCCGGACAACCGCAGATCCCAGCCGTTTGCCGGCTGCAAAACCAATTTGCCTGTGTCCGTCTGTTTTGGGAACAACATAAAGCACCGCCATCTTATTTGCGTAGCTTTTACCACTCCGGTATACCGCTTGAAAACTTCGGTTCTTGCAAAGTTTGGTTTGCTTAGGTAGTCTATATTGCTTCACGACAACACCCATAAAAAAACTCATTTATAATATTACATACTATCAGCTATCAGGGTAATAAGCATGTAAACCATATTACCCATATTAAGCAAATGGAAAAAATAGGCCACTATTAGCGGCCTACTATGCAGATAATTTTTTTCTACCCCTGGCACGTCTTCTTTTCAAAACGAGACGTCCGCCTTTTGTACTCATACGCTCACGGAAACCATGAGTTCTTTTACGCCAAAGAGTATTCGGTTGATAAGTACGTTTCATTTCTATAACACCTCCCTGCCAGAAAACCCTGCGACACTTAACCTCAAACGCAAGGATCGAACCGCAAATATACGGTATAGCCGTTGAGTTGGTTTAAGTTCACAAAATGTCATTAGTTTAAATTATAGACCAGCCAAATAGCTGGTGTCAAGGAAATTTACCGGCGGCAAATCAAAACATCTAAAACATCTATGGATAAAATACAACATTCTTTTCATCTGGCGAAATATCTGTGGCAAAATATCTGTTGATAACCGACAGATGATTTGTTAATATATAATAACACAGAGTCATCAATATTAACATTTAATTCCTATTTTACATATAAATTCATCTCTTTATCCACAGAAAAAGCATATTTATTCACAGATTGCCAATAGTTGTCAATGGTTGCTAATAACTTAATTATTCAAGCAGGCGGGACTTTTTTGTACCGCTTTTATATTTTTTTTCATCCTAAATCCTGTTTTTTTAGGACTTTATTCACACTTGTTGATAAATGTGTGGATAACTTATGTTAATTTTATTTCATTATTTCGAATTATTAGCCTTTTTAAATTATTAACCTTGTTCATATTCCATACTTATCATTTATCCTAAGTAAAATACATAAAGGCGGTAATCAAAAAAATGAGCAATACGGATACGGCATATATGGCCACAATTTGGCAAAAGGCTTTAGTACATATGGAAAAATCTTTTATTAAACCACTATATGACACCTGGATCAAGTCAACTATTCCCCTTGCAATTAACGATAATGTAATCGAAATCGGTACTCCTAAACAGTTTATGAAGGAATGGCTGGAGACTCGTTATGTACCTGTCATTAAAAAGGCCTTAAAAGCTGCCGCCAACAAAGACTTTGACATTATTTTCACCAATCTTGATATCACTGACATTGCTGACGCCTCTGACTCTACCGACATTTCAGGCAGCAATGAGCCAGGTAACCTTGCTGCTTATAAGCAGCCCAATCATCAAACACAACAAATTTCAGAAATAGCTCCCCTGGATGCGGAAAATCAGGCTCAGTACTTGAGATACCTGGATGATATTGGCGATATTTCCGAAGCTGCTTCCTTCCGCCCGGAGGAAAACTTTGCCAACAAAACATCTCTTTTGCCGGAAAAGAATTTCCAGCATCATAGCATGGAACCGGCCGCTTCTTTAACAGCATCCACGGCAGAATATATACCGGCAAGTTCAGGGAAGTTATCGGGACCCGCCTATACTCCGGCCGATGAATTCTATTCGCTAAACCCCAAGTACGTTTTTTCCACATTTGTCATCGGTAATTCCAACCGGCTGGCGCATGCGGCATCATTAGCCGTATCTGAGGCGCCGGCGCAAGTGTACAATCCGTTTTTTATTTATGGCGGTGTTGGTCTTGGAAAAACTCATTTAATGCATGCCATTGGCCATCGCATAAGAGAAAACAATCCGAATATGAAAGTTGTCTACATTTCCAGCGAGAAATTTACCAATGAACTTATTAACTCCATTCGCGACGGCAATCCGGAAAGCTTCCGCCAGCGCTATCGCAATATCGACGTTCTCTTGGTCGACGATATCCAGTTTCTCTCTAAAAAAGAGCATACCCAGGAAGAGTTTTTTCATACATTCAATACTCTTCATGAAGCAAATAAACAAATCATTATTTCCAGCGACCGGCCGCCGCGAGACATTCAGACATTGGAGGACAGGCTCCGATCCCGCTTTGAGTGGGGCCTTATTACCGATATTCATCCACCGGATTTGGAAACGCGTATTGCCGTACTCCGGAAAAAAGCCATGCTGGAAAACCTCAACGTACCCAATGAAGTGATTGTTTATATTGCCAGCCGTATTGAAAATAATATCCGGGAATTGGAAGGCGCATTCATCCGGGTTATAGCTTTTGCATCCCTGAATAATCACCAAATTGACATTGATTTGGCTACAGAGGCATTAAAAGATATTTTTCCCCATGGAAGGCCAAAACAAATAACAACTGATCTCATTCAAGATATAGTGGCCGCTTACTTTAAAATAAAACTGGAAGACCTATCGGCAAAAAAACGCAGCCGCAATGTTACTTATCCCCGGCAAATTGCCATGTATCTTTGCCGGGAACTTACTGAGATCTCTTTGCCGAAAATTGGCGAAATATTCGGCGGCAGAGACCATACTACCGTTATTCATGCCCATGATAAAATCAGCCGGGAACGGTCTACAGACGCCAAATTAAACAACACGATCAAGGACCTTATCAAGCGAATTGAATCATAGAAATACAATTGTGTACAACCTTGTGTACAACACCTGCAAGAAACTGTAGATAAGGTGTTAATAAATTTTATTATAGTTTTTTTGTTGATATGTCGATAATGATAATAGAGTTATCGACATATTATACACATATCATAGCTCTGCTTCGACAATCAAAAATTCTATTTATCCACATATCGACAGGCCCTATTACTATGACGGCTATTTTATTATTATATGTATTCCATATTAATAATATTACTAATATATTTAAAAAATTTTTACTTTCACCACTCTAATTCTCCATTCTCCTGATCCTATATTTAGGATATTAAATTTCTCACCTTTAAGGAGGTTTTAGTCCATAATGAAACTTGTATGTATGAAAGACCTTTTAAACCATGCGGCCCAAACTGTCCAGAAAGCTATTTCGTCCAAAAATACCATGCCCATATTATCAGGAATCTACTTATCTGCTAATAGTGATGAAAACAAACTTGAACTTCAGGCAACCGACTATGAGATGGGTATAAGTTGTACCATAGACGCCGATGTTGAAATTCCCGGACAAATTGTTCTTTCCGGCCGCTACTTTCAGGAACTGGTAAAGCGTTTACCGGGCGAAATGGTGGAGATATCATCCAGCCAGGAAGACCACACCATTAAAATAGTGGCCGGCCTTTCCCAATTTAATCTATTAAGCCTACCGGCAGAAGAGTTCCCTGTATTGCAGCCTATGACGCAAGCATCTGCTGCCAGCCGTAGCATAAATTGGATTACAGTAAAAGATAATGTCCTTAAAGAATTAATCCGAAAAACTACCTTTGCTTGCGCCGCCGAAGAAAGCAGGCCCATTTTTACAGGCGCTTTATTAGAAACTACTACCCAGGATATTCGCATGATAGCAACAAATACTCACCGTTTGGCTATGAAAAAATATTTTTGTCAGGAAAATCAGGAAATTGCTGAAGCAAGCGATCAGAACCAGCTGTCGCCTGCCTGTCAAATTATCATACCTTCCAAAGTACTGAATGAACTGGCTCGTCTGTTAACATCCGAATTGCCGGTAGATGTGAATATTTGCTGGGAAAAAAGCAAGGTTTCCTTCTCTTTTGAAAACGTATACTTTGAAGCAAGACTTATTGAAGGGCAATATCCGGATTATAACCGTGTCATTCCCCATGAATTTACAACAACATCCACAATTAATACCTCCCAGTTTCTCGACGCAGTGGAACGGGTCTCATTAATGGCTAAAGACGGCGAATACAATGTAATTAAATTCCAATTTCAACCCGATGAAATCGTGATTACTTCCAATAACCCCGATATCGGCAAAGCTTATGAATCTATTCCTGTAAGCATTAACGGCAATGAGCTTACCATCGCTTTTAACGCTAAATACGTTATCGATATACTGAAAAATATCGGCAGTACGGAGCTGGAATTTTCCTTGAACACTCCTCTTAGCCCGGCAAGCATAAAACCGGTTCAGGATGAAAACTATACGTATGTCATTACACCTGTGCGTACTAGTTAGCGCCAACGAACCGGAAGGAAATATGAACAATATGGAAGAAATTACTATTCATACGCAAGAAATTAACCTGGATCAGCTTTTGAAATGGGCAGGAATTGTTGAAACAGGTGGACAGGCAAAATCTTTGGTTGCAGACGGATTAATAACAATTAACGGTGCTTTGATTACCGAACGCCGTAAAAGGGTCCGTCCCGGTGATATATTGGCAATCAAAGGAATCGGCCGGTATAAAATAGTACAGGAGTAAAAAATCTAAACCTTTGCCTAATAAGGTGGAACCGATGCGGGTACATAAAATTAGTTTGCAAGGCTTTCGAAATTATGTAAATTTAACTATGGAATTTACCAGGAATATTAATATTTTTATTGGCCCCAACGCGCAAGGAAAAACTAATCTGCTGGAAGCCTTGTACTTTGGAGCAATGGGCCGTTCACACCGGGCTTCCATAGACCGGGAACTTATCAATTGGGAACAGCAAACAGCTAATATAGAAATTTTATTTTCCCGTCGTGACGTGGAAAACCGATTAAAAATTAAATTAATAAACAACCAAAATAAGGAAATACTATATAATGACCACCCGTTGCCAGCCAGGGAGATTGTCGGTTCATTAACCGCCGTATTGTTTTCACCGGAAGATTTACTGCTGATTAAAGGAGCGCCGGCTTTGCGCCGGCGTTTTTTGGATAATGAAATATCTCAGGCAAACCCCGCCTATTACCGGCAGCTTATCAACTATAACAGAATTTTGGGTCATAGAAATAATCTTCTCAAGAAAATTAAGGAAAAGAAAGCAAATGCCGATATGCTGGAAGCCTGGGATGAGCAATTGGCTAAAACAGCAGGTTACCTCACCGCAAAACGGCAGCAAGTAATAAAACAGCTGGCTATGCTTGCCAACCTGCACCACCGAAAACTGACCGACAATAAGGAGAACTTAGCTGCCGCCTATTATCTGCATGGGTTAGAATCAGGTACTGTCAGCGATCTTACCGGCTGGTACAGAAGCCAGCTTGCCAAACTGCGGCAGGAAGACATTTGGAAAGGGAATACCGGGATCGGACCGCACCGGGATGATCTTATTCTCTCAATAAATGGAAAAAACCTAAGAATTTACGGATCGCAAGGCCAGCAGCGCACCGGTGTCTTGTCGCTAAAATTGGCTGAGTTGGAATTTATCAAGTCGGAAACAGGTGAATATCCAATATTATTGTTAGATGACGTTATGAGTGAACTGGATGCCGGACGCCGGCTGGAACTTTTATTATTTATCAAAGAAAGGATTCAAACATTTATTACAACCACCGAAGAAAAGTATTTTCCCGATCATAAAATTGGAAAATTCTATAAAATCATGGATGGTACTGTAATAGGGTGATTTTATGTTCAGTATGAAAGATATTCTGCCTAATACTCTTAAAAGTATGGGGATTGCCAAAAAATACAACTCTTACTCTGTTATTATTCACTGGGAAGAAATAGCCGGAGGAGAGATTGCTGCTCATGCCTGGCCGGTAACAATTCAACGCGGCACAATGATTCTGGCTGTCAATAATTCTGTTTGGAGTCATCACTTGATGATGTTAAAAAATGAGCTAATTGACAAGATTAATAGTTTTCTTCATGAAAAACTTGTAACTGATATTCGCTTTCAGGCAGGATATTTCCGAAAAAACCAGAATCAAGAGTATAAAGAAAATGGCGAAAATGGCCAGTCTGTTTCTCCCGTTCGCTTGAATGCTAACGAACTGGAGTTAATCGGAAATATGGTAGCGTATATTAACGATGAAAAATTGCGCAACAAGATAAAGTACGTTTTAATAAAAGAAATTGCCACTGATAGGGCTAAACGTCTACAGGGATGGAAAAATTGCCTAAGTTGTACGGTTTTGGTTCCTCCTGGCACCAGTTATTGTACTATTTGCAACCTTGCGCAAAAAGAAGCAAAGAAAAATGCCATGCACCAGCTGCTTATAGATGCTCCTTGGCTTACCTATCAGGAAACGAATTCTTACATTGTTTGTTCGCTAAAAGAATATCATTTAACTAAGAAAGCCTTAGTGCATAACTTAGTCAGACGTTTGTTTCAACCTAACGTCGACAAGGTGACGGAAGCTAGTTTGGTAATGCTTATGACCGGAATTAAACCCGATAAAATGAGTCAAGAATTTATCGATACTATGATAAGCAAAATAAAAATAAAACTTTTTGAAAAAAAGGTCAGGAGGAAAAACTATGTTTCTGCACCTAGGAGCTGATACGGTAATCCGGCTGTCTACAGTCATCGCAATACTAGATCTAAAAATATCCGGGTCGGGGGCAAGCAGCCAGTATTTAAAAAATATGAGCAACAGCAATAAAGTAATTGATATTTCCGAGAATAATGCCAAAAGCTTTATTCTCACAGACAAGACAGTATATCTGTCCGCAATTTCTTCTCAGACGCTGAAAAAGCGGGCAGGACATATTCCTATCGATGAAAATTGAAAATTAGCCGTATATGTTTAGAGGGGGTAACCGATGGATATAAACGATACGACAGTAAACGGTTGTTATGGCGCCGATCAGATTCAAGTCCTGGAAGGATTGGAGGCTGTTCGTAAGCGCCCTGGCATGTACATTGGCAGTACTTCGGCCAAAGGTCTGCATCACCTGGTATATGAAGTGGTTGACAACAGTATAGACGAAGCTCTGGCTGGATATTGCAGCCGGGTGGAAGTCATTATTCATAAGGATAACAGCATCACGGTAATTGATAATGGCCGGGGTATCCCTGTGGATATGATGCATGAACAAGGCAAACCGGCAGTGGAAGTTGTGCTTACCGTACTTCATGCCGGCGGCAAATTCGGCGGCGAAGGTTATAAGGTCTCCGGCGGTCTGCACGGAGTCGGCGTTTCTGTTGTCAATGCTTTATCCGAGTATATGGATGTGGAAGTCAAGAAAGACGGGAAGATTCATACCATTCGCTTTTCTCGCGGCAATACTGTCGAGTGCCTGAAGATTAGTGGTGAAACAGACGAGACAGGGACCAAAGTAACTTTTAAACCTGATCCGCAAATCTTCGAAGAGACAGTTTTCAGTTTTGATACATTAAAGCAGCGTCTAAGGGAATTGGCATTTCTTAATCGAACGGTTACCATTACTATCATGGATGAGCGTACGGATGAGCGGCAAAATTTTTGTTATGAAGGCGGTATCACATCCTTCGTTGAGCACCTGAATAAAAGCAAAGACACAATTCACGAAAAACCTATTTATCTCTGCGGCAACAAAGACACCACTGTTGCTGAGATTGCGATTCAGTATAATGACAGCTATGTAGAGAATATTTTCTCATTTGTTAATAATATTAATACTCAAGAAGGCGGTACTCATCTAAGTGGTTTTAAGATTGCCCTGACCCGGGCGATCAACGATTTTGCCCGGAAATTTAACATGCTTAAGGAGGCCGACGAGAATCTTAGCGGTGAAGATGTGCGGGAAGGCTTAACCGCAGTTATCAGTATTAAAATTCAAGAACCCCAGTTTGAAGGGCAAACTAAAACAAAATTAGGGAATAGCGAAGTACGGGGTATAGTTGATAATATCGTTTCGGAAGGATTAAATGAATTTTTCGAAGAAAACCCGTCGATTACCAAAAAAATCGTTGAAAAAACCATAATGGCTTCCCGCGCCCGGGACGCGGCCAGAAAAGCCCGTGAGCTGACGCGGCGGAAAAGCGCCCTTGAATCCAGTTCGCTGCCAGGCAAGCTGGCGGATTGTTCCATGCGCGACCCGGAGCAAACGGAAGTATACCTGGTGGAAGGAGATTCGGCGGGTGGTTCGGCCAAACAGGGAAGAGACCGGCGATTCCAGGCCATTCTGCCTTTAAGGGGAAAAATTCTCAATGTGGAAAAGGCCAGGATGGATAAAATCCTGAACAACGAAGAAATACGGGCCATGATTACCGCCTTCGGTACGGGAATCGGGGAAGAGTTTGATATCGAAAAAAGCCGCTATGGCCGGATTATTATTATGACCGATGCCGACGTGGACGGTGCGCATATTCGCACATTGCTCCTGACGTTCTTCTATCGTCACATGCAGCCGCTAATCCAAAACGGCAAGGTGTATATAGCCCAGCCGCCTTTATATTTGATTAAAAAAGGTAAGGAAAGCTGGTATCTTTATAGCGATGGGGAGATGGAAAATCTACTTGCCCGCATCGGTCGTGACGGTATCGCCGTCCAGCGTTATAAAGGCCTTGGCGAAATGAATCCTGAACAACTGTGGGAAACAACCATGAATCCGGAAACCAGAACCATTCTCCAAGTCGAACTTGATGACGCCATGGCAGCGGATGAAATATTTGCCGTGCTTATGGGTGATAAAGTTGAGCCTCGCCGCAAGTTTATTGAAGATCATGCCAGCGAAGTAAGAAATTTGGATATTTAAAAATATTATTATTTACTGCCAAGTTTTTTGTTTGCAAATAAAATAAGTTTGTTTTCCAGGTATAATAAGGCCTCGTTGAAATAGATGATTATTTTTCTATTTCAACGAGGCCTGTTATTTCTTATCGTTTTTCGGGTAATGACCAACAAAAACATAAAAAAAATCAGTAAGCAAAAATATAACAATTAAATTTCAAAATCTTGTAAATTATGGAGGATTTTTTAAATTTATTTATAATAATATACTATAGAGTAATAAATTTACTATAGTACAAAAGGATTGTTATATAAAGGAGGGTATTGTGCTTTGTGTAGGAGTTGGTTGTTGAAAGTCCACACGATAATAAACATTGTCATTTTAATGCCAGTGCTTGCTTTCGGTTGGTATGCGATCAACAGAGGAACTCAGAATTTAGCTCATTGGATAATATTCTCGCTATCCATATGGTTATCCATGTCCGGGATAATCGCTGTACTTTTTATCTGGTTCGATTCGTACATCAGGCGGCTGGCGAAACAAATAGCCGACGAAAATGATGACCATGCTATTGTCCAGGAATTTCCTCAGTTATTACCCATCTTGGAGACAGTAATTCAACTGCGGAAAAAATACACAGACGAGGTGAACCGAGTGGAACAGCTGTTGGCCGTAAGCCCGTTTGCCGATGTTATCGATGCTTGTCCGGTAGCTATGGTAGCAGTTGATAGGGATTGTATCATTAGAGCATATAATGAGGCATATATGAGCCTGATTAAGGACTTAAGGCAGGAAAAAAGTAAGTTAATTGGGATTTCAATTGCCGAAGTGCGGGATGAGACCGGGATTACGTTGAAAGAAAGGCTGTTCGCAAATGTTTTTAAAGGAACAAGTGTTAAGGACAAGCAAATAAATATATTAGGCAGGAAATGGCTGGCAAGTGCAAATCCTCTTTGGGACAAAGAATCAGGCGAGGTTAACGGAGGTATAGCGGTTTTTTATGAGATAACGGAATATGAATATCTCCGGGAAGAGATACGCAGACTGGACCGGCTTAATATTGTCGGTGAAATGGCCGCCAGTGTTGCCCATGAGATTCGCAACCCAATGACAACGGTAAGAGGTTATCTTCAGTTTATGGCTAGGAAAAACGAAAGTGTCGAGTCTTATGAAATGTTAATCAGTGAGCTTGATAGGGCCAATGAATTAATAGAAGAATATTTATCCCTTGCCCGTAACAAACCGGTAGAGAAAAAGCTCAGCAATATTAACGACATCGTTCATTCTATCTATCTGTTACTCAATGCCGACACTCTAAAGCAGGGAATTCTCTTAAAATTGGAATTAGAACCAGATTTACCGGCACTGTTACTAAATGAAAAAGAAATCAGACAACTAATATTAAATCTCTACCGGAACGCGGAAGATGCTATTGATGGCAAAGGCAGCATAGTAATCAGGACACGAAAGGACGGAGAGTATATTTGTCTGGATGTTGAAGACACCGGCTGTGGGATTGCGGTATCTTGTTTAGAAAAAGTAATGAGGCCGTTTTATACCACGAAAAGGAGCGGCACCGGTATGGGTTTATCCGTTTGCCGGAACATTGCCGAGCGGCATAATGGTCAAATATTGATTAATTCGGTTATAAACCAAGGAACAACCGTGACAGTCTGTTTTAATCTAAAAAAAATAGAAATTTGTGATGATTTATGAAGTATAAATAAATAAAAATTTCTTTCTTATGTAAAATTTCAAAATTTTTTGCGTATTTATATGTTTATATGATTTATTGCAGTAAGATGATTATTTCTGATAAATATTGACTCATTCCTTAATATAGTATATTATTTTTCCGAATAGGGATATTGCATTTAATACTAAATTATACTATAATAATAGTTTTTATACTATAGTGTATATCACAATAGCGGCAGTCAAATATTGTCAGGGCCGACCATTATCAGGGGGTTGCGGTATGGCATTCGGAAAAAATGTAAAAATTGCTAGAATGAAAAAAAATATATCATTGCAGGAATTGGCAAGTCTTTCCGGTGTGAGTGTATCCATGCTTTCCAAAATTGAACGGGAAGAGAAAACACCTACTATCAGAGTAGCTGCTCAGATTGCCAAAGGTTTGCGGTTGCCGCTGGCTTATCTCATAGATGATGGTTTCCATAGCTGTGTGTCCATTGTTAAAAAAGACCAGCGGAAAGTGCTTTTTGATCCTTTATCCAATGTTGAAAGCCTTGTAGTTTCACCTGCCGGTGACTCTGATGCGATAGAAATACTTTTTTCTATAATGCCTGTGGGGAACGGTACCGGAACAATACTCCCACAAGGAGAAGGTGTTAGAAAATATATTGTGGTTCTAAAAGGAAAGTTGAATATGCTAATAGATTCAGATCGTTATGATTTGGAGGAAGGAGACTGTATGTTGTTTGATGCCAGTGTACCTTATGAAGTGTCTAGTAACGGGGATGAGGATGCGGAGTATTATTTGATTATAGACCGCTACGGGGCAAAGTTTGCTCCAGTCATTACCTATAATGAAAAATAGGGAACACCCCATATCTCCTTTTTTTAAGTTTTTCATAAAAATATACGATTATATATATGCAGGCTGTTTATTCATATGGACATATGCGGATCAGATGGTGGAAAGTTGGCGGATAACTTATGGATAAAAGGATTAATCTGGAAAAAGAATGTATGAGATGTCAGGGTGCAGGTAAAATAGACGGTAAAACCTGCGCTGCCTGTGAAGGCAAAGGTACGGTCCTCACCGAAGAGGGTAAAAAGATTCTGGAATATCTGCGAAACAGTATCCGATTAAGTGAACATTAACTTTTACAGCCGCTGCTATGCACAATAGCAACGGCTGTTTATTAAAGATAGAAAGCAGAATTAGGACCCTGCTTTTTTCCTTTTAGCGGCGTACCATCCAAATGCAGCTAATAGAAATGGATACAAGCCTGACCAGCCGGTAAATCCGAAAATCATGATGCAAACAATGAGCGACAAAATTGCCGATCCGCGGCCAATTCCTGGGGGCAATAGCTTGGCTGCCGATCCCATACCGATAATATATAACGCAATAAATATAGCGCTAGGAAATTGTATGATAACTTCAAGATCCAGCTGAAAATAAAAAATACTCAGCAGACCGAAAGAAAAAATAGGGATCAAAGCTAATAATACCCTATGAGGTGTCTGGTAAGCAGAATGAAGCGTAGAGAAATAAGAGGGGAAGTAGCCTTGCCGGGCTTGGGCGTAAACCAGTCGGGAAAATCCTGCCACATAGGTATGAATACTACCGTAGCAGGCAATAAAGCCGAGGACAGCGATAATTGCCCCGGTTGATGGCCCGGCGCTTTTATAGGCAATTGCCGCTAACGCCGCTACATTGTCCTGGCCTAAATACGCTCCTGTGCCGACAACGACAAAGGACAGCATAACATAGAGTATATTAATGACAAACAGGGAAATTCCCATACATAAAGCAAAGTCTCTGGCTGGGTTTTCAAATTCCTCAGCCAGATGGCCAATCATTTCCCAGCCGACAAAAGCCCAAAACAGTACGGTCATGGCAACCCCTACCGGACCCCAGCCATTGGGCGTAAAGGGTGTGAAGAATTGTTTATCAACATCCGGCAGAGCAGATAGAATGACAATTATCAATATTATGCCAATGAGAGCGACAATGACCATCTGCACTCTGCTGGACAAGTGAATGCCCCGGTAATTAAACATTAAAGCCATGGCCAGCATCATACCGGCGATTAAAGTAATTTCTAACGGTGTGGACGAAAAGTAGGACCCGATATAGCTTGCCCCGATAAGGGCAGCTATCGGCGCACCGATAGGAACTGTTCCTAAATACAGCCAGCCGGTAACTACACTGGCTGTTCTGCCGAAAGCGTGGTTAGCATAAGCGGCTATACCGCCGGCTTCCGGCCAATGGCTGCCAAGTTCGCTAAAGGCAAGAACCAGCGGTATAGTTAATAGGCCCATTATGACCCAGCTGACAATGGAAGCCGGTCCGGCGATTTTTGCTGCCAGGACGGGTAAAACCAACACTCCGGAACCCAGGACAGCGCCAATCGTCAATGCCACACCATGCATCCAGGTAATATTTTTTTTTAGAATAATACTTGTGCCTTGATCCATCAAATCCCTCCTGAAAACTGATTACAAACTCACCTTATCATACAGCCAGGAAATAGTAAAATCGAGGGCTTTGATGCAGTAATTCGATCTTTTTGATTTGAATGGATTTAAATAGGATTTATGATAGGAGAATAACATGGATGGAGCTTCGTCAATTAAAAACATTTGTTATGATTGTCCGCCTACGCAGTTTTACCAAGGCGTCCGATGTTTTAAATTACGCCCAATCTACCGTTACCAGTCAGATACAATCTTTGG
Source organism: Methylomusa anaerophila (assembly GCF_003966895.1). Taxonomy (NCBI): domain Bacteria; kingdom Bacillati; phylum Bacillota; class Negativicutes; order Selenomonadales; family Sporomusaceae; genus Methylomusa; species Methylomusa anaerophila. Next base: position 1,378,082 of record NZ_AP018449.1, on the reverse strand, counting down.
AGGAAGAACTTGGAACCCTGTTGTTTGAACGGATAGGCCGGCAGGTGCAGTTGACAAAAGACGGTGAAAGCTTGCTTCTATATGCCGAACAAATCGTAAAATTGGCCGATGCGGCCAAAGACGTCCTGACTACTTCCTCCCACCCCCAGGGTACTTTAAGAATTGGAACACCGGAGTCTTTTTGTTTGAACCGGCTGCCGGAGTTGATTAAGGATTACCGTTGGCGTTACCCGGAAGTCGAAATTAAGTTAAGTTTTGGAATATGCTGCGATTTTCTTAAATCTGTGCGAAATAATAATGTAGATTTGGCTTTCTTTTACGATGAAATACTTGAAGACAGTGATTTAGTAGTGCATGTCCTATATGATGAGCCGGTTTTAATTTTGGCCTCGCCGCAGCATCCCCTGGTGCAAAAAAAGAGGATTACATTTCAAGACTTAAACGGGCAGTCTTTGATCCTTACTGAATCAGGGTGTCGCTACCGGGCCCGGTTTGAGAAGGCAATGAGCAATGCTAAAGTCCAGCCGTGTACAACATTGGAAATCAGCAGTGTCGAAGTGCAAAAACGGTTTACCATGGATAATCAAGGGCTGGCTGTTTTATCGAAAACTGCAGTGGACAACGAATTAGCTCAGGGCTTGCTTACTGCTTTGCCTTGGGCAGGACCTTCTTTTGACGTGAAGGTTCAGCTTGTCTATCATAAGGATAAATGGCTGTCCCCGGCTTTAAAAGCATTTATTGACTTAGCTTGCTGTACTTTAGGTAACAAGCCAAGGCTGCTGCGATCTGGCTTTTGAAATATTGCCGGGAAATAAGCCGCCTACCATTGACGCGGGATTATATTAAGAAAGTATCTGTTTAGGACGGCGCAGGACAGCCTTATTAACGCTTCGCTTAACCTCCGCTAGTATAATAAGGCTGTCCCTTGCCTTGCCGGTCGTCAAAAAGATGCGTTAACATTTTTCTTATATCAGGACGCCTTTACGGTACAATGACCACCGGTGTCCCAATAGGCACCAGCCGGGCCAATTCCAGCACATGCGGGTTGTACATGCGCACACAGCCCTTAGATACCATACCGCCAATGGATGATGGGTTGTTGGTGCCGTGAATACCGTAATGAGGCACGCTAAGACCCAGCCACATAACTCCGAAAGGTCCGCCCGGATGAGGTTTTTTGGTCGCAATTGCAAATCTTCCGGCAGGAGTGCCGGACCCCGCCTTACCCACCCCCACCGGATAAGAGCGGACAATTTTGCCATTGCTATATAAAAAAAGCTGTCGCTGCGATAAAACAATCTTAATCGAATAGGCCACAATTATCCCCCCGGTATCATGTTATGATCGTTGTATTCAGATAGTTATCCGGTAGTTATCCGGGAAAATGCAAGTTTAGAGGCTAAGAATCAGGGAATAAACTGGCTATTCAAACAGATCATTTGTCCATGAAGCCAGTGCCAGTTCTGTTGCGGGCGCCAGTCAGGTTAAAGAAGCTAAGCACTTAAAATAAATATTGTGAATTGTCATGCGGCGAGGATTTATAAGCCTTGCTGTATTTTTTTTTGTGGTACACGCCCATTTTTAAAGATTGGCTAATAAATTAATAAAAAAGGATTAATATTTTCATTCAGATAACAAGGTAAATGAGTATGCCTTATCAGCATTATATTGCTACCGCGATAGAGCGGCCACCAATCCCACGTAAAAGGAGGGTGTAATTTTGTTAAAATTTGATTTTGAAGCAATGATCAAGAGTGATCGCGAAGAGCGCAAGCATTACAAGTTTGAGGGAACATTCCTGGATTATCTGGCTATCGTCAGAGAGAACCCAAGATTAGCTGTGCTGTCACATCAGCGAATGCATCAATTGTTAACCGACCCTGGCATTGAAACAATTAAGACGGAAGAAAACAGCCGGCTTAAACGCATTTACGGCAATGATACCATTAAGCGTTATGAATTTTTTAAGAAGCAATTTTTTGGCATTGACAAAAGCATTATGAAAATTATGCGCTACTTTCACTCCGCCGCAATGCGAGGAGAAGAATCACGCCAGGTATTGTATTTGGTAGGACCTGTGGGGGCAGGAAAATCTTCCATAATGGAGGCGTTGAAAAGATCTCTGGAGATGAGTCCGCCTATTTATGTGCTTCAAGATTGCCCGATGCGGGAGGAACCTCTTCACCTCTTACCCAAACATTTAAGGCCCCAATTTGAAGAAATGCTGGGTGTAAAAATTGAAGGAGAATTATGCCCCATTTGCCGCTATCGTTTGAAAAATGATTATAACGGTGAATTTGAAAGTTTCCCTGTTACCACTTCCGAATTTTCCATTCGCTCCCGTAAAGGTATTGGGGTTGTACCGCCGGTTGATCCCAATAATCAGGATACGTCGGTACTATGTGGTTCGGTCGATATATCAAAATTGGATCTTTATCCGGAAGATGATCCGCGTGTTTTGTCGTTAAACGGTGCGTTTAACGTAGGCAACCGGGGACTTGTAGAGTTTATCGAAGTATTTAAAAATGATGTGGAATACCTTCATACCATGATAACCGCAACCCAGGAAAAATCCGTTCCATCACCCGGTAAAGGGGCCATGATCTATTTTGACGGCATTATTCTGGCTCACTCTAACGAGGCGGAGTGGAACAAGTTTAAATCCGATCACACCAACGAGGCCATTCTGGACCGGATTGTGAAGGTGGAGGTGCCGTATTGCCTTGAGTTGGAGGAAGAGGTAAAAATATACCGGAAAATATTAAAGGGCTCCAGCTTTAACGCTCATATTGCCCCGCATACCATTGAGGTGGCTTCCATGTTTGCCATCCTGACCCGGTTGGCTCCTTCCTCTAAAGTTGACCCTCTAACCAAACTAAAGATCTATAATGGCGAAGAAATTGTGGAAAAGGGATCCACCAAGAAAATCGATATTTTCGAACTCAGGGATGAGGCGCCCCGGGAAGGGATGACTGGTATTTCCACGCGTTTTATCATGAAAGCGTTGGATACCGCGCTATCTGAATCAGAAAACAATTGCATTAACCCCGTCGCGGTAATTGATACCATGGTTAAGTCAACTAAGGAACTTACCGTCAGTGAAGATGATAAGAAGCGTTACCTTGGGTTTTTACAGGATACTATAAAAAAAGAATATAACAAGATTCTGGAAAAAGAGGTCACCAAAGCCTTCATCCACGGCTATCGGGAGCAGGCGGAAAGCTTGTTTAACAATTATCTGGATCATGCGGAGGCTTTCGTTAATTTTACCAAAATAAAAGACCCCAATACCGGCGAAGAATTGGAGCCGGATGTCCGCTTTCTTCAGTCAATTGAGGAACAAATCGGTATTACCGGCACTGCTGCCCATGGCTTCCGCCAGGATGTGACGTCTTATATGTTTTCCGTCATGCGCAACGGCGGCAAAATTGAATATTCCAGCTATGAGCCTTTAAAGGAAGCCATAGAGAAGAAGCTGACCGCTTCGGTAAAGGAATTATCCCGTATTATCACCAAAGCCAAGGTGCGGGACCAGGAGCAAGACACCAAATACAACGCCATGGTGGAAGCAATGAAAGATAATGGCTACTGTGACAATTGCTGCAATGTGGTGTTAAAATATGCTGCCAATAACCTATGGAAGGACTGAGCGGCGCAGGAGGTAATATATGGCCATCTTTAAGGAAGGACGCACCGGCCAGTCAGACCGGTCTCAGTACGACCGCAAACGGCACAGGGTATTGGTGGAAGAAGCCATCCGCAAAAACCTGGGGGATATCATTGCCGACGAGAGTATCATTGGGCAGAGCGGAAGCAAGAAAATTAAAATCCCGATTCGGGGAATAAAGGAATATCAGTTTATTTACGGCAAAAATAATGGCGGTGCTGCCACCGGTGCCGGGCAGGAGCAGCGGGGACAAGTGGTAGGCAGAACGGTTGGCCAGCAGGAAAAAGGACTTGGTCAGGCAGGTAATGAAGAAGGGGAAGAAATTTATGAGACTGAAATCACAATGGATGAAATTATTCAGTATATCTTTGAAGATTTGAAGCTGCCGGATCTAGAACAAAAAAGATTTTCTTTACTGGAAACCGAGCGCAAGCTGAAAAAATCAGGTTACCAGCGCAAAGGAATTCCGCCCCGTCTGGCCAAAAAGCGTACTATCATTGAAAAACTTAAGCGACAGCAGGGCCTGATTAGAGAAGGAGTTTGTACGGAAGAGGAAAGCCCGGATAACCATATGTACAGCGAACAAAACAGTGCAAGCCGCAAAGTAAGGGAACGGGTGCCTTTTCGTGAAGACGATCTGCGATACCACCGGGTTAAACCGGAAGTCCGTCCTTATTCTAATGCCGCTGTTATTTGTATTATGGATATATCCGGTTCTATGGACCAAAGCAAAAAATATCTCGCCCGTACTTTTTACTTTCTGCTCTATCAGTTTTTGCGCTGGAAGTATGAGAAAGTGGAAGTCGCGTTTATTGCTCACACTATAGTTGCCAGAGAAGTGAATGAACGGGAATTTTTTCATCATGGCGAGTCAGGCGGGACCATGATCTCCAGCGGCTATGCCAAAGCGATAGACATTATTGAGCAGCGCTATAACCCGTCGGTTTGGAATATTTATGTCTTTCATTGCACAGACGGCGATAATTGGACGGAAGATAACCCGAAAGCAATTGAGCTGGCCAAGGATCTGGTCAATATGTGCAACCTGGTAGGCTATGTGGAGATTTTGGCTAATTATGGTTATGGTGTCACCATTCGCCGTGAATTTGAACAGCAAATCAAAAGCGACAAATTTATCATGGTTAACATGGGTAAAAAGGAGGATGTTTGGCCAGCCTTCCGCCATGTTTTGGAAAAAGAGTCGGACCTGGCTTTTGAGGACGGTGGGGATTCATGACAGCATCTTATGCTCTCAAGGAACTTACTTGGTGGAATGAGAAGATTGAGGATCTGGTACGGCAGGCGGGACTTGATTGTTATGAGCAACAGTTTGAAATTTGCGATTATGAAGATATGCTGTGTTATGAAGCTTATGTCGGCATGCCTTCCCACTACCCTCACTGGAGTTACGGCAAAGCGTATGAACGTCAGAAGACGTTTTACTCTTATAACTTAACCGGTCTTCCTTATGAACTTGTCATTAATTCCGATCCTTGTATCGCTTATCTGATGAAAGACAACAGCTTGCTGCTGCAAATTTTAACAATGGCTCACGTTTACGGACATAACGATTTTTTTAAGAACAACCGGCTGTTTAAAAACAATACCCGTCCCGAACTGACGGTAGAGATGTTTAAGACTCATGCCGACCGGGTGCGGGGATATGTTGCCAATCCAGGTATTGGACCGAAAGAGGTTGAGAGAATTTTAGACGCCGCCCACGCTCTCAGGTTTCAGGTCCGACGACTGGGAAAAGGAAAACCTCCTGACCGGAAACAGCTGGCAAAGGAAAAAAGCGAGGGCGGCCCAGTCCCCGAACGTCTGCAGAATGACCTTTTAGGGTTTATCATCGAGCGGGGTAAGCTGAGTGACTGGGAAAAGGACCTGGTCAATATTGTCCGGGAAGAGACTTATTATTTTCTGCCCCAGGTAGAAACAAAAATCATGAATGAAGGTTGGGCCAGTTACTGGCACTATAAGCTTTTAAATCAGCTTGGTTTGCCCCAGGGACTGCATTTTGAATTCCTGCAGCGGCACAATATGGTGGTTCGTCCCCATGAAGGACGGATTAATCCCTATTTTATCGGTTTCAAAATGTTTGAATATCTGGATAAAACATATGGCTTAGAAAAAATTTTGGCAATCCGGGAGGAAGACAGGGACCAGGCTTTTTTGCGAAGATACCTAAATCAGGAGTTATGTGAAGAGCTTCGCCTCTTCAGCTACCGGATCCGCGGCGTGGATATTGTAGTTTCCGAAGTCGCCGATGAAGCCGGATGGAAGTATATCCGCGACGAGTTGGCCAATTCGGTGGGACTGGGTACGGTGCCGCTGGTTAATCCCCTTACAGTGGAAAACGGGAAACTTGTTTTGGAACACGTCTATGACGGACGGGAACTGGAGATGACGTACGCCAAAGAAACAATAAAATATGTTGTTGACCTGTGGGGTGATTGCGCCGAAATACAAACGAAGCTAAACAACCGGAATAAGGTCATACGCTGTGGAATGGATAAACTGGTTTGTGTCTGGGATATGTAAGGGAAGGAGAGGGTTAGGCTGCAGGCCTAACCTTCTCCTTTACATGGTGATAACATACGGTAAAGTACTTAATTGCCAGTTGTAGCGGTATTGGTTTCATCAGCGCAGATACCGTTAGGACCGATGGATACAATTTCATTCACATTAATTCTGACGACGTCGGTAGCTTGATAAAGCGAAGGAGTTATGGCTACTAAAGTGCCGCTATCCGTTAAGAACATAGCGTCGCATCTGAGTTCCAGTACAATAAATTCCGGCTGAGAACAATTTTTTCGTTCATCATCGCGGGTCCTCCTAATTCGCCCTTGAAATACAATGCGGTGTTCCGTCAGCACATTTACGGCTCCGGCGAAGTTACTAAGAAATCCGTTGTCTTCCCAACGATTCATATTTTTTCCTCCTAAACATCTAAACATCTTTACATCTTTATTGAATAGCTGCCTGATATATAATATTCAACATATTATGTAAAGGTTCTAGAATCGTCCTATAGGGACGTTTTAAAGACAAGGAAGATATGTTATTTTCGTATTTAATGCTGTGAATTATCAGGCTATAAGCTATAATATACAATATATGATATGAACTAAATTTGCCGACTTTAACTGCGAAATAGTTTAAGTCGCTGAAAGGGAGGCTTCGATTGAAACCGGGACTTAAAAGACCTGAGTGGACAGATTATTTTCTCGATATTGCGGCTGTAATATTAACACGGTCAACCTGTCTCCGGCGGCGATACGGGGCGGTAATTGTCAAGGATCATATTATTGTCTCCACAGGCTATAACGGTTCGCCCCGGAGCGAGGAGAACTGCATTGACCGGGGTACCTGCCAGCGGGACGAACTTGGCATTCCGGCGGGAGAACGATACGAACTGTGCAGTGGTGTCCACGCCGAGCAAAACGCCATCATCAATGGCGATCCGATAAAAATGAAGGGCGCCACTATTTATATCGCCGGCTTCAACGCTGACGGCTCACCGGCTTGCGGCGCTCCCTGCCTTTTGTGCCGCCGGATGATAAAAAATGCCCAGATTGAGACGGTAATTTATGTGGATGCCGACGGAAGCAAGAAAATCATACCAGCGAAAGAGCTTTAACTGCTTCTCCGTAATACTCTTTTGCTGTCTCTTGGCCGGTCAAAACGCGATAGGCTCCTTCGGCCAGAGCTTGCAATTCATTTTCGCCGGCCAGGACAATGACCGGCGCCAGGAAGCCAACATATTCTTTCAGTTTTTCCGTAAGGATCCGGGCGTGAGCAATGCCGCCGGTGAGAATGATGCCATCGACTTTGCCCCATACCGGCACAGCGGCGGCGGCAATAGACTTGGCAATGCCATAGATCATTGCGTCGTAGACGTCGGCCGCCATCTTGTCGCCCTCTCGGATGCGGCGTTCTACTTCCCTGGTATCGTTGGTGCCGAGATGAGCTACAAGACCGCCTTTACCGGCTAGCAGTTTAGCGATATCATTGTGATCAAGCTTGTTGTCCAGCACCATCGCAGCGAATTGCCCGGCGGGTAAGGTACCGGCCCGCTCAGGGGAAAAGGGTCCTTCACCATCAAGGGCGTTATTCACATCAATTACTCGACCGTGGCTATGGCAGCCGACAGAGATGCCGCCGCCCAGATGAGCGACAATCAGGTTTAGCTCGCCGTAGGAGCGGTTGAGGCTTTTGGCATATTTCTTGGCAACTGCTTTCTGGTTAAGAGCGTGAAAAATGCTTTTTCTTTCCAGCTCCGGGCGGCCTGTCCATCTTGCTACCGGGGCTAGTTCGTCAACAACTACCGGGTCCACAATGTAGGAAAGACAACTGCCTTGTCTGGCAATCAGGTCAGCGAGAATAGCGCCGAGATTGCTGGCATGAACGCCGTAGCGGCGGTTTTTTAGGTCGTTAAGCATCGCCGTGTTGACGCGATATGTGCCGCTGGCCATTGGCTTTAATAATCCGCCTCGGCCTACAACTGCGGCCAGATCCGTGGCTTTTACGTCTTGGGCGGCCATAAAAGCATTAATTTTTTCCAGGCGGTATTCGAGTTGGTCGGTGATGTCCGGAATTTTGGCAATATCTTCAGCGCTGTGGTTGATATTCCGGGCAAATATTTCGGTGGTGCCATGGTAAAGGCCAATTTTTGTTGAAGTAGATCCCGGATTAATTGCAAGAATTTTGTACGGCATGCTACGGCCTCCCGCTGTCTTTTTTCTGATATTATTTTATTATTGTAATAGCGTACAAAAAAAGCCGGTATTTACCAGCCAGGTCTTATTCACCCAGTCTGACCGGTATTATACCAGACGGAACAGTCCTAACAAGATTAAGATTGTGCCGGGAACATACGGAAACCTTTTTTTTATTTCTTCGGGTACAAAGCGAGCGGCGCCGTAGCTGCCGAAGGTTATCAGACCGATTTGTATCAGGCCCATAATTACCGGTGTGTGGAGGGGCAGTGGTTTAATCAGCGATGCGGCAAAGGCCGCGATCATATTATCAATTCCCAGCGCTAAACCGAGAAACGTCGCTTCTGAAGATGAAATGGATTTGGAGTGGTCGATATCGGCGGTTTCCGGATCAGCCATAATGTTAATCACAATCCGGCCAATACGAAAGGTTAGCTTATTATCTGAACTATTTGGCGACAGATTGCTTTTTGTAATATATTCATTCAGGATGTTCCAGGCGCCGATGGCAATCAACAATAACGAGCCAAAGGAAATAGCCAGGTGCGTGTTTATAGATGACCCGAGATAATTGGCAAGTATGGTTGCAGCTAAGGTACAGGCGCCGGTAATTAAACCAACAATTGCTAAAGAGGTCCAGGGAATCCTAATGGATTTTATTCCATAGGCTACACCGGCGGCAAAAGAGTCCATGCTGACTGCTAATCCCAATAACAATACATAAAAAGTATCCATCATTGACTTTTCCCCTCCCAAAGTATAACTAAATAATAGTTTGGCTCATATGAATATTGCTCTATGTGTGATAAATTTTGCCAGCAAGTTAACCCAGTTATAACTCTCTCATTTTAGTATATGGCACAAGCGAAAAACGGTTACTTACCGCTAATTCATATATTTTATGTAAAATATCCTTAGTATGCAGGATATTTTTCTCTTTGTGGGGAAAATATAACAAGATGTTATATTTGAGGTGGTAACGTGGATTTTGGTCTAGGTAAGGTAATGCCTATCCGTTTGGAAGAGGAAATGAAGCATTCCTATATCGATTACGCTATGAGCGTTATTGTTATGCGGGCGCTGCCTGATGTCAGGGATGGTCTTAAGCCGGTGCACCGGCGTATTTTATATGCTATGCATGAAGCCGGGATGGCTGCCAACAAGCCGTATAAAAAGTCGGCCCGTATCGTGGGGGAAGTTTTGGGTAAATACCATCCCCATGGCGACAGTTCAGTATATGACGCCATCGTTAGAATGGCGCAGAATTTTTCCAGCCGTTATATGCTGGTGGACGGCCATGGCAACTTTGGCTCCATTGACGGCGACTCAGCGGCAGCCATGCGTTATACTGAGGTTCGCATGTCGCGAATCGCGGAAGAGATGTTAGCTGATATTGAGAAAGATACTGTCGACTTCGGACCCAACTACGACGAGTCTTTGAAAGAGCCGTTAGTATTGCCGGCTAAGATACCCAACCTATTGGTCAATGGTTCAGCCGGTATTGCCGTGGGTATGGCCACCAACATACCTCCCCACAATTTGGGGGAAGTGGTGGATGGCCTGGTTATGATGATCGACAACCCTGCCGTCACCATTCAAGAGCTAATGATGGCTGTAAAGGGACCGGATTTTCCCACAGGCGGTCTGATTTTAGGCCGTGAAGGCATAAAGCAGGCATATATGACCGGCCGGGGCGGCGTCAAAATGCGGGCTCAGGCCCGCATCGAACGGATGCAGAACGGCAAGCAGCGCATATTGGTTACCGAAATCCCTTACCAGGTCAATAAGGCGAGATTGATCGAAACCATCGCTGCCCTGGTGCGGGATAAGACAGTTGACGGCATAACCGATCTCAGGGACGAGAGCGATCGTACCGGCATGCGCATTGTTATTGAACTTCGACGGGATGTTAACCCGGACATAATCTTGAACCAGCTTTATAAACACACCCAGATGCAGGAGACCTTCGGCGTCAATATGCTCGCTTTGGTTAACGGGCGGCCCAAGGTGCTGAATCTGCACGAGGTTTTGCAGCATTATTTGGCTCACCAAAAAGAAGTTATTATTCGCCGCACCAAGTTCGAACTAGATAAAGCCCGCGCCCGGGCTCACATTTTAGAAGGTCTCAAAATCGCCCTTGATCACCTGGATGCGGTGATCTCGACCATTCGCCAGTCGCAAACGCCTGAAATAGCCCGGGAAGCGTTGATGGCTAAGTTTAACCTGAGTGAAAAACAGGCGCAGGCGATTTTGGATATGCGGCTGCAGCGTCTCACCGGTCTTGAGCGGGAGAAAATTGAGATGGAATACAAGGACATCCTGGAGACCATCGAATGGCTGGAAGGTGTGCTGGCCGACGAGCACAAAGTCATGAACATCATCAAAGAAGAACTCCTGGATGTAAAAAAACGTTTCGCCGATGCCCGCCGGACGGTGATTACCAGCGATATTTCCAAACTGGAAATGGAAGATCTGATAGCCGAAGAGGATGTGGTCATTACTCTTACCCATTATGGCTATATCAAGCGCCTGCCTGTTGACACTTACCGCAGCCAGAGACGCGGCGGCAGGGGAGTGACCGGCATGGGAACCAAGGAAGAAGACTTTGTCGAGCAATTATTTGTTGCAACAACCCACCATAATCTGTTATTCTTTACTACCCGCGGCCGGGTTTACCGGCTCAAAGCCTATGAAGTTCCTGAAGCCGGCCGTACCGCGAAAGGCACCGCCATTGTCAATTTACTGCAGGTTGAAAAAGACGAAAAAATCACTGCCGTTATTCCGGTAAAGGAATTTGTCGCCAATCGTTATTTATTTATGGCGACCCAAAAAGGCATCGTAAAAAAATCAGAACTGGTTGAGTTCGATACTGCCCGTAAAGGCGGCCTGAACGCCATCAATCTGGATGATGACGATGATCTGATCGGGGTTAAGCTGACAAGCGGCGAGCAACATATTATTATGGGAACGCGGGACGGCAAGGCAATCGTCTTCCCGGAAACCGAGGTACGGGTTATGGGACGGACCGCTCACGGTGTCCGGGGCATAAACCTTGAGGCCGGCGACGAAGTTATCGGGATGGACACCGCCAAGAAAGATGGGGAAGTTCTGACGGTGACGTCCGAAGGCTATGGCAAGCGCACCCGCATTGACGAGTACCGGGTTACCGCCCGGGGCGGTAAGGGAGTTATCAACATAAAGCCGAAAGCTGCCGAAAAAATTGGCCACGTTGTCGGTATTAAGGTTGTCATTCCCGGACAGGAACTTATGCTGATTACGAGTGAAGGTATTATTATCCGCATGGAGATGGATACTATATCGGTTACCAGCAGAAGCACCCAAGGCGTTAAGCTGATGAAAACCGGTGAAAACGATAAAGTTGTCGCTTTGGCGGTAGTAGAGAAAAAAGCAGACAACGATTAAAAAATATTAAAAGCCCCTTGTCTCATCTGAATTCACAGGTGACAAGGGGCTTTATCCAAGGATGAACAGGCAACAGGGCACCGGTGAAGTTAGCAAGATTGGCACCCGGATACACTAAAACCGCTTGCAGTCCAGTTTTCTGACGAACCGGCCGATACGTTCCAGCGCCTCTGAGAGTTGAGCGATGGAAGTGGCATAGGAGCAGCGGACAAAGCCTTCGCCGCTTTCGCCAAAAGCGTTGCCGGGCACTAAGGCAACTTTTTCAGCCTTTAATAACTCTTCGGCAAACCTGAGGGAATCGATACCGGTATGAGCTATTGACGGAAACAGGTAAAAGGCTCCTTTCGGCTCAAAACAGGGGAGGCCGATTTGCCGGAACCCTTCAAGCATAAACCGGCGGCGGGCATTGTATTCGGAAACCATTTTCACAACATCGGCTTCACCTTTTTTCAGTGCCTCTATAGCTGCGATTTGGGCCATAACCGGGGCGCACAGAATGGTATATTGATGAATTTTAGTCATGGCGGCGATGAGGTCAGGGTTAGACAAGGCGTAGCCGATTCGCCAGCCGGTCATGGCATAGGCCTTGGAAAAACCGTTTAACAGGATGGTACGGTCGCGCATTCCCGGCAGGGAGGCAAAGCAAGTGTGTTCGCCCTCGTAGGTTAACTTGGCATATATTTCATCGGCAATAACAACCAGATCGTTCTGTTCTGCAAAGCGGGCGATCTTTTCCAGTTCCGCTTTGGGCATGACGGCGCCGGTCGGGTTGTTCGGGTAGCCGATAAGCAAAGCTTTGGTGCAAGGGGTGACCAATTTGGCGAGTTGTTCAACTGTGACGCGGAATTCGTTTGCCGCTGAAGTGGGAACAGGAATTGGTACGCCGCCCGCAAGGGTTACACAGGCCTTGTAAGAAACATAGCAGGGCTCGGGTACCAGAACTTCGTCGCCGGGGCAAAGCAGGGCCCGCATCGCAAGATCCAATCCTTCGCTGACACCAACAGTTATCAATATTTCCCGGCGGGGATCGTAAGTTATATCGGCTTCGTTATAAACCAGGCGAGCGATTTCTTCCCGTAATTCCAATAATCCGAAGTTCGATGTATAAGCGGTATAGCCCTTATGCAGGCCATGTATGCTGCTTTCCCGTATGTGCCAGGGAGTGATGAAGTCGGGCTCACCTACCCCCAGGGAAACAACCCCTTTCATTTCGGCGACAATGTCAAAAAAACGCCGTATGCCGGAAGGGGGCAGCGACCGGACGGTGGGAGACACGCGTTCGGCCCAGTTCATGGCGATACCGCCAATCTATGATCTTCCTCCCGGTCGTCCAAAATAACGCCGTCTTCTTTATAGGGTTTCAGCATGAAGTGAGTTGTGGTACTGACAACGCCATCAATGGTCGCTAGTCTATGGGCGACAAATTTCGATACTTGTTTAAGGTTGGCGCCTTCCACCATTACCAAAAGATCGTAAGCGCCTGACATCAAATAGAGACTGCGTACTTCCGGAAAACGGTAAATTCGTTCGGCAATGGCGTCAAACCCAACTTCCCGCTGCGGCGTAATTTTAACGTCGATGACAGCCGTCACCTTTTCAATGCCGGCTTTTTCCCAATTGACGATGGTCTGGTGTTTAACAATAATATTTGCAGCTTCCAACTGTTTTATGGCTTCCGCCACGTCGGACCGGGGCGCGTTTAATGTTAGCGCCAGATGTTCTATTGACAGGGTATTGTCTTTTTCCAATAGTTCCAGCAGCGCGCTTTCCATGCTTTTCTTTTCATACATGCTTAAATAGCCTCCTTTTAAAATAAAAAAGTTAAAATAAAAAATTCCCGTCCAGTAAAGGACGAGAATAGTTTTCCCGTGGTACCACCAATTTTAGCCGCTTGGCTCGCTTTAAACTGTTAACGCCAGGTAACGGCAAGCTTAATATCCGAAAGGAGTTGCGCTTGCAGCTCACGGAAGGCGTTCGCCGCGGCTATTCCGCCGGTTTTCACCTAATCCGGCTCTCTGGAGGAGTTTTACGCACGGGTACTGTTCCGATCATTGCCATAATTATGAAATTAATGATTAATTGATATTTTATCATAAAAACTGCATTATTTTCAATAGGCATTTTCAATGATTGTGTATCCCTGACAGAGGAATAACAGAATAAAGGTTGAATATACAATTAAATGTTAATGGGCAGACTGCGCTGCAAGTAATAATGTACTCAATATTTGGACAATGTGCAGGCGATAACCGCAGTTGAGCTATATACTCCATTCAGGTTGACAGCAGACTACTAGCTGCGAAACTATTTTGGACGGGAGAGACAGACATGACATTAAAGAGCAGTATTGTAAAAAAAGGTTCCACAAGAGCCGCCCACCGGTCATTATTTTACGCCATGGGTTATACTCCGGAAGAATTGGATAAACCCATGATCGGCGTTGTGAATGCTTTTAATGAAATTATTCCCGGACATATGCATTTGCGGGATATAGCTGAGGCCGCTAAAACAGGAATTGCCGCCGCCGGCGGCATGGCTGTCGAATTTCCGGCCATCGGCATTTGCGATGGAATTGCTATGGGGCATGAAGGGATGAAATACCCGCTGCCTAGCCGGGAGCTAATTGCGGACTCTATTGAGGCGGTCGCGGCCGGGCATGCGTTTGACGGTTTGGTGCTTATTCCCAATTGCGATAAGATCGTTCCCGGTATGTTGATGGCGGCAGCCCGTTTGAATATTCCCTGTATTGTCATAAGCGGCGGTCCGATGATGGCCGGACGCTATCAAGGGCGGGACATCAGTGTAAGCCTGATGTTCGAGGCGGCCGGACTATTTGAGGCCGGCAAAATTACTGCCGCTGAACTTGCCGCTATGGAGCAGTCCGCTTGTCCGGGCTGCGGGTCCTGTGCCGGTTTATTTACCGCCAATACCATGAACTGTTTAACGGAAGCCCTGGGTATGGCCTTGCCCGGCAACGGCACCATTCCTGCCGCCCAGTCCGGAGCGCGGCGCATGCTGGCTAAACGAACCGGCTCCTTGGTTGTCGACTTGGTTTTAAGGGAAATTAAGCCCAGAAACATTATGACGATGGAAGCTTTTAAAAACGCAATTGCTGTTGATATGGGAATTGGCGGCTCATCCAACACCGTTCTTCATTTAACGGCTATAGCCAATGAAGCGGGGATAGAACTGCCGCTACCCCTGTTTGACCAAATTAGCGCCAAAACACCTTATATAACTAAAATGAGCCCTGGTGGCAGCCTGCACCTTCAGGATTTAAACGAGGCCGGGGGTATTTCAGCGGTGCTGAAGGAACTGTCCAAACACGGAATTATCCATATAGATGCCATGACTGTCTCCGGTACGTTGAAGGAACGGATACAAGACGCCGCGATCAAACGTCCGGATGTAATCAAAACTGTGGAAGCGCCCTATCGCAACACGGGCGGTATTGCCATTTTGAAGGGAAATTTGGCTCCGGAAGGTGCAGTCGTGAAAGAAAGTGCGGTTGCGGAAGATATGCTTCAGTTCCGTGGACGGGCACGGGTGTACGATTCGGAAGACGCCGCCATTGCCGCTATTATCGGCAAACAGGTCAAGGACGGCGACGTCGTCGTAATCCGTTACGAAGGGCCCAAAGGCGGTCCTGGTATGCGGGAGATGCTGAATCCCACCGCGGTTATTGCCGGTATGGGCCTAAAGGTAGCCCTGCTGACAGACGGCCGCTTCAGTGGTGCAACCCGCGGCGCCTGTATCGGTCACGTTGCGCCGGAAGCCATGGACGGCGGGCCGATTGCGCTCATTCGGGAGGGTGATATTATCGACATCGATATACCGGCAAGGAGTCTGAAGCTTGATGTAAGCGACGAGGAACTGGCCAAACGCAGAACCGCGTGGTCGCAGCCTAAGCCCAAAGTGAGCGGGGGGTATTTGGCCCGATATGCTAAGCTGGTGACGTCGGCCAGCAAAGGGGCAGTATTAAAATAAGTTTAGCTGCATTAAGTAGGGAACTGCTTATAAACCGCCATCTGCGTCGTTGCTCCTGCGATCCTCGCTCCGACGTACAACCCAGTACGCCTGCGCTCCGGTTCTCGTCACGCCTCGCACCTGACGATTTCTAAGCAGTTCGTGGCAATTGTTAACTGGGAAGATACAAGTAAAATTGTATTAACGGGATTTTTGGGGAGACTTACAAGTCTCCCTTTTAGATGTATATAAGATATACAAGGATTTTTCAAAATAGTATGAATAATTATTGACATAGCGGGCATAATATGGTACGATAGGTGACACTCCCCCCCTTTTTGAGGTATAATCTTCCTCAAAAAGATTGGTTGACACATAGAATAATACATGATACTATATAACAGTCGCCACTGATGGCGGCAAGAACTTACAACAGTAACAAAATAAAGATGTTGACACAGAATAACTGATGTGTTAATATATAATAGCTGTCGCCAATTACGATAACGGAATACGGACAGCGAAAGAGTGCTCCTTGAAAACTGAACAATGTAAGATAAATACGCCAGATGTGCGGTGCTCAACGAGCACGAACAACAAGTTGGATGGAAAGCATCCAACACCAAAAATTTCTGATGATATTGAGCCAATAAAACGGCTCCGAATAATGTAGTCACACTGTGACTTTGAATGTTGCCTACCTCTTCTGACAAAGCGAGTCAATTCGCTTATGGACGAGTTCTAGGGTAAGAACATTCATCTGTTACAGACGGCATACTTTATTGGAGAGTTTGATCCTGGCTCAGGACGAACGCTGGCGGCGTGCTTAACACATGCAAGTCGAACGGGGAGTTAGCAATAACTCCCAGTGGCGAACGGGTGAGTAACGCGTAGGCAATCTGCCTTCTAGATGGGGACAACACCGCGAAAGTGGTGCTAATACCGAATGAGATATAAGAGATGCATATCTTTTATAAGAAAGGTGGCCTCTGAAGATGCTACCGCTAGAAGATGAGCCTGCGTCTGATTAGCTAGTTGGTGAGGTAACGGCTCACCAAGGCGACGATCAGTAGCCGGTCTGAGAGGATGAACGGCCACACTGGGACTGAGACACGGCCCAGACTCCTACGGGAGGCAGCAGTGGGGAATCTTCCGCAATGGACGAAAGTCTGACGGAGCAACGCCGCGTGAGTGAAGAAGGTTTTCGGACTGTAAAACTCTGTCTTGAGGGACGAACGTATTATAGGTAAAGAATCTATGATAATGACGGTACCTGAGGAGGAAGCCACGGCTAACTACGTGCCAGCAGCCGCGGTAATACGTAGGTGGCAAGCGTTGTCCGGAATTATTGGGCGTAAAGGGCGCGCAGGCGGGTCTTTAAGTCGAAAGTCTAAGTGCGGGGCTCAACCCCGTATGGGCGTTGGAAACTGGAGACCTTGAGTGCAGGAGAGGAAAGTGGAATTCCCAGTGTAGCGGTGAAATGCGTAGAGATTGGGAGGAACACCAGTGGCGAAGGCGACTTTCTGGACTGTGTCTGACGCTGAGGCGCGAAAGCCAGGGGAGCGAACGGGATTAGATACCCCGGTAGTCCTGGCCGTAAACGATGGGTACTAGGTGTAGAAGGTATCGACCCCTTCTGTGCCGGAGTTAACGCAATAAGTACCCCGCCTGGGGAGTACGGCCGCAAGGTTGAAACTCAAAGGAATTGACGGGGGCCCGCACAAGCGGTGGAGTATGTGGTTTAATTCGACGCAACGCGAAGAACCTTACCAGGGCTTGACATCGATTGGAACATTCAGAGATGGATGCCTCTCTTCGGAGACAAGAAGACAGGTGGTGCATGGCTGTCGTCAGCTCGTGTCGTGAGATGTTGGGTTAAGTCCCGCAACGAGCGCAACCCTTATCCTTTGTTGCCAGCGCGTAAAGGTGGGAACTCAAAGGAGACTGCCGCAGAGAATGCGGAGGAAGGCGGGGATGACGTCAAGTCATCATGCCCCTTATGTCCTGGGCTACACACGTACTACAATGGGCTTCAACAGAGAGAAGCGAAGCCGCGAGGTGGAGCCAAGCTCACAAACAAGCTCTCAGTTCGGATCGGAGGCTGCAACTCGCCTCCGTGAAGTCGGAATCGCTAGTAATCGCAGGTCAGCATACTGCGGTGAATACGTTCCCGGGCCTTGTACACACCGCCCGTCACACCACGAGAGTTGGAAACACCCGAAGCCGGTGAGGTAACTGAAAAGAGCCAGCCGTCGAAGGTGGGGCCGATGATTGGGGTGAAGTCGTAACAAGGTAGCCGTATCGGAAG